>JAOARD010000010.1 GCA_025210735.1 Bacteroidales bacterium
ACAAAATTAAAGGTAAGTACCTCCAGTTATATCTTAATGAGTTTGTATACAAGTTGAATAGAAGATATTTTGGAGAAAAGTTATTTGATAGGCTTGTTATAGCGGCAATTACAGGATTATGACTTATTACGGATATACAGTTAAAAATTACCAGAAATATTTTAAATAAACTCATTCAAGGGAAACTTGTATTTAAATGGGTAGAAGGCTCTTTTATTCTTGTTGAATCAAATAGAATGGTTAATGAAGAACTGGTTCTTTTACTAAAGGAGTATGCCCCAAACAGTAATGCATTAGTAAAATATCATGATGAAATAATAGGAGCAGGTATTGATGCCAATAAGATAGATGATCAATTAGCAGAACTATTGGTTAAATCAGGAAATTGACGAATACAGGTATTATCACAGATTAGTGGTTGGAGTGACGATCTATTACTAAAATTGTCTAGAGATTTAAAGGAAAATCCTAAATTTGCTAAAGAGTTCTTTGAAGGTATTAAGACTAATCCGGGATTGGTTGATGCGTGGAAGGTGTTGGATGAGGCAGGCTCCTCGTTGAAAACAAATATTGATGAATTAACAGATGCTTCCAAGCATCTAGATGAGATTGATAATTTCCGGGGGTATAATAATTGGAGATTAAGAACTGGAAGGACAAGACATACAAATTGGGTTCAGGTTGATGATGTAACAAATAAAGTATTAGCAAAAGAGCCACATGTTCTAAAAGTTGAGACAAAAACAGATGGTACATTCTTTCCAAAGTCGAAAACATTAAATGGACAAAGCTTCCAGATGGAGGGATTTAAAGGATGTCACTCTGAAAATGCTTTAAAGGAATATGTACAAAATAATGGAGGTTCTTATACTGTCAAAAATAAATCATTAGGTCAAGGGGGAGTATATGAAGGTCAACCCGTTATTTACATAAATAATAAAGAGTATGTAAAAATTAATGGTAGATTCGTTGAGTATGAGTCAGGTAAATTAGGCGGTACGTCTTCATTTTTTCCTGAAAATTGGAGTAATGCAAGAATTAAACAAGAAGTAGAACATGCAATAGTAAATAATCATGGAAAAGTAAATGTTAATAACCCAAATGACCAACTGCATTATGGCTATTCCATAGATGGAAAAGTTGAAATTCAGTTTTATTATGATAATAATAGAGATTATATAGGTTCTTTTTTTCCTAAAAAATGATAAAAATATGTTTAATATAAAGCCTTATATATCTGCTGATAATGCAGATTTTAATTTAATGTTTACTGAAATTTATCAGATGAGTTTATCTGAAATTCAAGATGGTATTAACACATGTAGTATAGCAATTAATGAAGGCAAGTCCGGTTACAGCTGGGGGAGGGAAGTCTTTGAATTAATGGTTGAGAAAGAAATTTCAATACTAGAGTATCATGGTGAATTTGTTGCAGAGATTCCAACAAAAGAATTATTGAAAATGCTTCAAGACTACAAGGATGCACTTGATTATTTTGAGAAAAATATATAATTAAACAATTGCTGGATATTCCGAATTATTCAGCAAAAGCACGCAATTTATTGGACATAATGCCCGCATTTACGGATCAGGAGCATTTATGCCTGTTGCAGGAGGAGCACTGAGATTAGGAAAGGGAGCAATAAAAGGTATTGCCAAAGGAAGTAAAACATTAGTAAGTGTTAATGGTAAATTAGCCTTATTGCCTGATTTCAGATTTGATGTTTATACATTCCTTCAACATAAAATGCCTGATGAAACGAAGCATGAGAAGGAGTTTTTATATTCACGAGAATGATTACAATGCGGAGTTCCATCTGACAAATGAAAAACTCCCCAACCTTATTTAAGCGGCGAGTCTATCGTTGTTTTGTATAATATCTAATTATTTGGTTCTTTTGGTTGGTATTTGTATTCTGCTACGTAGCTGCGCATTATTCTGCGTTTACTTGATAGATCTAATTTTCTGTGGTTAAGTTATAATTAAGAAAAGTAAGATATAACAAATCATATAGTACAGTTTATGGAACTTTTTGTTATAATTGTACACGGTATTTCTGAGTGTAAGAGATATCAGCTAAACAAATATTAAACCCTAGATTTAAGTTGACATGGATAGTAATGGCATGTTTTATAAAGAGTCTATGAAGGTAAACCATCTTGGTTTAATTATATCTGTAGGTATTGGTATTATTCTCTCACTTTTTCTTGGTTATCTGTATGCAATGGTAACTTATGCAATGCCAATTATATATGTAAACATTTTGGTAACCTTTGGTTTTGGTATAATACTGGGCTATATAGTCAGAATATTGGTTAAACTTACCAACAACAGAAACCGACGTAGCAGGTTAATTGTTGGGTTGGTTATAGGGCTGTTTGCAATGTATTTTCAGTGGAGTGCTTTTATATTGGTACTGTTTCAGGATGGTTTTCCAACGCTTTATGAGTTTCTTGCTAACCTTCACTGGATTACCTATCCTGATAATTTCATAAAAGCAGTAGCAGATATTAACCATTATGGTTCGTGGACTGCAATGGGGATAACATTTAAAGGTTTTGTTCTTACATTAATATGGATTGCAGAAGCGGTTATTATTGTAGGTTTACCAATAATATCTATGCTCAGATTAAAGCCTGCTCCGTTCTCAGAATTACTGGGTAGGTGGTATCCTAAATATACTCTTTATGACGATTTTGAATCAATTGCAGCAGTAAATAAGTTTGTTAGTGAGCTTAAAGACAATGCTCTGTTGGCAATTAAAGACCTTAGTGGTGGTGAGGGTATAAGATACTCTAAAATACACCTGTTCTACCATAAAGATGAGAATGTACAATATATTGCGGTAGACCGGATATTTGTAGAGAATCAGGGAAGAGGTAAAAAGAGGGTAGAGGTTGTTATTAATAATATGGCAATTGATAATGAATCGGCACAGCAGATTATGGATGAGTTTATCTGTAAAAGGATTTGGATAGACAGTATATAGTTTTGGGTTATTATGATATAAATCGGTTATATCTTTTTAGGCTTAGCAGATAGAGTATGTCTGTTTCTCTTCTCGTCAAATTCAAACGAACAACAGTTGGTAAACATCTTTTTCAGTTTAGCTCTGCCACGTTGTACTCTAGATCTTACAGTGGTGTAGTTCATATTTAAGATAGTTGCAATATCTTTTTGTGGTATACCTTCAAGCTCAGATAGTGTAATAACTGTTTTGTAATCTTCAGGTAGTTTTTCAATAAAGGGTACTATACATCGTCCTAATTCGGCAATATCATATGCTTCGGGTGCTGAGTTATCGCTTATATATGTATCGTCTAATGTGGTTGTGTTATCTTTTTTTGTTCTGTAGTAGTCAATAATACTATTTCTGGCAATTGTATATATCCAGCTTTTCAGATTACCAATGTCCGATTTATCAGCAACAGATAGTTTGTAGAAAACATCTTGTGTAAGATCTTCTGCATCATGTCTGTTTTTAACCCTCTTACTGATATATTTCAGCAGAGGTAAATAGTACTCATTTATCTCTTTGTCCATAAATTAATTCTATTAGCACTCAAATATAGGTCTATATATTGTAAATGATAAACCATTTACAAAGTCAAAGCGGCATTTCATTAATATATTACTACCATTCGCAAATAGTGCAATAGATATTAACTATTCTTTTGCATATTCCGGTTGTTATATTGAGTTGATTGAGGTTAAATACTAATAATTAAATGAAACGAAGCATGAGAATAGTCATTCACACACACGGAGATGATTATAAATGCGAGTTCCATATGACCTTTAAAAGACAAATTTAGACATATGAATAATATAGTAGATTTAATTCAAGATTTTATTAATGCTGAGTACAATGCAAATATAGCGTGTTGGGATTTAGATATCTCAGATGAAGAGGCTATTACTATTGGAAGTAAACCATCTGTTTTCTTTCATTCAATATTATCGTTTGTTTCATTTGGCAGAACCAGAGGAATGTTTGATGATGATGATTTTAGAAGTTTTGCACCGATTAAGTTATCTCGTGTTGCAAAGCGTACTATTTTTCAGATAAAGAGATATACAAAGTTTGAGTGTGGAGATGCAATAAAACGTATAGTTAAAGGCGATTCTATTTACAGGTGTTATGTTAGTGGTGACGAAGAGAGTGGTAAGCACAAGTATATAAGAAGTTATTATATAGCAGATACAGATATAGGATTAAAGATCGTAGATTATGACCACTTTAATGAAAGTGAAAATATGTGGTTTAACAATGTTAGCAATTCACATAAAGTAATTAACCCTGGTAATGTTGTAGAGATAAAAAAAATAGAAGCTCCACAAAAGGAGAATAGTCTTAAAGATTACAATGCAGATCACATATAAAATAGAGCAAGAGAAAAGTTATTCACATACACTATAATGATATTATGCGAAGTTCCTTCTGTCCATTTAAAATGAAATATATGCAAATCACTGTGGATGATTTAAAAATTATATAAGATATTAATACTTAAATGGAGAGAGTAAGAGAATTAGTAACTGAGTTTTTTGCTTTAGAGGTAAAGACAAGGTATAGTAGAAGAATACCAGATATAGTTGAGTATGAAATCAAACGATTGTAAGGACTCTGTACTTGATTATAAAATGAACAGATAAAATAGTAGTTGTAACCCGTTAAATAAAAACAGAATAACAGTGAAGATATTTATGCATGAAGAACAGGCTTCTGATAGTTCAGTTAAACTCTTGCAGATAGATTTAGGAATAAAGTTACCGGATGATTATTGCAGGTTTCTATTAAAATATAATGGATGTAGAGTTGAGAATGCTGTGTTTAATGCCAAGGGTTATGGCGAATCGGTACTACACCATATGTATGGTATATATAGTGATGATAATATGTTTGATTTACGTAAGAAATCTTTTCTATTTAAAAATGTAATTCCTGATGAGTTTATTACAATAGGTTCTGATGCATTAGGTAATCAGATTATATTAGACATAGATGGAGTGTATAGAGATAAGGTGTTTTTTTGGTGGCACGAAGAAGGTAATGATGTTAGGAGAGATCAGTACAAAAACATATTTGAAATAGCAGATAACTTCAACTCTTTTATTGCTAATATGAAAGAGACTCCGGACGAAAGACATGGAGACTTTTCAGATCTGTTTACTGATGAGAATTTATATGAAATAAAAAAACTTATAGAGTCCGGTTGGGATGTAAATAGCATGTTATCATTAAGTAGTGGAAAAATGAGACCAATTCATCTTATGGTACTCAGAAATAATATTGATATAGCAACACTGTTAGTTAATAACGGAGCAGATCTTGAAGGAACGGTATCTCGTGCAATTCAGAGTAGTGATAAAACTATGTTGGCACTGTTGCTTAAATCGGGTGCAGATGCAAATGAGATAGATTCTATGAATCGTACAGCTTTAAAGCAAGCAATAATAAAGGGCGATTATGAAGCAACAAAGCTGTTAATAGATAGTGGTGCTGATATTAAAATAAGAGACAAATTTGACAGAGACCCAATTGCGATTGCAGAGAATGTTAAATCTCGTGGACAGAAGAGAGATATTGGCAAAATACTGGAGTTATTACAGAGTATCTGAATTGTAAATAAATAGCAGCCTCTTATAGTATATAACAATAAGAGGCTGAATTAATGTTTTAATCATTCTCAAACCCTAAAGCATCCAGAATCTTCTCATTCAGATATCTGTTTTTACCAACAAAAGGGTAACAATGTATATGTATTGCCGGATTAAAGTTCATCTCTATAATTGAATGATTATCGGCTGTTGCAGCAACGGTATGATCTTTAATTATCATGTCAAGACCGGTGATATTTACATTAAGAGATTTTGAAGCCTGTTCAGCAATCTGTTTATAACTTATATGTACATCGTCGGTATAATCAATACTATCGCCACCTGTACTAACATTTGAGTTCTCTCTCAGATATACCACTTCGTCCTTTTCAGGTATATAGTTAAAATCTAATCCTTGTGTTTTCAGGAATATCTCTTCGGCTTCACCTTTGGCAATCTTCTCAAGCGGGGTTTTATAACCTTTACCTCTTATAGGGTCGTTGTTCTTAATATCTACAAGTTGTTCTATTGTACTTTTTCCATCGCCGCAAACATTAGCAGGTACACGATGCAGTATTCCAACAACCTTATTGTTTATAATAAATATTCTGAACTCTTTGCCCGGAATAAACTCCTCTATAAGAATTGAGTCTTCGTTTTCAAATGCCATCTCAACAGCACGCTCATAAAGCTCTTTACTATTATTCTCTTTTAATATTGTTATACCAATACCAAAGTTTGTAGATTTTGGTTTAACAACTATAGCTCTGTTCTTAAAGAATATGTAGTCGCTTTTTGCTCTGTTTGTATTATAATACTCGTTACCACCCGGAACATTTATACCATCCTCTTGCAGTACCTTTTTTGTTACCACCTTGTTCTCCATCATCAGAACAGAGTTGTACGGATCAAGCGATGTTCTGGTTGCCTGCATAACGTACTCCTTCTTATCTGCTTTCTCAAGTGATATAAAGTTCTCTTTTCTGTCTAAAATCTTTATGCTTATACCTCTGCGTATGGCAGCTTTCATCAGCAGTTGTGTCGATAGCTCCATATCTTCGAATCCGTGAAAACGATAAGCCTTTTGTGTACTCTCGTTTTTATATATAAGAGCTTTATTAAGATGGAAGTTGATGAATCCCTGTTCCTCAATCTCCTTCTTTAATCTGAATACCCTGCTTTTGTTATGCTCTCTGCTAATATTATATGCAATATTCATAGCCTGAGCATACTCGTTATCTGATATTATATTTAGCGGATTAAGTGTATCTTCTATATCGTTCATTATTTGTGCCGACCATTGATCTGGTGTAACAGGTGAGTCTGCCATAAGTTTTGTATTGGCATCCATTCCAAAGCACGATATCAGATCCTGATTCTTTGTAGATGTTAGCTGCTCCTCTTCAGAGAAAGCACTGTTTTCTTCTTTTAGCAGACAGTACATAAGGAATATATGCAGAAAATGCAGCGTTACCTTAGATACACCAGATTTCTCATACGGATCAAGATCAAGAATACGTACCTCAAGGTGCGATATCTCCTCTTCCGGATCAAACTTAATGCGTATTGGCAAATATAGCTCCTTGTCAAACTGTAATTCACCTGTATCAACAAGATCCTGTATAGATTGCTTAAATGTAGCAAGCGAGGTGTAATCTATATAATAATCTTTTCTGTTTCTGTATCCGTATGGCGATGTACGTGTACTAACCCCCTTTTTGCATTGTAGTTTTTTGTCTTCGCCTGTTTGTAGTGATTTAACAACAAGAGTATCGTGCGATGTTGGCGACTGTCCGAATAACCAAACAATAAGCCATCTGTATCGCATAAAATTGCGTGTAATACGCAGATATAAATCGTTTGTTAGCTGCTGTTTTGTTATATCCTTAAAATGTTTGCTCTGCAACTGAGTAACAAATCTGTCTGTTATACTATAGTTAAAGTGCAGACCAGATATCATCTGTCTCTTTTTACCATACTTTTTTGCCAGATCCTCTCTGTAAATCTCATTTTTTATCTTCTCTTTACCATATCTGGCAATAGGAATATCATTTTCGTCTGGTAGTATTGGTGGTGTAGACTGTGGCCACAACAGTTCGTTGCCAATACTATCGGTTACAATGTCGTGTATAGTCTCTATAAAACCATGTACCTCATTAACTGATGGGAGCGGAGGTGTAATCATCTCAACCTGCGAATCGGAAAAGTCGGTTGTAATGTATGGGTTTGTCTCTTTATTACCCAACAACACATTGTGCGGAGTCATTGATAGTTTTCCGTCAGTATCAACCCTCACATTCTCTTTCTCAATACCAAAAAGTCCCTCTTTCAGAAGATCTCCAAAACTGTTCTCCTTAATAATATCCGACAGATTGTTTAAATAGTTGCTATATGTTGTACTCTTCATATGTCTGTTTTTTCTTTTCAATTGTCAGATGCAACTGGCATAATATCCGTTCTCATGCTTTGTTCATCTTCAAAAAATCCTGTTCAACTGTTGTTAATAATTAAAGCGTTTTTTGTCTGTTCATTACCTTCCGGAATATACTTCTGAATAGTAAAAATAGTATAATACCCTTAAATATGCTGCTTATAGTTATACTAAACCAGACACCATTAAGTTCCAGTATTGTGTATATTGCAAGCAGATATGCCATAGGTACTCTTAATCCGGTGAATATAACACTCACCTTAGCTGTTATATCTGTTCTTCCTAATCCGTTAAATGCACCGGCGGTAATCATCTCAAGACACATAAATATTTGCGATATTGCCAGTATACGCAGATAGTCTGCTCCCATGGTAATTGTTTCTGTTTCGTTAACAAACACCCTGAACAGTATATCAGGCACAACCAGAAATATTGTTGTGGTTACCATACCAATTGCTACTGATAGTTTTAACCCTTCGCGATATATCCCTTTAATTTTGTCGTAGTTTTCGGCACCAAATTGCTGACCAACAGCAATAGTCATTGCCTGAGTAAGCCCCCCTGTAAGCATAAATGTAATAGACTCTATCTGCACACCTATCTTCTGTACCGCTATTGCAACATGTCCCCACTCTGCAATTATACGTGCAAGTACTATTGATATAAGTATAAATGATACCCGCTGAATTGAGGTTGGCAAACCAATTTTTAGCTGTTCTTTTAGGTTATTAAATATCAGCCTGATTCTGCCAAAATATTTACCCTGATTTTTTCTTATGTGTATGGTGAATAATGATAGAGTTAAGGTATGTGCAATAATACTTGCTATTGCAGCTCCGTCAATACCCAGTTTAAAATAGAATATAAACAGAGGGTCGAGTATAATATTTGTTAAGGTACCAATAAAGCTTAATTTGAATGATAACTTTGTTAACCCGTGCGCATTTATTATACCAATGAGTAGTATGTTTATCATATTTATTACCACACCAAATGCACTAATACGCAGATAGGATACAGACATATCAATAACCTCTTGCGAATCGAGAGCAAAGAATCCTATTAGTTGTGGTGCTGTAATGTATAAAAACGAGCTGTATATTACCGACATTACCGCTACTCCGATGAGGCCGTTTGATGCATACTTACCGGACTTAACCATATCTTTGGCACCTATCATATGCGATATCTTTACACTACTACCCATAACCACCAACGACGATAACGCCCAGCTAAGGTTTATAAAGAATCCGGCTGTACCAACAGCAGCAACAGAGTTACTACCTAGTTTACCAACCCATATCATGTCTGTTAAATTAAATGCCATTATTAATAACGACGACCCTATTATTGGCATAGCAAGCTTTAACAGCAACAGCATGTTAGGACTCAGTACATATATTTTATTCCTAAATATTCTCATTATTTTAACTGTTCTTTTTATGTTCCGGGTAATTATTAACAGCTACTATAGTTATGTTGTTTTATAATAACCACTTTATATTATTAATATGTGCCTAATAAATATTAGATCTACACATAGCTATGACGAACAGTTTTAATAATGATGCACAATTATTTCATTTTTTTATATCAAACTGCGTTTTGTTGTTTTAAACAGTGATAAGATGAAGGGTTATGTTATTGAAATTGTCCGAATTATTTTGCGAGTAATGATTAGATATAAGAGAGTGCCGGGGATTTTATATTAAAAAAGGGTACTGCCAAAACAGTACCCTTAATTTAAGTTAATTTATCTAAGTTATTCGTCTGATTCATCTACATAAGCAGCAAGTAGTTTCTCCTGAACATCGCCAGGTACCTGCATATACTCAGCATATTTCATTGAGTATGTTGCTCTACCTCCTGTAAGCGAACTTAATGATGTTGAGTATCTGTTCATCTCAGCTAAAGGTACCTTAGCCTTTAACACCTCAAAACCACTCTCGCTGGACATTCCCTGAACAATAGCTCTACGTGTCTGCAAGTCGCTCATTACATCACCCATACAATCTGCCGGTACAAGAACCTCAACATCATATATTGGCTCCATAATCTTAGGACCAGCCTCTCTAAAGGCATCCTTAAATGCATTACGTCCGGCAAGTTTAAATGATATCTCATTTGAGTCAACCGGGTGCATCTTACCATCGTATAATGATACTCTGATATCGCGAGCATAACTACCGGTAAGAGGTCCTTGCTCCATCTTCTCCATTATACCTTTAAGTACTGCAGGAAGGAATCTTGTATCAATAACACCACCAACAATACAGTTGTAGAATATTAATTTACCACCCCAAGGAAGCTCAACAGTCTCTTCACCTCTTACGTTCATCTTAAACTCTTGTCCGTTAATTTTAAACGATGTAGGAGCAGGCATGCCATCATGATACGGCTCAACAATCATATGTACCTCACCAAACTGTCCGGCACCACCAGACTGTTTTTTATGACGATACGACGATTGAGATATCTTAGTAATTGTTTCGCGATATGGAATCTTAGGAGCAATAAACTCTATCTCAAGTTTAAACTCATGCTCAAGACGCCACTTCATAATGTTAAGGTGGTGCTCACCCTGACCCGAAACAATAATCTGCTTAAGCTCTTTTGAGTACTCAATAGTAATTGTAGGATCTTCCTCGTGAATTTTATTAAGTGCTTCACCTAATCTCTCCTCATCACCTTCTGCTTTTGGTTTAATAGCAGTTCTGTACTTTGGTTCAGGATATTTTATAGATCCGTATTTCCACTCGTTGCCAGGATCATTAAGTGTATGATTAGCTTTTGTATTCTTTAACTTAACAGCAGCTCCTATATCACCTGCTTCAAGTTGAGTTACTTTTTCTCTGTTTTTACCAGCAACTATATAAAGTTGCGACAGACGCTCTTTTGTGTGATTGTTAGAGTTAATAAGATCCATACCCTCTTTAAGAGTACCTGAACGTACCTTAAAGTAGTTAATCTCTCCAACGTGTTCCTCAATAGATGTTTTGAATATAAATAGTGATACAGGTCCATTAGCATCACATTTTACCTCTGTACCATTTTCGGCCGATGGTAAAACAACCTCATCCGGGTATGGAGCAACGTTAATAATAAACTCCATAAGACGTTTAACACCCATATCTTTTTGTGCAGATATACAGAACACAGGGAAAAGTGATCGTGCAGACATACCTGCGGCAATTCCTTTTCTCATCTCGTCCTCATTCAGAGTACCTTTATCAAAGTATAACTCCATAAGGGCTTCGTCATTCTCTGCTGCTGATTCTACTAATATATTGTGGAGCTCTTCTGCTCTCTCTTTTTCTTCTTCTGGTATATCAAGAATTTCGCGCTCTCCGTTATCGCCTTTAAATTTGTACATCTTCATAAGAAGTACATCAATAATAGCATCAAAATTATTACCTATGTTAATAGGGTATTGTACAAGTACAACTTTATTATCTCCAAATCGTGTTTTTAACGACTCAATTGAATTGTCAAAATTAGCTTTTTCGCTGTCAAGTTGATTAATAGCAAAAATAACAGGCTTTTTACGAGCCTCGCAATATCTGCTTAAAATTTCTGTACCAACCTCAACACCATGTTGTGCATTAATAAGCATTACAGAAGTATCAGTTGCTCTCATTCCGGTAATAACACCACCAACAAAATCGTCAGATCCTGGTGTGTCAAGAATATTAAGTTTTTTGTTCATGAACTCGGTATACAACACTGTTGAGTATATTGAACTCTGATATTGATGTTCAATTTTATGATAGTCAGATACAGTATTGTTACCGGCTACATCTCCACGGCGGTCTATCACACCACCTTCAAACATCATAGTCTCGGCAAGCGTGGTTTTTCCTGAACCGGCGCTACCGAGAAGTGCAATGTTTTTGATCTCGTTAGTTTTGTAATTCTTCATAATAAAGAAATTTATTAGTTGTATTTAAAAATTGGTTTCTCCTTGGTTTTTTGGAGCGGGTATAAATGTAGTAATATTTTTATTATTTGCAATTTTTACCGCATGAATATGCAGTGCAACCTTATATAAAACCTGAAATACATGATTAAGTGTTATAACATTGTTCGGTTTATTGTACGAGTTTGCTATTTGTTATAGTCTGAATTTATAATATGCAATAAATAAGATAAATGAGATGTTGCTTTTTTGTGAAAAAGGTCGTTTTTATTTAGTAATTAGAGTGTTTTGTCATAAATAATATGTAAATTCGCAACGCTTTTGGTCAAAGGCAGTTGTGACAGCTCCAAAATTTGCCGATTTAAGGTGATTTTACCTCTCTGCTGAGGGTTGAAAACGGGGTTGAAATGTGGTGTAAATCGCATAAAATGAGAAAAAAAGAGTAATCTTTGTACTTTCTTAAAAAAAAACATACCTTTGCGAACCAAAATTGTAATTATATTTCAATATTTAAATGTAGTATTTATATGCCTACAATTCAGCAGTTAGTAAAAAAAGGAAGAAGCAAGATTGTTGAGAAAAGTAAGTCTCCGGCACTTGATTCATGTCCTCAGAGACGTGGAGTTTGTGTTAGAGTGTACACTACTACTCCAAAGAAGCCGAACTCAGCTATGCGTAAAGTAGCTCGTGTAAGGTTGACAAACGGAAAGGAAATTAACGCCTATATTCCGGGAGAGGGTCACAACTTACAGGAACACTCAATAGTGCTTGTCCGTGGTGGAAGGGTAAAAGATTTACCTGGTGTAAGATACCACCTTGTTCGCGGTGCATTAGATGCATCAGGAGTGGAAGGTCGTAAGCAACGTCGTTCGAAGTACGGTGCTAAACGTCCAAAGAAGTAATTAATTAATAATATCTTTAAGAAGCAATGAGAAAGTCAAAGCCTAAGAAGAGGATTTTGTTACCAGATCCGAAATTTAATGATGTTTTGGTTACAAGATTCGTTAATGACTTAATGGTTGATGGAAAGAAGAGTTTGGCCTACGGGATTTTCTATGATACAATGGAACTTGTAGGGGAAAGAATGAAAGATTCTGATAAGACTCCACTAGAGATATGGAAGAAAGCTCTAGAAAATGTTACTCCACAGGTTGAGGTTAAGAGTCGCCGTGTGGGGGGTGCTACATTTCAGGTACCAATGGAAGTTCGTCCGGAAAGAAAAGTGTCTTTAAGTATTAAGTACATGATTATGTTTGCGCGTAAGCGTGCCGGAAAATCAATGAGCGAGAAGTTGGGTGCTGAAGTAATTGCTGCTTACAATGAAGAGGGTGGTGCCTTCAAGCGTAAAGAGGATATGCATCGTATGGCTGAAGCCAACAAAGCATTTGCTCATTTTAGATTTTAATTTAACCACAATTTAGTAGGATTAAAAATGGCTAAGACAAGAGATTTGAAATTTACCAGAAACATCGGTATCATGGCGCATATCGATGCAGGTAAAACAACTACTACAGAGCGTATTTTGTTTTACACTGGTATGACTCACCGTATTGGAGAGGTGCATGATGGTGCAGCTACAATGGACTGGATGGAGCAAGAGCAAGAGCGCGGTATTACCATTACGTCTGCTGCAACTACTACTTTCTGGAAATATGAAGACCAGGAGTATAAGGTTAACATCATTGACACTCCGGGTCACGTGGATTTCACCGTAGAGGTAGAGCGTTCACTGAGAATATTAGACGGTGCAGTAGCTGTTTTCTGTGGAGTTGGTGGTGTTGAGCCTCAGTCAGAGACAGTTTGGAGACAAGCTAACAAATACAATGTACCAAGAATTGGATTTGTTAACAAAATGGACCGCTCTGGTGCCGATTTCCTTAGCGTTGTTTCGCAGGTTAAGGATCAATTAGGTGCTAATCCGGTGCCTCTGCAGTTGCCAATTGGTAGAGAAGCAGAGTTGAAAGGTGTTGTAGATCTTATCTTGAACAGAGGTATTATCTGGCACGATGATGAGAAGATGGGATCGACATTTGAGTATGTTGATGTACCTGCTGAGATGGCAGATGAGGTTGCTGAATGGAGAGAGAAGTTATTTGAGAGCGTAGCTGAGTATGATGAGGCATTGCTTGAGAAGTATTTTGAAGATCCAGAGAGCATTACTGCAGAAGAAGCGTATGCAGCTATCCGTAAAGCTACAATTGATATGTCTATTGTACCAATGCTTTGTGGTTCTGCATTTAAGAATAAAGGAGTTCAAACTCTTCTTGATGCTGTTGTAACTTACCTTCCTAGCCCGGTTGATGTTGATGACATTACAGGAACTAATCCTAGAACCGACGAGGAAGTTATACGTAAACCAGATGCTACAGAGCCATTAGCTGCTCTTGCATTTAAAATTGCTACAGACCCATTTGTTGGTCGTTTAGCATTTGTTCGTGTTTACTCAGGTAAGATTGAGGCAGGATCGTATGTATTTAATACAAGAAGCGATAACAAAGAGAGAATTTCACGTCTTTACCAGATGCATGCTAACAAGCAGAATCCAAAAGAGGTGATTGAGGCAGGAGATATCTGTGCTGCTGTTGGATTTAAAGATATCCGTACAGGAGATACTCTTTGTGATCAGGCTAATCCTATTGTTCTTGAATCAATGGATTTCCCGGATCCGGTTATCGGTATTGCTGTTGAGCCAAAATCTCAGAAAGATCTTGATAAACTAGGTACTGGTTTGTCTAAGCTTGCTGAGGAGGATCCTACATTTACAGTTAAAACAGACGAAGCTACAGGACAAACAGTAATTAGTGGTATGGGTGAGCTTCACCTTGACATTATTGTTGATCGTCTTAAGCGTGAGTTTAAGGTAGAGTGTAATCAGGGTAAACCACAGGTTACTTACAAAGAGGCTATCACTGGTTCTGTTGAGCACCGTGAGGTATTTAAGAAGCAGAGTGGTGGACGTGGTAAGTTTGCTGATATCATTGTTAAAGTTGAGCCAGCTGACGAAGGAAAAGAAGGACTTCAGTTTGTTAATGAGGTTAAGGGTGGTAACATCCCTAAAGAATTCATTCCTTCAGTAGAGAAAGGTTTCAAAGAGGCAATGTTAAATGGTGTACTTGCCGGATTTAACGTAGATAGTCTTAAGGTAACACTTATTGATGGTTCGTTCCACCCGGTTGACTCGGATCAGTTATCGTTTGAATTAGCTGCTAAGATGGCATTCCGTAATGCTATACCAAAAGCTAATCCAGTTCTACTTGAGCCTATCATGACTGTTGAGGTTGTTACTCCAGAAGAGAGTATGGGTGATGTAATCGCTGACTTTAACAAACGTCGTGGACAGGTACAAAGTATGGATAGTAAAGCAGGAGCTCGTGTTGTAAAAGCTAAAGTACCTTTAGCAGAGCAGTTCGGGTATGTTACAGCTCTTCGTACTATTACTTCAGGTCGTGCTACAAGCTCAATGGAGTTTTCACACTTTGAGGAGGTTCCAAAAGGCTTAGCTACTGAGGTTATTGAAGAAGTAAACGGATTAAAAAATAAATAACTAAGAGGTAAACGATGAGCCAAAAAATTAGAATTAAGTTAAAATCGTACGATCACAACTTGGTAGACAAGTCGGCGGAAAAAATCGTTAAGACTGTAAAAGCTACAGGTGCAAGTGTAAGTGGACCAATTCCTCTTCCTACACACCGTAAAGTTTTCACAGTACTTCGTTCGACATTCGTTAACAAGAAATCGCGCGAGCAGTTCCAGTTAAGCTCTTTTAAGCGCTTATTGGACATTTACAGTTCTACTCCAAAAACCATCGATGCATTGATGAAATTAGAGTTGCCTAGTGGGGTAGAAGTAGAAATTAAAGTTTGATAATTAAGTAAAGATTTAGGAAAAATGCCTGGAATTATTGGAAAAAAAGTCGGAATGACATCCGTGTTCAGTGCCGAGGGTAAGAATATACCATGCACTGTGATTGAGGCTGGTCCTTGTGTTGTGACTCAAATCAAAACAGTTGAAAAAGACGGATACGAAGCTATCCAGTTAGGTTTTGATGACAAAAAAGAGAAGAACACTACAAAACCAATGTTAGGACACTTTAAAAAAGCAAATACTACAGCTAAGAGAAAATTAGTTGAGTTTGATGCTGATTTTGATGGAGATCTTAAATTAGGTGATGCAGTAGGCGTTGATATTTTTGACGATGCTGCATGGGTAGATGTTACTGGTATTTCAAAAGGTAAAGGTTTTCAAGGTGTAGTAAAACGCCATGGATTCGGTGGTGTTGGACAGTCCACTCACGGACAGCACAACAGACTTAGAGCACCGGGATCTATTGGTGCAGCATCTTATCCTGCACGTGTATTTAAAGGTATGAGAATGGCTGGTCGTACTGGTGGAAAACGTGTTAAGGTTGAGAACTTGAAGGTTATTAAAGTAATACCTGAGAACAATCTATTATTAGTTAAGGGATCATTACCAGGAGCTAAAGGTTCATATTTAATCATTGAGAAGTAATGGAACTATCTGTATTTAATATCGCAGGAGAAGATACCGGAAAGAAAATCGCTCTAAAAGAGGAGATTTTCAGCATAGAGCCTAACGATCATGCCATTTATTTAGATGTAAAGCAATTTATGGCCAATAATCGTCAGGGAACTCATAAGTCTAAGCAAAGAGCTGAGATTACCGGTAGTACACGAAAATTGAAAAGACAAAAAGGTACTGGTACAGCACGTGCTGGTAGCATTAAGTCACCTCTATTCCGTGGTGGTGGTCGTATTTTTGGACCAGAGCCAAGAGATTATAGCTTTAAACTTAACAAAAAAGTTAAGCGTTTGGCACGTAAGTCTGCTTTAACATATAAAGCAAAGCAAGATTCAATCATGATAGTTGAAGATTTTAATCTTGACGCGCCAAAAACTAAGGATATGATAAAGTTTAGAGAGAGCCTGCAATTGGCTGATAAAAAGTCTCTAATAGTTTTATCAGAACCAAATAAAAACATATATTTGTCTGCGCGTAATTTACGTAAGATAAATATTGTTACTGCTTCTGATTTAACTACTTATGATGTACTAAATGCTAATCGCGTTGTATTCGTAGAGAGTTCATTAGAGGTGGTTAACAATATTTTAGGTAACTAGTAAATTAATAAAGAATGGAAATTTTATTAAAACCTATCGTTACTGAGAAGCTAACGGATCTAGGTGAGAGCCTAAACAGATATGGTTTTATAGTAGAGAAAACAGCTGATAAGCATCAAATCAAAAAAGCAGTTGAGGCGATGTATGATGTTACTGTTACTGCTGTAAACACTATGCGTTATGGAGGTAAGAGAAAGACACGCTTTACAAAAGCTGGAGTTCTTGCCGGAAAAACTAACAGCTTTAAAAAAGCAATCGTTACGTTAGTTGAAGGAGATAAGATTGATTTTTATAGCAATATTTAAGAAAAATGGCTGTACGTAAGTTAAAACCTGTTACACCAGGTCAGAGACATAAAATTATAGGTGCGTTTGATAGCGTTACTAAAAGCACACCTGAGAAATCACTTTTGGAACCAATAAAAAAATCCGGAGGACGTAATAACTCTGGAAAAATGACCATGCGTTACATGGGTGGTGGGCACAAAAGAAGGTATCGTGTAATTGACTTTAAGCGTGATAAAGACGGAATGTCTGCTGTTGTTAAAGGCATAGAATACGATCCAAACCGTACTGCTCGCATTGCTCTTCTTGTATATGCTGATGGAGAAAAGCGTTATATCGTTGCTCCAAATGGTCTTCAGGTTGGTCAAAAACTAATGTCTGGTAAGGATGCAACTCCTGAAGTAGGAAATGCACTATTCTTATCTGATATCCCACTTGGTACAATTGTTCATAATATTGAGTTACGTCCGGGACAAGGAGCAGTAATGGCTCGTAGTGCTGGTGCTTATGGTCAATTGACTTCTCGTGATGGTAAATATGCAATTATCAAGTTGCCTTCGGGAGAAACAAGAATGGTACTTGTTACTTGTAAAGCTACTGTAGGAACTGTAGGAAATACAGATCACGCATTAGAGCGTTCTGGAAAAGCGGGACGTAGCCGTTGGTTAGGCCGTCGTCCAAGAACTAGAGGTGTTGCTATGAACCCGGTTGATCACCCAATGGGTGGTGGTGAAGGTCGTTCATCAGGTGGACATCCACGTTCACGCACAGGAGTACCTGCTAAAGGATACAAGACTCGTGATCCTAAGAAGGCTTCTAATAAGTACATCGTAGAGAGAAGAAAAAAATAATTGAATAAAAGCATTTAGTTATGAGTCGTTCGTTAAAGAAAGGTCCGTTTATTGATTTTAAGCTAGAGAAGAGAGTTCTAGAAATGGCTGAATCGGGCAAGAAATCAGTGATCAAGTCTTGGTCACGTCGTTCTATGATCTCTCCTGACTTTGTGGGGTATACTATTGCTGTACATAACGGAAATAAGTTTATTCCTGTTTATGTTACAGAGAACATGGTAGGTCACAAATTAGGTGAGTTTGCGCCAACTCGTACTTTTAAAGGTCACGGTGGTAAGAAGAAATAAAATATTAAGAGAAATAAAATAGATTATTTGCAATGGGTGCAAGAAAAAGAAATAGAGCGAACCAGTTAAAGGAACAGAAGAAGCAGTCAAGCTTTGCAGTGTTGCGTAACTGTCCTACCTCTCCACGCAAGATGCGCTTAGTGGCAGACATGGTACGTGGCGTTGAAGTGAATCGTGCGCTTGATTTGCTACGTTACAGTTCAAAAGAGGCTTCCAGAAAAGTTGAGAAGCTGGTTTTGTCAGCTGTTGCTAACTGGCAAGCTAAAAACGAGGGAGTTAGATTAGAGGATAGTAACTTAGTTGTTAAAGAGATCTTTGTAGACTCTGCAAGAATGACTAAGAGACTTCAGACAGCTCCTCAAGGTAGAGCACATAGAATTAGAAAGAGATCTAATCATGTGACTATTGTAGTAGATAGTTTAGTTAATAACGATACAAAATAATAGTAAATGGGACAAAAAGTTAATCCAATAGGGAACAGATTAGGAATCATCCGAGGATGGGATTCTAACTGGTACGGTGGAAATAACTATGCCGATAAGTTGTTCGAGGATCATAAGATTCGTAAGTACTTGAAGGCGCGTTTGGCCAAAGCAAGCGTTTCTAAGATTATTATTGAGCGCACTTTAAAGCTTATTACTGTTACCGTACATACTGCTCGTCCGGGTATTATTATTGGTAAAGGTGGTCAAGAGGTTGACAAACTAAAAGAGGAGCTAAAAAAGCTTACAACAAAAGAGGTTCAGATTAACATCTTTGAAGTTAAGCGTCCTGAATTAGATGCTACAATTGTAGCAAATAATGTAGCTCGTCAGCTTGAAGGCAGAATTTCTTATCGTCGTGCAGTAAAGATGGCTATAGCTGGTACTATGAGAATGGGTGCTGAAGGTGTTAAGATTCAGGTTTCTGGACGTTTAGGTGGAGCAGAGATGGCTCGTGCTGAACTATTTAAAGAAGGAAGAACACCTTTACATACTTTAAGAGCTGATATAGATTACGCTTTAGCAGAGGCACATACAACATACGGAGTTATTGGTGTGAAAGTATGGATCTGTAATGGCGAGGTTTATGGTAAGCGTGACTTGTCGCCTAATGTTGGAGCTAAGACTCAGCAGAAGGGTAAAGGATTTAAGAAAAGAAGAAAATAGGACTTAAAAAATTAAGTAAAGATGTTACAGCCGAAAAAAACGAAATTTAGAAGAATGCAGAAGGGCAGAATGAAAGGAAATGCCCAGAGAGGTAATCAACTTGCATTCGGATCATTCGGTATTAAAGCTCTGGAATCATCTTGGATCACCGGTAGACAAATAGAGGCTGCTCGTCAGGCAGTTACTCGTTATATGAAGCGTGAAGGTCAGATTTGGATCAGAATTTTCCCTGACAAGCCTATTACTAAGAAGCCTGCAGAGGTTCGTATGGGTAAGGGAAAAGGTTCACCAGAAGGATTTGTTGCTCCAGTTACTCCAGGTAGAATTCTAATTGAAGCTGAAGGAGTGCCTTACGAAGTGGCAAAAGAAGCATTGCGTTTAGCTGCTCAGAAAATGCCTATTACTACAAAGTTTGTCGTAAGACGCGATTATGTTGAAAATTAATGATTGAGTAAAACATGAAAAGTTCAGAAGTTAGAGAGTTGACTACAAAGGAGTTGAGAGAGAAATTAGATAACGAAAGAAATCTAATGACTCGTATGCAACTTAATCATGCTGTGTCTCCGCTTGATAATCCTATGAAAATCAAGGAGACAAGAAGAAATGTTGCAAGAATGGCGACTGAATTACGTCAACGTCAATTAAACGGGAATTAAACGATTATTCTGAAATGGAAACTAGGAATTTAAGAAAAGAGCGTATCGGAATCGTTGTTAGCAACAAGATGGAGAAATCTATTGTTGTAGCTGTTAAGCGTAAGAAAAAACACCCAATATACGGTAAGTTTGTTAATCAAACTAAAAAGTTTGTTGCGCACGACGAAGAAAACACTTGCAATATTGGTGATACCGTAAAAATAATGGAAACGCGACCATTAAGTAAAAATAAGCGTTGGAGATTAGTTGAAATTATCGAAAGAGTTAAGTAATTATGATACAGCAAGAATCCAGATTATCAGTAGCAGATAACAGTGGTGCCAAGGAGGTATTGTGTATACGTGTACTTGGAGGAACTGGTAAACGCTATGCCACAATTGGAGATAAAATTGTGGTTACTGTAAAGAGTGCTCTACCTTCAGGAGATGTTAAAAAAGGTACTGTTGCAAAGGCAGTTGTAGTTCGTACTAAAAAGGAGATTCGTCGTGCTGATGGTTCATACATTCGCTTTGATGATAATGCTTGTGTACTTCTAAATGCAGCTGGTGAGATGCGCGGAACTCGTATCTTTGGCCCTGTTGCTCGTGAGCTACGCGATAGTCATATGAAAATTGTATCTTTAGCGCCTGAGGTACTATAATTTATAAAAAAGAAACCGATGAGTAAGAAATTGCACATTAAGAAGGGGGATACAGTTATTGTTAATGCTGGTGAATACAAAGGACAGCAGGGTAAGGTACTTGAGGTACTTATTGCCAAAGAGCGTGCTATTGTAGAAGGTGTTAATATGGTTTCAAAGCATACTAAACCTAATGCAGCAAACCCTCAAGGAGGAATTATTAAGAAAGAGGCTCCTATACATATTTCTAATTTGAACCTTGTTGATCCTAAAACAGGAAAAGCAACTAAGATTGGAAGAAGATTAAATGATAATAACAAATTAGTGCGTTACGCTAAAAAATCAGGAGAGGAGATTAAGTAATGAGCTATGTAACAACTCTAAAGAAAAAGTACGATGAGGAGATCATTGCTGCTTTAACTAAGGAATTTAGTTATAAGACAGTGATGCAGGTACCTCGTTTGGAGAAAATTGTTATAAACCAGGGTTTAGGACAAGGTGTAGCTGACAAGAAGCTTATAGAGATTGCTCAAAATGAGCTTACTGCTATTGCAGGTCAGAAAGCTGTTCAAACTCTTTCTAAGAAAGATATCTCAAACTTTAAACTACGTAAAGGTATGCCAATTGGTGTTACTGTTACATTACGTAGAGATCGTATGTACGAATTTCTTGAGCGATTAATTTGTGTTGCTCTTCCTCGTATTCGTGATTTTAAAGGTATTAATGAGAAGTTTGATGGTAGAGGTAATTATAGCTTAGGTGTTACCGAGCAGATTATCTTCCCGGAGATTGATATTGATAAGGTCAGTAAGATCATGGGATTACAGATGACTTTTGTTACTTCTGCACAAACAGATGAAGAGGGGTTTGCTTTGTTACGTGAATTTGGTTTACCTTTTAAAAACGTTAAAAAGAATAACTAATTATGGCTAAGGAATCAATGAAAGCACGCGAAGTAAAACGTGCGAAATTAGTTGCTAAGTATGCCGCGAAAAGAGCGAAGTTAAAAGAGGAAGGTGATTACCAGGGATTGGCAAGATTACCAAAAAACTCTAACCCTATTCGTTTGCACAACCGTTGTAAACTAACAGGAAGACCAAAAGGATATATGCGTCAGTTTGGTTTAAGTAGGATTACTTTTAGGGAGATGGCTTCTGCAGGTCTTATCCCAGGTGTTAAGAAAGCAAGTTGGTAAAATAATTAAATTGAATAAGAAATGGTTACTGATCCAATAGCAGATTATTTAACTAGAGTTAGAAATGCCATTATGGCTGGACACCGTGTAGTTGATGTTCCTGCTTCAAATATCAAAAAGGCTGTTACTCAGATTTTATTTGATCAGGGTTATATTTTAAACTATAAATTTATTGATGAGAAACCTCAGGGTACTATCAAGATAGCTTTAAAGTATCACCCAAAGAATAAGATGTCAGCCATTAAAGGGCTTGTAAGAGTGAGTAAGCCAGGTCTACGTCGTTATGCTGGTTCTAAGGATATTCCAAGAGTTATTAATGGTCTTGGTATAGCTGTAATGTCTACTTCACAAGGAGTTATGACAGGAAAAGAAGCAAAGCGTAGAAACGTGGGTGGTGAAATTTTATGTTACGTATATTAAAAAATAAGTTTCAATGTCAAGGATAGGAAAATTACCTGTAAACTTACCTAGCGGAGTAACAGTTAATGTCGCAAAGGACAACGTGGTGAGCGTGAAAGGGCCTCTTGGTGAGATGCACCAGAAGGTAGATCCGGATATCGAAGTGTGCGTTGAGGATAACGTATTGGTATTAAAAAGACCTACAGAATCTAAGCGCCATAAGTCATTGCATGGATTATACCGTGCATTACTTTACAACATGGTAGATGGTGTCTCAAAAGGGTACAAAATCGAGATGGAAGTTGTAGGTGTAGGTTATAAAGCTGAAGCCAAAGGTCAAATCTTGGAAATGGCTCTGGGTTTTTCACACGAAATCCATTTCCAGTTGCCTAACGAAGTAAAAGTGGAAGCAAAAACTGAGAAGCGTGCTAACCCAATTATTACTTTAACTAGTTGCGACAAGCAGTTAATCGGACAGGTTGCTGCAAAGATTCGTTCATTCCGTAAGCCTGAGCCTTATAAAGGAAAAGGTATTCGTTTCGTTGGTGAGCAATTACGTCGTAAAGCTGGTAAATCAGCTAATGTTAAATAGATTTAAACATTAAAGAAATGGCTTTAGCGAAAAATCAAAGAAGAGAAAGAATTAAGAGACGTATACGTAAAAAAGTATATGGTGCTACTGGCACTCCAAGAATGTCAGTATTCAGAAGTAACAAAGGTATTTACGTCCAAATAATCAACGATGATGAGGGCAAAACATTAGTTTCTGCTTCTTCATTAGATAAAGAGATCGCTGATAACAAGGGTATTACTAAGTGCGAGCAAGCTCGTTTAGTTGGTACTAAAGCTGCTAAGGTTGCCTTAGAAGCAGGTATCACTGAAGTAGTGTTTGACCGTAACGGATGCTTGTATCATGGTCGTGTTAAAGAATTGGCTGATGCTGCCAGAAAAGGTGGACTTAAATTCTAAGAAATTATGACAAATATTAGAAAAGTAAAGACAAGCGATCTGGAACTAAAAGATAAATTAGTTAGTATTCAGCGTGTTACAAAAGTAACAAAAGGTGGACGTACTTTCAGTTTCTCAGCTATTGTAGTTGTAGGAAATGAAAATGGTATCGTAGGTTGTGGTCTTGGTAAAGCTAATGAAGTTACCACTGCTATAGCTAAAGGTATCGAAGATGCAAAGAAGAATCTTGTTAAAGTTCCAATATATAAAGGTACTATCCCTCACGAGCAGTATGCGCGTTATGGTGGTGCTAGTGTATTCATGAAGCCTGCTTCTCATGGTACCGGAGTAAAAGCCGGTGGTGCAATGCGTGCCGTACTTGAGAGCGTTGGTGTAACTGATGTATTGGCTAAATCTAAAGGGTCTTCAAACCCTCATAACCTTGTAAAAGCAACTTTTGCTGCATTACTTGAACTACGTGATGCTCGCACAATTGCTGAACTAAGAGGGGTTAGTCTTGATAAAGTGTTTAATAAATAATATTAATAATTATGGCTAAGATCAAAATAACTCAGATTAGAAGCAAGATTGGTCGTCCTGAAGATCAGAAGCGTACTATTGATGCTTTAGGATTAAGACATATTAACCATACAGTAGAGCAGGAGGATACTCCAAACATACTAGGAATGGTGAATAAAGTTAAACACTTAGTTAGAGTTGAAAAATAAAAAAAGTTTTAAGATATGAATTTAAGTAACTTAAAACCGGCTGCAGGATCTGTTAGGAACAATAAGCGTGTAGGACGTGGACAAGGTTCAGGACGAGGAGGTACATCTACTCGTGGTATGAACGGTGCTAAGTCCCGCTCAGGTTATTCAACTAAGCGCGGTTTCGAAGGTGGTCAGATGCCTTTACAGCGTAGAGTACCTAAGTTTGGTTTCAAAAACATCAATAGAGTAGAGTATAAAGCTATCAACCTTGATGCTGTACAAGCACTAGCTACAAAGAAAGGTGCTAATGCAATCGGAGTTCAAGATTTAGTTGATGCTGGTTTGGTTTCTAAAAACGGTTTAGTTAAGATTTTAGGAAATGGTGAAATTACATCTAAATTAGAGGTAACAGCTCACGCATTCTCTAAGTCAGCTATTGCTGCAATTGAAGCTAAAGAAGGAACAGCCATAAAACTATAAATTGATGAAGAAGCTAATTGAAACCATAAAGAATATCTATAAAATCGAAGAATTACGTAATCGTATTTTCTACACCCTAGGAATTTTACTTATTTATCGATTGGGTTCGTTTGTTGTACTTCCTGGTATAGATCCAAATCAGCTTACTGCTCTGCAAGATCAGACAGCTGATGGTCTATTAGGACTGTTAAATATGTTCTCGGGAGGTGCATTTGCGAATGCCTCAATATTTGCATTGGGTATTATGCCTTATATTTCTGCCTCTATTGTGGTTCAGTTATTAGGTATTGCTATTCCTTACTTTCAGCGCTTACAGCGTGAGGGTGAGAGTGGCAGACGCAAAATCAATCAAATTACGAGGTATCTGACTGTTATTATCCTACTTGTTCAGGCGCCATCATACTTGGCTAACTTACATGTACAGCTTGAGCCTTCAGCATTTGTTCTTGGTGGATTATTCTTCCAGATACAATCTGTTGTAATACTTACTGCTGGTACTATGTTTGTAATGTGGTTAGGTGAGAAAATTACCGACAAAGGTATCGGTAATGGTATTTCACTTATCATTATGATTGGTATTATAGCTCGTCTTCCTTTTGCACTTGGTGCTGAATGGACATCGAGAGTTGCTGAGCCTGGAGCAGGTGGATTAGTAATGTTCCTAGTTGAGATTTTAATTCTTTTCCTTATATTCGTAGGATCAATCCTACTTGTACAAGGTACCAGAAAAGTTCCGGTGCAGTATGCTAAGCGTATTGTTGGAAATAAGCAATATGGTGGTGTACGTCAGTATATTCCACTAAAGGTAAATGCGGCTGGAGTTATGCCGATAATTTTTGCTCAGGCAATTATTATGTTCCCAATGATGTTAGGTAATTTTGAAGCTACATCATGGATTGGAGTAATGTTCTCTGATTATACAGGATTTGCGTATAACTTGACTATTGCCTTGCTTATTATAATCTTTACATACTTTTATACTGCAATTACCATCAATCCTACTCAAATGGCGGATGATATGAAGAGAAATGGTGGATTTATTCCGGGTGTTAAGCCAGGAAAGAAAACTGTTGAGTTTTTAGATACTATCATGTCTCGCATTACACTACCAGGATCAATATTCCTTGCATTAGTTGCTATTATGCCTGCTTTTGCAATGATATTTAAAGTAGACAGTCAGTTTGCTCAATTCTTTGGTGGTACATCTTTGCTTATTCTTGTTGGTGTTGTACTTGATACACTACAACAGGTTGAGAGTCATTTGTTAATGCGTCATTACGATGGATTAATGAAATCAGGACGTATTAAAGGTAAATCAGGAATGTAATTGCCATTATAATGAATTTAAGATCTGAAGAAGATATTATCTATTTAAAAGAAAACGCTCTGCTGGTGTCAAAAACACTGGCAGAGGTTTCTAAATGTATAAAACCCGGAGTAACTACTTTGCAGCTAGATAAGGTTGCGGAGGAGTTTATCAGGGATCATGGTGCAGTACCAGGGTTTAAAGGGTATAACGGATTTCCCGCAACCTTGTGTACTTCAGTTAATGATGAGATTGTACATGGTATACCTTCAGATTATTGTTTACGTGAGGGTGATATTGTATCTGTTGATTGTGGAACACGTTTAAATGGGTTCTACGGAGATTCAGCATACACATTTGCGGTTGGAGAAATAGATGCTTTTAAGCATAGACTTTTAGAAATAACAAAAAAGTCACTATTTTTGGGAATTGAACAAGCATTTACTGGTAACCGTTTAGGCGATATTGGTAGTGCGATACAGAATCATGCTGAAAATGCTGGTTTTTCTGTTGTACATGAGCTTGTAGGGCACGGTATTGGAAAAAACCTGCATCAGTCACCTGAAGTTCCTAATTATGGGCGCAAAGGTCGTGGTGGTAAGTTGAAAAGCGGAACTGTAATATGCATTGAGCCGATGATAAATGCAGGTTCGCGAAAAATTAAACAGGATAGTGATGGCTGGACTATTCGCACAGCAGATGGGAAACCATCAGCGCACTACGAGTTAACTGTATTGATTCAACCGGATAATTGTGAGATATTATCCACATTTGATTTTATTGAAAAAACATTAAATTTAAATTAACAAAGATGGCAAAACAGGCTTCGATTGAGCAAGATGGTTCTATTATTGAAGCATTGTCAAATGCAATGTTCAGAGTAGAATTGGAGAATGGGCACGTTATTACAGCTCATATTTCAGGAAAGATGCGTATGCATTATATTAAAATTCTTCCTGGAGACAAGGTTAAAGTAGAGATGTCTCCGTATGATTTAACTAAAGGTAGAATTACGTTTAGATATAAATAAAATTCACATAAAATGAAAGTAAGAGCATCTGTTAAAAAGCGTAGTGCTGATTGTAAAATCGTGAAGCGTAAAGGTAGAATTTACGTTATAAATAAAAAAAATCCGAAGTTTAAACAACGTCAAGGATAATTTACTTAACTTTGAACTTTAATTATTAATAGTTTATGGCTAGAATAGTTGGTGTTGATTTACCAAAAAATAAAAGAGGTGAAGTAGCTTTGACCTATATTTTCGGAATTGGTAGAAGTTCTGCAAAGAAGATATTGGATATAGCTGGTGTTGATGTTAACGTAAAAGTTAAAGACTGGACTGATGAGAATATTAAAAACATCAGAAAAGAGATCAACGAGAATATCAAAGTAGAAGGAGAACTTCGTTCTTCAATCCAAATGAACATTAAGCGATTAATGGATATTGGATGTTACAGAGGTATTAGACACCGTGTTGGTTTACCTGTAAGAGGTCAAAGCACAAAGAATAATGCTCGTACTAGAAAAGGTAAGAGAAAAACTGTTGCTAACAAAAAGAAAGCTACTAAATAAGAGTTAGATTATGGCAAAGAAGTCTGCAAACACTAGAAAAAAGGTTGTTAAAATAGAACCTGCTGGTCAGGCGCATATACATGCATCATTTAATAACATAATCATTTCATTGACAAACAATAGTGGTCAAGTTATTTCATGGTCATCAGCTGGGAAGATGGGATTTAGAGGTAGTAAGAAAAATACCCCATATGCGGCTCAGCAGGCAGCCCAAGATTGCGCAAAAGTTGCATACGATTTAGGATTGCGAAAAGTAAAAGTATTCGTTAAAGGCCCGGGATCAGGTCGCGAATCAGCCATCCGTACCATTCATACCGCAGGTATTGAAGTGACAGAGATCGTTGATGTTACACCATTGCCACATAATGGTTGTCGTCCTCCAAAGCGCAGAAGAGTATAATTTGGGATTATTAAATTAAGTAGTAGTTTAAAATTTAGGAAGAATGGCAAGATATATTGGACCAAAGTCGAAAATAGCCAGGAAATTTGGAGACCCAATTTACGGTTCGGATAAAGCTTTTGAAAAGAAAAACTATCCTCCGGGACAACACGGAGCTAGTAAGAAAAGAAGAAAAGTTTCTGAATACGGGGTTCAGCTTTTAGAAAAGCAAAAAGCAAAATATACATACGGAGTATTAGAGAAGCAATTCCGTACTATGTTTAAAAAAGCTTCTAGTAGTAAAGGTATTACCGGTGAGGTATTAATCCAGATGCTAGAGTGTCGTTTAGACAATGTTGTTTATCGTTTAGGAGTTGCTCCTACACGCGCTGCAGCACGTCAGTTTGTTACTCACAAACACATTACTGTTAATGGTAATGTTGTTAATGTACCTTCATACACAGTAAAAGCCGGTGATATCATTGGTGTTAGAGAGAAATCAAAATCTCTTGAAGCAATTACTGATTCTTTATCTACTAGCCGTCACACTTCATCGTCATGGTTAGAGTGGGATAAAGATACAATGACTGGTAAGTTCCTTAATGTTCCTGAGAGATCAGAGATTCCTGAGAATATTAAAGAGCAATTAATCGTAGAATTATATTCTAAGTAAAATATTAATAATTGATTTTATGGCAATATTAGCATTTCAAAAACCTGATAAGGTAATCATGGTAGAGGCCGATGAGCAATTCGGTAAATTCGAATTCCGTCCGTTAGAACCAGGATACGGTATAACCATAGGGAATGCTTTACGTAGGATTCTGCTCTCTTCTTTAGAGGGTTACGCGATTACCAATATTAAAATTGAGGGTGTTGAGCATGAATTTTCTTCAATTCCTGGTGTTATTGAAGATGTAACAGCAGTTATTCTTAACCTTAAGCAGATACGTTTTAAGCGTATTGTTGAGGGGTCTGATTCAGAAAGAGTTACTGTAACCATCGGTGGCCAGGAAGAGTTTAAGGCTGGAGATTTAAATCGATTCCTAAGTGGTTTTGAAGTGCTAAATCCTGACCATGTTATTTGTAGAATGGAGTCTGATGTTAAACTTCAGATAGAGTTGACAATAAACAAGGGTAGGGGATATGTTCCGGCCGATGAAAATAAATCTGTTGAAGCAGAGTTTGGTGTAATTCCAATCGATGCTATTTATACGCCTATCAAAAATGTTAAGTATTCTGTAGAGAATTACCGTGTAGAGCAGAAGACCGACTACGAAAAGTTGATCTTTGAAATTGAGTCTGACGGATCTATACATCCAAAGGATGCTCTTAAAGAGGCAGCTAAGATTCTTATTTACCACTTCATGTTATTTTCAGATGAGAAGATCTCTCTTGATTCTGATGAGAAGATGGCTAACGAGGAGTTTGATGAGGAAGTACTTCACATGCGTCAGCTATTGAAGACTAAACTTGTTGATCTTGATCTTTCTGTTAGAGCACTGAACTGTCTTAAGGCTGCAGATGTTGATACTTTAGGAGATCTTGTTAAGTATAACAAAAATGATCTTCTTAAGTTCCGTAACTTCGGTAAGAAATCTCTTACTGAGCTTGACGAACTTCTTGCAGTTAAGAACTTGACATTTGGGATGGATATAAGTAAATATAAATTAGACAAGGAATAACTGAGATGAGACATAGAAAAAAATTCAATCACTTAGGTAGAAAAAGTGCTCATAGAAAAGCTATGCTGGCTAATATGGCAAGTTCTTTGATTCTACATAAAAGAATCAAAACTACCACAGCAAAAGCAAAAGCTCTTAGAATGTTCGTTGAGCCTTTGATCACCAAATCAAAAGATGATTCTACTCACTCAAGGAGAGAAGTATTTAGCCACCTAAGAAACAAGTTTGCTGTTTCGGAGCTTTTCCGTGAAATAGCAGCTAAAGTGGCTGATCGTCCTGGTGGATATACACGTATTCTTAAAACTGGAACTCGTTTGGGTGACAACGCTGATATGTGTATTATTGAATTAGTTGATTATAACGAGAATATGCTTGCTGCTAAGGAGACTAAGCCTGCAGCTAAAAAGCGTAGTCGTCGTGGTGGTGCAAAGAAAACTGCTGAAGCTGCTACAGAAACAAAAGCAGAAGAGGTTGAGGAGACTAAGGAAGACTAATTTGTTTTCAAACATAAAAATATGGGGAATAAGCCATCAAGCTTATTCCCTTTTTTTTTCACTATAGCTAAATTTATTTTTGTAAATTTGGTAGAATTTTAAAAATAATTATTTATCATGGGGCAAATTGCTAATATTACTGGCCGTCAGATTCTTGACTCAAGAGGAAACCCTACTGTAGAGGTTGATGTAATTACTACTGATGGAATTCTTGGACGTGCCGCTGTGCCTTCTGGAGCATCTACTGGTGTTCATGAGGCTGTTGAGTTACGTGATGGCGATAAAAATGTGTTTTTAGGAAAAGGTGTTCTTAAAGCTGTAAACAATATAAATACAGTAATTAATAAAGAACTTCAGGGAATGTATGTTGGCGATCAGCGTACAATTGACGAGGCTCTTATTAAGCTAGACGGTACTCCTAATAAGGCAAACCTTGGTGCAAACGCAATGCTTGGTGTTTCTCTTGCTGTAGCACATGCTGCTGCGCAAACAACAGGACAGCACCTATACAGATATATTGGTGGGGTTAACGCTAATGTTCTTCCAATACCAATGATGAACATCCTTAATGGTGGTTCACACGCTGATAACAGTATCGACTTTCAGGAGTTTATGATTATGCCTGTTGGTGCATCTACTTTTAGCGAGGCATTACAGATGGGTACTGAGGTTTTCCATAACCTTAAAGCTGTTCTTAAGAAAGAGGGACACTCTACAAATGTTGGTGATGAGGGTGGTTTTGCACCAAACCTTAAATCAAATGAGGAAGCTGTTCGTGTAGTTCTTGAGGCTATTAAAAATGCTGGTTATGAAGCTGGTAAAGATATCTTTATTGCTCTTGATCCTGCATCTTCTGAGTACTATATTCCTGAAGAGAATGTATATCACCTTAAGTGGTCAACCGGAGAGAAACTTACTCCTGAGCAGATGGTTGCATTCTGGAAAGATTGGACTGATAAATACCCTATTATCTCTATTGAGGATGGTATGGCAGAGGACGACTGGGCAGGTTGGAAACTACTTACTGAAGCTATTGGTGAGAATGTACAGCTTGTAGGTGACGATCTTTTTGTAACAAACGTTAAGCGTCTTCAGGAAGGTATTGATAAGGAGTGTGGTAACTCAATCCTTATTAAGGTAAACCAGATTGGTACACTTACAGAGACTATTGAGTCTGTTTCACTGGCAAACAGAAATGGTATGACTGCAATTATCAGCCACCGTTCTGGTGAAACTGAGGATACTACTATTGCAGATCTTGCTGTAGCTCTTAACGCAGGGCAGATTAAAACAGGTTCAGCATCTCGTACCGATAGAATTGCTAAATACAATCAGCTACTTCGTATTGAGGAGTATCTGGGCGATAGCGCTACTTATTTAGGTAAGAATTTCAAATTCATCAAATAAAACATTTACATTTGGGTCGTTAAGTTTAACGACCCATTTTTTTATTATGGCATATAAGAGTTTATCAGAATTTATTAGTGCTCTTGAGCACGAAGGTGAGTTAGTGCGTATCCAACGCTTTGTTAATCCAGAATTGGAGATAACTGAGATTACCGATAGAGAATCGAAGAAGGAGGGAGGAGGAAAAGCCCTTTTGTTTGAGAATACTGGTACAGAGTTTCCTGTATTAACCAATGCAATGGGATCTGACAAACGTATTGCAATGGCATTGAGCAGTACTGATGTAATTTCAATTGGCGAGGAGATAGAGTCATTGATTAAGAAGGTTACATCACCAGCAAACTCTCTTTTTGATAAACTAAGATTATTGCCAACACTTTATGATGTATCTACATGGATGCCAAAGACAAAGGGTGGACGTGGTGCATGTCAGGAGGTAATATGTAAAGAGCCTGATCTTTCGCAGATACCTGTTCTTAAATGCTGGCCTGCTGATGGTGGACGATTTGTTACATTGCCAATGGTAATAACCCGAGATCTTGAATCGGGTATAAGAAATGTTGGTATGTATAGAATGCAGATATTTGATAAGGATCTTACAGGAATGCACTGGCACCGACATAAAGTAGGTGCACGACACTACAACCAGTATAAAGAGGCTGGTAAACGTATGCATGTAGCTGTAGCTATTGGTGGCGATCCTGTATATACCTACTCTGCTACGGCTCCAATGCCTGATAATGTAGATGAGTTTATGCTCGCCGGATTCTTGCGCAAGAAAAAGGTGTCGTTAGTAAAGTGTATAACAAATGATCTTGAGGTACCTGAAGATTGCGATTTTGTTATTGAGGGTTACGTAGATCCAGCAGAGGAGTATATTTGGGAAGGACCATTCGGAGACCATACAGGCTTCTATTCATTAGCCGATTGGTATCCTAGGTTTCATGTTACATGTATAACCCATAAGCGTAAAGCTGTATATCCGGCAACAATTGTTGGTATACCACCGCAGGAGGATGCATATATAGCTAAAGCCACAGAGAGAATATTCTTGCCATTGATTCGTTTTACAATGCTTCCGGAGATAGAGGATATGTTTATTCCTCCGGTTGGTGTAGCTCACAATCTTACAATGGTGTCTATAAATAAAACTTTTCCGGGACAAGCACTTAAGGTTGCAAACTCTTTATGGGGAGCCGGACAGATGATGTTTAACAAACTTCTTTGTGTATTAGATTCAGATGTAGATATATATAATAAAGACGCTGTTCTTAGGTTGTTTTCAGATAGAGTATCACCTGTAAATGATATACACATCTCATACGGACCTCTTGATGTATTAGATCACTCTAGTGATAGTTTTGGCTATGGAAGTAAGGCTTGTTTTGATCTTACAGAGAAGTATACTGAAGAGAATCGTGATATTGAGCGAAATGACAGACCAGCAGAGGTAGATGAAAATTCTGTGTCAGCAATATCTGACAGTATAGTATCTGTAAATTCAGATTTTATAAAAGAAGGATACTCGTTTCTTTTGATATCTGTAGATAAAAGCAAAGGACAATCTGCTAAAGAGATTATTAAAGGTTTAGTAGATTCAGATGTTACCACAGCAGCTAAATTTGTTATTGTTCTTGATGCCGAAACAGAGAGTATGACAGATAATATTATTGCATGGCTTATTTTATCTAATATAGATGCTAAACGCGATTTTATTATAAAACAAGAAACAGATCAGCTATTTGTTGATGCTACATTTAAAAGCAGCACTGTAGATGGTTTTAAGCGCGATTGGCCAAATGTTGTAACATCTGCCGATGATACAATCTCAGTGGTTGATAGTTACGTTTCTGAGCTTAATTTAGGCAGTAATTTTGAATCGCCATCAAAAAACATTAAAGTACTTGTTAAAAATAACTCTGCAATTGCTGATAATACACATTAATTTTTTGTAAATTAATGTAAGTATTAAAACTGTATAATGGCAGAGTGTATTTTTTTATTAAAATGTTTAGCTGAATATTTATGTAATATTTCTACTAATTGGGTAGATAACAGCTTGGGTTTAATGTCTGACAACATTACAAGTTTGTTTAATGGAACTATCTGCTTAGGTACAATTACATTAGATTTGAATGATAAACTGGTTTTTGTAACCAGTTCTGTTGTAGTTATACTTGTTGTTGGTCTAATCGGACATTTGGTATATCACTATAAATTCTCTGTTGTAACCAGAAAAGGACGTGTTTTATATGAAGAGTTGAAATCTGAAAATGAAGAGCTGATTGTAAAAAATAGAGATCTCACCTCCAGTTTACGTTATGCTGAAAGCATTCAGGGGGCGCTATTCTCATCTGAGCAGAAGTTGAAGGCTTTGTTACCTGAATCGTTTCTGTTTTTTAAGCCACGTGATATTGTGAGTGGCGATTTTTTGTATGTTCAGCGTAAAGGTCGTGATACTGTGCTTGCTGTTGTTGATTGTACAGGTCATGGAGTGCCGGGATCAATAGTATCTATTATTGCGCATGAGGTTATATCAAAGGTTATTGAACGTTACTTTGTTTCAGATCCTTCTTTATTGCTGAATATGATACATAAAGAGATGTCTGATTTGTTTAGTGCAAAGAAGGGTACATCGCCAATGAAAGAGGGAATGGATATTGGATTGTGTATTATAGATAAAGATCAGAAACAGATTAAATTTTCAGGTGCTTATATATCGTTATATAAAATAGAGGATGGACTTATTGAAGAAATTAAAGGTGCCCGCCGTTCTGTTGGATATGAGAAAGGTGCTCTGCGTAGTCGCTTTGAGCAGCATATAATTAACTATAAAGATTCACATACATTCTATATGTCAACTGATGGTTATGTTGATCAGTTTGGTGGACCACATGGTAAAAAGTTTAAATATAGAAGATTCCGGCATCTGCTTATGAAACTTTATCGTTTGTCTGTAGATGTGCAGAAGGAAGAGTTTATTCGAACGTTTGATGAGTGGATATGTGGATATGATCAGGTGGATGATGTTCTGGCAGTTGGATTTAAAGCTGTTCTTAACACAGAGCACCCTAGTGATGATTCGCCGGAAAGCATAACTGCTGAAAAGAACATCTCAGATAATGAATTAAACAAATAGCCATTTAATTTATATCAACTAATTACTATATGAGTTTAGTGTAAGTTTTTTATTTTCTATAAAATAGAGGGTGATTCTTGTTTAGAAATATGTTCTTTATAGCGATGATTAAAAATTTGTATTGGACAATGATTTTTAAACTCATATTACAACAAACAGAGTGTGTACAGTGGTTTGTCTCTGTATGCATAAAAAAATAGTTTCAGATAATATTAACCGGAAACGGAAATTATATTCTGAAACTATCCTCTGATAACTAGTCAATAGTTATCAGATCTTTATTTCTTAGTTATTTGTAGATTCGTTCTCTAATTTATGTACAATGTATTTAGACATCTTTTTGATTAAGATATCTATCTTAAATGGTTTACTTATGTAATCGTCCATTCCAGCCTCTATACATGCTTCTCTGTCGCCCAACAGTGCATTTGCTGTTACAGCAATAATTGGTGTATGTGTACCAATGGTATTCTCAATTTCACGAATCTTTTTTGTAGCAACCATACCATCCATAATTGGCATTTGAATATCCATCAGTATAAGATCATATTGGTTTTTATCAAATTTTTCAAGAGCCTCTTTACCATTATTAGCAATGTCTATGTTTTTAACTACTTTTTTCAGGCTCAGCATAACTATTTTCTGGTTTATTAGGTTATCCTCTACCAAAAGTATATTTGAGTTTTTTAGTGCCGCTTTTTCAGATATCTCAGATTCTTTGTGTTTAATATCTTTTGTTATAACCTCACTGTTTACCATACCACCCTTACTTCTCTGATCAATTTCAAAAGGATATGTAAATGTAAACACAGCATTTCCCGGATTTATTGCAATGTTTAGCTTGCCTCTGTAACTTTTTACAATTTTGTTGGTTAAGGAGAGATCTAACAACTCTATATAGTCGGCAGATGAAATAGTACTGTTTTCATCATATAATTTATTTCTCATTGAAACAGGAATAGTAATGCTTTTGTCACATATAATCTCAATAAATGTGTTCAGGTTCCTGTTATCTTTAGTAAGTAGTTTAACATTTATATCAATATTAAATGTTGCCGACTGCTTATTTTTAAGTATAGTCTCAATAATATTCAGAATTATCTGTTTTATTATAAACGGATCTGATTTTACCATGTCAGGTATTTCATTATCAATACCAATCTTAAATTTTACAGTGTTCAGATATTGCGAGGTATATAATCTAATGGTACTTTTTATAATCTCTTTTAAGCTGAATGATGATATTAGAGAGTTGTCATAGCTTAATTTGTTGTCTGTAGATTTTGTTAGGTTCTCAACTACATTAACAAGATTGTTAGTAGATGACTGTATTGTCTCTATAAGTTCTTTCTGTTTTTGCTCAAGGTTTCCTTTCTCAATCATGTTTGTAATTACATGAATATTATTCAGCGAGGTACGCATTTGATGAGATACCTTTTCAATAAACTGATTGCTAAAATCTATCTCTCTTATAAGTTCACTTAACTGTTCATTTGCATTATCAAGTTTGTTATTTTCAATTTTTCTTAAAGAAAAGCTTATAAGTGCAACTGATATAAATCCTAATGCAGTAATCATAAATTGCGGTGTAGCCGTGAGATCAGTAATAACTGCCGGAATTACATTTGACAATGCAAATAGAATTAATAGTAAAACAAGAATGTTTATTCGTTTTACATTTAATACAGTGAGCATTGGAAATGTTAATGCCAGTATTGGCAGTATTGATGCTTCCAGACTTGTAAAATACACCGTAGAGCTAAGTAGAATTACAGTTACAGACTGTAACCCTATAAAGAGGGCATATTTCTTAAAGAGTTTTTCAATAGAGAAGGCAATTATCTCTATTAGTAACAGACTACCGCCAATTATTGTATTGGTGATATTGTTGTTTACAATTCCCATAATAAGAATTGCTGTAAAAACAGGTACCAATACAAGAATGTATAATCTACGGTTTAATGAGTCCTGGTGGTTTTTATCAGAATACTTACTATAGTATCTTGATGCTAAATTTCTAAAGTTGATAATTGTAAACATAATCTTTTTGCAATGTTGTATAATAAATATACAAAAAGATGATGTTTAAGGCAATAGAAAATACTATTTAAATAAAAGAGCTTCAATAACGGCAGCTACACCAAGTAGTGTAATTATTAATCCTGTTGATTTATTAATCCACCAAAGTTGCTTAAGTCTGAATTTTTTTCTGAATCTATTTACAGACCATGTAAGAGAGAACCACCAAAGTGAAGCACCAATAAATACACCTGCCAATACTAATATTGTAAGTGTTAAATCATTTTTTTCTTCAATACCACCTACTGTAGCAAATATAGGTAGTATAAAAAATAGTGTTAATGGATTTGACAGGGTAAGAAAGAACACTGATATAAAATCTTCAATAACCTTGTTCTTTTTTCGTTTATTGCGTTTTAGTTGTTTTACAGGGTTGTTATAAAATATCTTTATACCCACAAAAATTATAACTATTCCGCCAATAATCTGAATAATCTCTTCTTGTTCTTTAATAAAGTTTATTATAAAAGAGAGGCTGAAACCTGCTATTGCAGCAAATATTGTATCGGCTGTAGCAGCGCCTAAACCAGATACAAAACCACTCTTTTGTCCTTTATTTATAGTTCGTTGTATACACAAAACTCCTATGGGGCCTAAGGGTATTGATGACAATAGACCAATTATAATACCTCTGACAATATATTCTAAAATCATTATTCGCGCTTATGAAAAGGCAAAGATAATAATACAAACGTTCCAAAAAAGGATTGTTGATAAAAATGCCGACAGTGTTTAACTATTTGTAATTTCTAACCATTAGTTTAGGTTCAAGCATCTCTTTCATGGTATATTTTATACCTTCTCTTCCTAATCCGGAACTCTTAACACCACCATATGGCATATGATCAACTCTGAATGTAGGAACATCATTTACTATTAATCCTCCAACCTCTATATTATTAAATGCTCTGTTTATCTCATCAAGGCTATCGCTGAATATTCCTGCTTGTAACCCGTACTCTGACTGGTTAACCTGATATATAGCAATATCAAAATCACTATATTTCTCTATACAGACAACCGGTCCAAATACCTCAAGGTTATTTACTTTCATATCCGATGTGGTATTTGTTATTATTGTTGGTTCAACATATGTATTGTCTCTGTTACCGCCAAGTAGTATTTCGGCTCCTGAATTTTTGGCTTCATTAATCCAGGATTCAACTCTTTCTGCATTTTTAATATCTATCATTGCAGATATATCAGTATTACTATCAAGAGGAGATCCTTGTTTTAGTTTTTTAGCTTCGGTAATAAACTTGGTTGTAAATTCACTGAATATAGATTCGTGGACATATATTCTTTGAAGATGTATACAAACCTGTCCGGAGTATGCAAATGCTCCCGATACAGTTTTTTTAATTGTCTCTTCAAGCTTACATGATGGAGCAACAATTGCTGCTGCATTTCCGCCTAACTCAAGTGTAATCTTTTTTCTTCCGCATTTAGCTTTCATTTCCCAACCCACTTCTGGCGATCCGGTGAATGTAAGTTTTTTAAACCTGTTATCTGTTACAAGAATATTTCCTGTTTCCCTGTTGCATGGTAGAACAGAAAAGGCTCCTTTTGGGAGTTCAGTTTTATCTATTATCTCAGCCAGGAGCAACACCGAAAGTGGGGTAGAGCTTGATGGTTTAAGTATAATAGGATTACCTGTTGCAATGGCAGGAGCTATTTTATGTGCAGTAAGATTTAATGGGAAATTAAATGGAGAGATACCGGATACAGGTCCAATAGGTACGTATTTAACAAACCCCTCTTTATTCTCGCCCGCTTTTGTCCAGTCAATAGAGAAGTATTCGTTATTTATACGTTTACACTCCTCAGCAGCAATCTTAAATGTCTGTATAGATCTGTCAACCTCTGCAAGAGCAAACTTAATTGGCTTAGCCGCCTCTTTGGCAATTATAGTTGCCATTTTTTCTCTATCGGCTTTAAGGTTAGTATATATCTGTGTTAGTATAGATTCCTTTTGATGCGATGGCATTTCTGATGTAATTTTGAATGCCTCCTGAGCTTTTATTATAGCTTCTTCAACATGATCCTTATTGGCTAAAAATGTATGACCAATCAAGCTGTTGTCATATGAATTGTATACATCAAGTTTATTCTCGGTTTCAATAAACTTACCTGCCAGATATATTTTATACTCCATAACTACCAATTGAGAATTTATATTATAAACTCAAAAATAGTTAAAACAGTAATAAAACAGATTTATTTATAGTATAATTTCGTCGTTATTTTTATCAAAGAAATGATACTCCAAAAAAGAGTATGACATACTTGATTTTATTTTAAGCTTACACTTATATCTTGCTGACCATTTAAATCGTTTAGAGAAGATTCCTTTTGTAAGATAAGAAGCCATAAAGGGGTGTGTTTTTAATATTATTCTACCCGATTTCTGATTCTTTGCCAAAAAGGCAAACTGATTCTCCAGTTCGTCCTCAATTAATATACTGGGTGTAACCTCTCCACTACCAGAACAGGTAGGGCACTTTTCAATAGTGTTTATAAGCATTTCAGGCCTTACACGCTGGCGTGTAATTTGCATTAACCCAAATTTACTTAGTGGAAGTATATTGTGTTTAGTTCTGTCTTGTGACATTGCCTCTTTCATCTTCTCATAAACAAGATGTTTATGCTCGTTATTCTGCATATCGATGAAATCAACAACAATAATTCCTCCCATATCTCTGAGGCGTAACTGACGAGCAATCTCTTCTGCAGCAGCAAGGTTTACTTCAAGAGCATTTGTCTCCTGATCTTTTCCTGCTTTTGCTCTGTTTCCGCTGTTAACATCAATTACATGAAGAGCTTCAGTATGTTCTATAATAAGGTATGCACCTTTTTTAAACGATACGGTTTTACCAAACGATGCTTTTATCTGTTTCTCAACACCATAGTGTTCAAATATTGGAGCCTCGCCGTTGTAGTACTTTACAATTTTCTCTTTTTCAGGAGCAATTGTGCTAATGTAATCTTTAACCTCTCTGTATATAGTATGATCGTTAACATGAATATTATTAAAGTTCACGTTAAGTATATCTCTTAATATAGCAGATGTACGGTTAAGTTCACTAATAAAAAGCTTTGGTAAATCTTTAACATTGAGTTTATCAAACGATGATTCCCATTTTGTTACAAGGCTGCGTAGTTCAGCATCAAGAACAGCAACTTTTTTGTTCTCGGCAGCTGTACGAACAATAACGCCGTAGTTTTTAGGCTTTATGCTTGTAACAAGATTCTTTAACCTCTTTCTCTCTTCGTGAGATTTTATCTTTTGAGATATTGATACCTTATCATAGAATGGTATAAGAACCATATGTCTGCCGGCAATTGATATCTCAGAGGTTAGTCTGGGTCCTTTAGTAGATATAGGCTCTTTTGCAATTTGAACAATTATAGTTTGACCCGGAGAGATAACATCATTGATTTTACCCTCTTTGTCAATATCTTTTTCGTTCTTGAATTTGTGCAGAGCAGTTGTCTTTATCTTTTTGTCAAGTACCTGATTATAATACTTGTGTAGTGATCTGAATTGTGGACCAAGATCAAGATAGTGTAGGAAAGCATCTTTCTCGTAACCTACATCAACAAAAACAGCATTTAATCCGGGCATAATTTTTTTTACTTTACCCAGATATATATCGCCTACTGTAAACTGAATATTACTCTTTTCGCGATTAAGTTCCATTAGCACTTCGTTCTCTAAAAGTGCAATCTCAATCTGCGATGCCGTTGTATTGATGATTAATTCGTTACTCAAAGTTCAATATTATTTTAAATACAATAAACCTAAAGAATCCATTATTGTATGTATGGGCTTTAGGTTTATTGAACAACAAAGTTAAAGTATTTATTTCTTCTTCTTGTGTCTGTTTTTTCTAAGACGCTTCTTACGCTTGTGCGTAGACATCTTATGTCTTTTTCTTTTCTTACCGCTTGGCATAATTATTTTCTTTTAATAAAGTTTATCCAAATTATTTTTTAACGTTCGCTTTTACCTTGCTAACAAAAGTTTTAGCTGGTTTAAACGAAGGAATAAAATGCTCAGGAATGATGATAGTTGTGTTTTTAGAGATATTTCTTGCTGTTTTCTTAGCTCTCTTTTTAACAATAAAACTACCAAATCCTCTTAAATATACGTTCTTATCTTTAGTTAAAGAATCTTTAATTGATTCCATGAACGCCTCAACAGTTCTCTGAACAGTTACTTTCTCAATACCTGTGTTCTTTGAGATCTCATTAACAATATCTGCCTTAGTCATTTTAGAAATATTTAAAAATATTTAATATACAAATTTCTATTAAGCTCATTCTTAGTAATAGGAGTGCAAATATAAATGAATTATTTATACAAATGAAATGGAAAACGATAATTTTTTCAAGTTTATGAAATTGAAATAGAGAACAGTATAATATAATTTTATTGTTGTTTATTTCCTTTTTTTTATTAAACATACGAGCTGAGCGGCATACATATGTGTTAGTTTTTGTTGTAAAAAATATTGATAATGTGAGGTTTAGTGATATTAATCACCTTTTTGGTTTGTAACTGCTTTATAGCTTTTCTGTTATGAGATTGAATTTCTATACATTATTTATATATGTTGATTAAGCCGTTAATTTTTTTAATTTTACATTAAAAATAAATGATTTACTATGATTAATAAGGTAACATTGGTAGGAAATGTGGGTAAAGACCCCGAGATAAAGTATCTTGATCAGGATACTGTAGTAGCCAGATTCCCTCTTGCTACAAGTGAAAGTTATAACAATCCTAATGGTGAGCGTATTACTAATACAGAGTGGCACAATATTACTATTTGGAGAGGTCTAGCTAAAGTAGTTGAAAAATATGTTAAGAAAGGCGATCTATTATATTTAGAAGGAAAAATACGTACACGATCATATGATGATAAAGATGGTGTGAAAAAATATTTTACTGAAGTACAGGTTAATGAGATGAAGATGTTAGGCAAACGTGGCGATAGCGACAATGGTGCTACATCTCATGATACGTCAACTTCGGCAGCACCTGCAGATAGTTCCCAGACATTTACAAATGATTCTGGTGACGATACAGATGATTTACCATTCTAATTAAACAAAACTGATAAGTTTGGAAACAGGAACAATCTTGTTTTCTGAATTTCTGAGTGGGGTAAGTTTTAACCCAATAAGTGTTGGTGTAATAGTAAGTATTATTGTAACAATATTTCTTCTTATTACTTCGGCACTTATCTCAGGTTCAGAAGTGGCTTTTTTTTCGTTATCGCCAAGTGATAAACAGAAGATAACAGAGGGTGCAGATAAAACATTAATTCTGAAATTGGTATCGGAACCAGAGCGCTTGCTTGCAACTATTCTGATATCTAATAACTTTGTTAATGTTGGTGTAATTATATTATCGTCATATATTACAAATGCGTTAATAGATTTTTCATCAAATACACTTTTAGGTTTTTTATTTCAGGTTGTTATAATAACGTTCATTCTGTTGTTGTTTGGTGAGATTCTACCAAAGGTGTATGCGGGGCGTTTTCCGATATTGTTCTCAAACGTAATGGCAAGACCTCTGTTTGTTATGCAGAAGATATTTTATCCGTTTAGTCATGTACTAATAAAATCAGCCTCTTTTGCTAACAGATATTTTAATCCCTCAGATGGTAATGTATCTATCAGGGAGTTGTCTCATGCTCTTGATATTACAGGAGAGGATATTAATGAAGACAGGGAAATTCTGGAAGGAATAGTAAAGTTTGGTAATATTGATGTTAAGGAGGTGATGACTCCTAGGTTAGATGTTATGGCTATTGACGTTAGTATGGGCTATAACAAGGTTAAATCTGTTATTATAGAGAATGGTTTCTCAAGAATGCCAGTGTATGATACTACATTTGATAATGTAAAGGGTGTGTTGTATATAAAAGATCTTTTGTCTTTTATTAAGGAAGGTGATGATTTTAACTGGCAGAACCTTATACGCTCTCCATATTTTGTTCCGGAATCGAAGAAAATAAATGATCTGTTACAGGAGTTTAAACTTAAGAAGCGTCATATGGCTCTTGTGGTTGATGAGTATGGTGGAGCTTCTGGTATTGTTACAATGGAGGATATTCTTGAAGAAATTGTTGGGGATATAAATGATGAGGATGATGAGCCTGACAAATATAAGATATTGGATGAGAATACATATCTTCTGGAGGCAAAGATGTTATTGAATGATTTCTGTAAACTTATGGATGTTGATAATTCTGTGTTTGACAATATTCATAATGATGTTGAAACTTTAGCGGGTTTAATTCTTGAGCTTAAAGGAGAGATGCCGGCAAAGCATGAAAAGGTGACATTTGATAGATTTGAATTTACAATAGAGTCTGTTGATAACAGGCGAATAAAGATGATGAAGGTTTTTAAAAGAGATACAAAATAATGAGGAGAGCATTAGTAGTTTTATTGTTAGGGATTGTTTTAGGGGGATGTGTTTCTGACGATTACGTACCTAAACCACGAGGGTATATGCGTATTGATATGCCTGAGAAAGGATATGTATCGTTAGGTGATTCATTGCCATATATATTTGATGTTCCGGAGTACTCTGTTGTTAAGAGTGTTAAGAATACAGAGGATTGGTTGAATGTTGAGGTTCCTGAATTAAGAAGTGTTATATATTTAAGCTACTGGAAGATAAAAGGTGATCCTGTAGATTATTTTGAGGATGCCAGACGTATGGTTTATAAACATACAATAAAAGCGGAATCGATATTGGAGACACCATTTGAGAATAGTGAAAATGGTGTTTATGGTATTCTGTATGAGATAGAGGGGAATGCAGCATCAAACGTTCAGTTTGTTTTAACAGATTCAACAAATCATTTTTTAAGAGGTGCCCTGTATTTTATGTCTCGACCTAATATAGATTCTATACGTCCGGTTATGGAATTTATGAAAGAGGATATCAAACAACTAATGAATACTTGTAAATTTAAGGACTAATGCCTTTATATGATTTTAACTCAGGTGATAGTGGGTGTGATTTTGTTGTTTGGAAACAGACGGAGAGTATTGAGGAGTTAAAGAATTTAGCACATTTAGCTGATGATGAAAATTCTGTATATAGTGCGTTTAAGAATGAGAAGAGAAGACGAGAATGGTTGTCGGTAAGAGCAGCTCTTAACGTTTTTTACAGAGATAAAATAAGAATCTTTTACAATGATAATGGCTCTCCTTATATAGAGGGGGGGAGATATATATCTATATCGCATAGTGGTGATTTTGTAATAGCTATTTTGTCAGACAAAAAGGTTGGTGTTGATATAGAGCAGAATACAGCCAGAATTCATAGGGTTGCACCAAAATTTCTGAATGATTATGAGCTGCAGTTGTGTAACAGAGATGGGTTTTGTCTTACACTTTTGTGGTGTGTAAAGGAGGCGCTGTATAAGCATCAGGATAGGAGTGATGTAGATTTTTCAGAAGATTTTATCTGTTCAGCAATTTCTGATTGTGAAGTAAAGGGAAGGATATCATGGGATACTTCCGGTTTTACGGCACAATACAGATCTATAGAGAACTGTATTGTAGCATGGATTATTAAATAGACCTGAAATAATAAACTTCTTATTACAAAAGTAATCTATTTATAGTATATCATATATTGGTTTTCCGGATGTTGCATTCGGAGCTGATATATTTAGGAACAGAGACAACGTTGGGGCAATATCTATTGGTGATGTTTGCTTGTATACGGTTGTCTTTTTTATTTTCCATCCGTACCATATAAGAGGTACGTGTGTTTCGTAACGGTAACCTGAGTTACTACACAAACTACCATTGTCTGCCTCAATCCAACCCGGGTCAAGTAAAAGTATTATATCACCAGACCTTTCGCTATAGAAGCTGTTTGCAACTTTCTCAAAGGTTCCGTTTGAGTAGTTTGCTGTTCTAATATTAGTTGCAGTTAATGCATTGTTTATGCCTTCAAACTGAATCATAAATTCAGCAACCTTTAGTTGTATATCTGATAGGCCTATTTTAGAATCAGATATAAGGTCATGATTCAGGTATATTTGGTTTTTATGATAGTATTTTACCCAATCGCCTGACCCGTATGTTAGTGACAGATAACTTTTAAGAAGAGATATTGCTTTGTTTGCTTCAAAGTATCCTCCGGGGGCATTTATTTTTCTCAGGTATTCAGGTTTATGTGCAATTCCGTTGTCAGAAGTAACAACAAATAGTACATTCTCTTTACCGAGTTGGTCTTCTATGAATTTTATAAAGTGCTCTATATCTCTGTCAAGTTTAATAAAGCAATCTTCGTTTTCTATCGACAGAGATCCGTATCTGTTACCTATTTTATTTGATGCCGAGAATGTAATTGCAATATAGTCGGTTATATCGTCTTGTCCCAACTCTTCGTTAATAATTGTACTTATTGCAAAATCTTTTGTAAAGGTGTTTGCAAATGGTGTGTTTACTAATATATTGTATTTAGCATCAAGCGATTTTGTTTTGCTGAGGTTAAGTATTGAAACCAATGAATTTCCGTTACTGGTATCAATGCTACTTATTGTGTATTTGTTTTTTTTAAGACTCGATGTCCATACTCGGTTTTGGTATATTTCCGGATACTCTCTTTTGTTAAAATCTTTAACCCAACCCGGAAGAGATTCCATATAGTAGGTGTTGCTTATCCAGTTACCTGACAAATCATCGAACCAGTATGCTGCGTTTGCCATGTGACCTCCTAAAAGCACAGATAGTCCTGCATCAATTGATATGCTGTATGTTTTAGATTCAAAATTGCTAAACATTCTTAGTTCATCGGTGAATGTTGTAACTCTTATGTTTTTAGGAGAATATGATCCGTTTATGCCAATGCCTCCGATAGAATAATGTTTCTTGTCAAGTACACAGTTTGTGATCTCATTTTTTAATCTATTGTACCAATTTTCTGATACAATACCATGATTTGAAGGTGTTGTACCTGAGGCAATAGATGTTACACCAACAGTGTTTTGGGCATATATGTGTTTGTACTGATTGTTTTTACAGTTAGCTCCCTCTTTAATAAGCTTTTTGAAGCCATTTTCGCCAAAATTATTCCAGTACTTATTAATGTAATCGTATTTCATATTACTAATAACAATCTGGATAATTAGTTTTGGTTTTTGAGGAGGTATTCTTTTTTGAGCATTTGTGTTATTAAAACAGTTAAAAAGCCAAATTATAAGTGTGATATATATTAAACGCATTATGTCCTAAAGTTAATTGAATATTAAATGTACGAAAGTTACATGTTAAATGAAATATTATTTGACGTAATGTAGAAACAATTTTATTATGGCTTTCTTACTGTTTATGAGTGTTTTTGAAAGATGATTGTTACAACAAGGTGTATATAAAAGGAGCAGTGACTATTAAGTTCACTGCTCCATGAGGAAGTATGTTATTGTTGTTTATTGTTTCACAAACTGTTTTGTGATGAAATTCATATCTGTCTTTAGTTTTATAATGTATATTCCCGGTTTAAGGTCTGATATGTTTATGGTCTTTGATGTGCAATTTCCTGTACTGATATCTTTCATGACTACTCCGGTGATAGATATTATCTGTATGCTATTAAACGGATTGTTTGTGTTGATATTAATATGTGTTTTTGCAGGATTAGGATCTATTGAACATGTAATAGTCTCATTGTTTATATCAGAGATAGGATTTGTTTTCTCTTCAGAAACGGTTACGTTAACATTGATTGTTTTTGTGATTGAGTTGTCCTCTTTTTCGTTGAATATAATCTCAATATTATCGTTACCTGTATAACCTTTTTTAGGAGTAAAAGTGAATGTGTAATAATCAGATTTTTCATAGGTAATAGTTCCTGCTTCTGAATCTTCTATACTTTTTATCTCTGTCTCCTTGTTGTATACATGTATAATATTTGCTTTGAATGATACCTGTTTTGTATTCTCTGTATTAAGATTGTAGGTATCTTTCTCGTCTCCATCTGTTGTAAGAGCTTTTATAACATTCTCAGTAGTTACTTTTACATTTACTGCAATTGTTTCCTGAACTTCAGGGTTGTCGGTTTGCTGAAAAGTTACATTTATTGTAGTTGAGCCAACATAACCTTTTGAAGGGCGAAAGATTAATGTACTTGTTCCGCTCTGCTCTATTTTTCCAGCTGCAGAACACTCTGAGATTTTAAGACTCATAGCTTTATTGTCTACATGCATTGGTTTTGCAGTGAATGCAACCGCTTTATTCTCTTCTGTTACTATGTTGAATGTTGTGGCAGGTTCTTTTTTGTAATTCAGTACCTGTATCTTTTTAAGATAGATATCTCCGAGGTCTGTTTTATTTCCGTATTGATGCTCAATATCTTTTACAACAGCAGGAAAATATCCGTCTTTTTCAACAGTAAGTTTGTAGTTAGATTGATCTGTTATTGTGAAAATCTCTCCTTTACTGTTGGTTTTATATTCTGTAGAGTTATCTTTTCTTGATAAAGTGTATGCTATGTCAGCAACAGGTTGTTTGGTGTAAGTATCAATAACTTTCCCCTCAATTGCCTGAAGCATTATTTTGTGATAGTTTAACAGAGATCTGTAGTTATAATCCCATAATGATGTAAGGTAAGAGTTCTTGCTTAGTTTTACTCTGTCAAGTTCAAGTGTAATCTCTTTACCTTTTAGGTTTATTGTAGCGTAATCTTGTCTGCCTCCATAAAGCGCATACCAGCTGTATCCGTTTGTGTATCCTGATTGTTGTATATCTGTGAAATATCCTCCTGAAGAGTGTTTAAATACAGTATCTGCATACTCTTTACATACATGTACAAACCAATTATTTTCATAATGTTCTGTTGCAGTACCATCAAGTGGATAGTTAGCTACTTCTGCTCCGGAGTGTATGTTTGCAGACAGTACAAATTTATGTTCCTGCATAAAGTTCATCATTGCAACAGTCTCTTTTTGCCAAGTATCTCCATCAGGGTGATTACCTTTTATATGATCAGGAAAATTCCTGTTAAGGTCAGTGCCATTTGCGTTATATCTTGATGCACCACTTACAGTGTTATCATTATCTCTATATGTTCCATCAGGGTTAGAAAGTGGATTTATCCATGTTTCTGTATTGTTTATAAGTCTGGTTATGTCCGGATCTTTTTCGTAATTTTCAAGCAGATATTCTATATATCGTAACATAAGCAAGTATCCACCTGTTTCGTCGCCGTGCATTGTTGAGGTGTAAAGAAAAGCAGGTTCATCCTCGTCTGTGTTGGCATTGTCAGATATCATTAAGCATTTTATATCTCTGTTATTTACACTCTGACCTATTGTTACAAGTTTACATAAATTAGGATATTTATTAGCTATGTACTCCATATACTGAAGATATAGTCCGTGCGTAGGGTATACGTTCCAATTCAGCAAAGATTGCAAAGAGTTTGTTGTGCTGGCAGCACTTCTTTCAGATAGTTTTTCGGCATATTGATGATATTCATAACCAAGTTGATTTAATATCTCTTTGTTCTTATATGGTAATACAGCCCATACAGTATCGTTACGGAATTTTTCAATAGAGACAAGAGTAGTTACTCTTTTTATGTCTTCCTTGTTTTGAATCTTAAAGTAGAATCTGAAATCCGGACTTTGTGCAAACATTAACTGCTGAGCCAGTATTGTTATTAAAACTAATAGAATGTTTTTTCTCATGACAAATAATTTCAAAAAAAGCAGAACCCTTATTTTAATTAAGCAGCTTAATAAGGTGTTCTTATAAATTTAGGTTAAAATCAAAAAAAAATATACTGCCGATAACTGTTAGTATTTTTATCGTAGGACGTAAAGGTAATAGATAAATTAATATGTTAGTCTGTTTTTTGTGTTTGTTTGTTGTTGCTGTTTGTTTAATTGTCAAATGACAGGTTAATAATTTTGAAATCTAATATCTTTATTCTTGAGCTAAATGTTTTTTGTATCTGTCTAATGCTCTGTTTCTGGCAAATCTGTGTTCAATAATTGGTTCAGGATATTTATCTGTACCAATTTCCGGGACCCATTTTTTTATATATGTATAATCTTTGTCAAATTTTTTTGTCTGTTCATACGGATTGAATATTCTGAAGTATGGTGCTGCATCGCATCCGCAACCAGCACACCATTGCCAGTTTCCGTTATTGGCTGCCAAATCAAAATCAATAAGATGTTTTGCAAACCATGCTTCTCCTAATTTCCAGTCAAGTAAAAGATGTTTGCATAAGAATGATGCTGTAATCATTCTAACCCTGTTGTGCATATCTCCTGTATCCTTTAGTTGTCGCATACCTGCATCTACAATTGGATATCCGGTTAATCCATTACACCATTTATCGAATTTATCATCAGGAATTTCCCATTTTATATTATTGTATTTTTTTTTGAAACAACTGTCAACTACTTCGGGTTTATGATATAATATTTGCATAAAGAATTCTCGCCATACTAGTTCATTAACAAATTTAGGATCACTGTTTATCGTTTTTCTTATGACATGACGAATACTTACTGTTCCAAACCTAAGATGTGGTCCAAGATTCGATGTTGAATTTATGGCTGGATAATCCCTGTATTCTGCATAATTATCTATAATCTTATTTGAAATATCGTAATCAGGAACGATAATTTTACTTTTTTTAAATCCCATACTTTCAAGCTTTGGAATTTCCTTTTTACCTATCTGCGCAAAATTATTTTGTTTAAGATCTGTATAATATTCTGTATAATCTTTTTTATGTAGCTTGTTTCTCCATGCTTTCATATAGGGGGTATATATAGTATATGGTGTTTCATCTTTTTTTAGGATATCATTTTGCTCAAATATCACTTGGTCTTTATATGATCTGAATCCTATGCCTCTTGCTTCTGCTAGCTTTTTTACCATATTATCCCTTTCTCTTGCATACGGTTCGTAATCTTTGTTTACATATATGCATTCGATATTATATTCATTGAAGACTTCTTTCATAGATTGTTCAATGAATCCATGTTTTATTATAATACTACTGTTTAGTTTATTTAAATTATTGTTGATTATTTGTACTCTGTTATGAATAAAGTTAACTCTGGAATCATTTATTGTTTCTATTTTATCAAGGATGTTTTTGTCGAATATAAAAAGGCATATTACTTTTCTACCAGATTGTATAGCATTGTATAATCCAATGTTATCGTCTAGTCTTAAATCTCTCCTGAACCAGAATAGTGAGTATTTTTCAGTCATATAAATTGTTTTATCCTAAAAATAATAACTTTTAGTTGTAATTGTGAGATGTTGAGGGTTTAATGTTTGAGTGTTGCTTGTTGTTGGTTTAGTTATTGAATTCTGATAGAGGGGTTGTGTTTTGTTGTAGGATATTTGAATGTTGACGTTAATATAATGTTCTGTTTCCGTTAAGTATGTAACCTCAGTTTTGTTGTATTCGTAGACAACCAGAAAGGTAGTTATGGCACAGAACATTGTTAAGTTTATAGAATCGGTAAATAATCTTGATGCAAAGAGTTATTCAAGACTAAAAGAGGCTATAGAGAAAAGAGATTCAGTAAAGTTTGTATCATATATGCTGAATAACGATGAAACCGAGATTGGTAGAAGCTGTCCGCACTGTAAATCCAGATCACTACATAAATGGGGAGTACGAAATGATTTGCAACGCTACAAATGTAAGGATTGCAGTAAGACATTTAATGTATTAACAGGTACACCGCTTGCTCACCTGAGAAAGAAAGGGCGTTGGTTAGCCTATGCTAAATGCCTTATAGGTGGCTTGAGTATACGCAAAGCAGCAGCAGAGTGTGGGGTGCATAGAAATACATCATTCAGATGGCGACATAGATTTCTTCAGAATGCAAATCAGATAAAACCTGAGAAGTTATCCGGTATTGTAGAGACAAATGAACTGATTTTTGCATGGTCAGATAAGGGTAATAAGAAACTGAGACGTAAACCACGTAAAAGAGGATATAAGTCCGCAAAACATATCCCATCTAAGAGTCGTGTATTTACACTGTTTTGCAGAGACAGAGGCAAGAATACATTTGATGATATTTTCTTAAAATTTAGTGCAGATAACTTGAAACCAGATCTATCAAAACTTCTTACAAAAGACACGCTGTTCTGTAGTCAAAACAAAGCTGTATATCTTAAATATACAAAGGAGAATAATGTAAGACATGGGGTATTGAGTAT
>JAOARD010000011.1 GCA_025210735.1 Bacteroidales bacterium
TGTATTAGGAGTTAATACATCGCGTTATTATATGTTTGATCCATCCTATTATCTGAAAGGAGATGATATAAAAAAGGATGCAGGAGGATTTGTAGAGGGAAATGTACAGTTTCCGTATCGTGGATTTAATGCATCGTTTATGGCAAGGATTTATAGTGGAGGTATAAAGAGTGGCGACAGCTATTTTGCAGGAGATATCACGTTTGATTTTTCGCTGTTTGATTATACATGGCATACAAATTCAGGTTTATCATTTAGTAGTTCAAGTGCAAGTTATTTTGAGAGTCGTTTCTTTTCAAACAGGATTAAGTGGAATGAATCCCTTCCTCGTGAGAATAAAACATCATTATCGGGGGTAATCAGTTCGTCTGATTTAGGATTGTCATTGGAGGGATATTATAATCAGATAGGAAATTTTATAAGTTATGATACCCTAGGAGTAACAACAAACGACGGACAGTTTGCAGTGTTTGGATTACGTGCCAAGAAACAGTTTAGGTTAGGAGGATTACGAACAGATATATTGGTAGATTTTCAGCAGAGTACAGATGAGAGTGCATTGAGTCTTCCGTTATTAAGTACTGAGACTAAACTATACTGGGAGGATGATATCTATTTTAAGAAGACAGATGGACTATTAGACTATCAGATAGGAGTAAGTTTAAGATATAATACAGAGTACTATGCTGATGCTTATGAGCCTGCTATGGGTGTTTATGTACAACAACGTATAAAGAAATATGGAGGTTACCCGTGGTTTGATGCGTTTTTAAACATCAAAGTAAAACGTATGGTGATATATCTAAAATATACTCATCTTAACGAGAGTTTTTCAAATGGAGAGTACTTCCGTACGCCCTATTATCCGGCTGCTCCGGCTGCTTTAACATACGGTTTTATCTGGAGATTTTATAATTAATGAGGTTAGCAAAAGGTTAATTTTAACACTTTTAACATTTTTTTTACGATTTATTTATATAACTTGCGCCCTGAAATTTTTACAGATATATGCACACTATAGTAAATAACATTAAACAATATATCCGATTTGTGTGTTCTGTAAAGAGATATTGATTGCATGAAGCGAGATTTGAAAATAAACTTATTATTAATAAAACCGATTTAGCGTGGTTAGTTTTATGTAACAATTCGTGACTAGTTATAGCACATGAAACGAATCATTAATAATAACTTCTCTTATAAAAACAAACACAATTATTTTTGGTACGTTGCATGTGACCAGTAGAAACTAAAAAACAAGCACATGAAAACAACATTAAAAACAATCTTAAAGACCATTGGTCTAATGGTATTGGTCGTCATTATTACCAATTGTAATAAGCAACAATTGGTAACAGAAGAGAACGTAAACATCACCGAAACAGTTTCAATTGATCTTGACAAGATCAAAGAGAGAGGTAGACTCATTGCCTCAACAAGCTATAATTCAGTTAATTATTTTATGTATAAAGGTGCTCCAATGGGATATCAGTTTGATATGCTTAGATTGCTAGCGTCTGAACTAAATGTTAGTCTTGAGATTGTAGTAAATAATGATAACGAAGATGCATTCAGAAAACTGAATACCGGTGAGTATGATTTGATTGCTAATGGATTAACAGTAACAGATGATAGATTAAAAAGTGTAGGTTTTACCAAGCCATTAGCGGAATCAAGACAGGTACTGGTACAGCGTTTACCAGAAAAAGGAAAGAGTATAACGGGAAGCAATTTGCATGATAACACAATTACAGATGTTAAGCAGTTAGCAGGAAAGGTAGTGTATGTACAACAAGGAACAGTTTTTGTTGATAATTTAAAAAGTTTATCAGATAGCCTTGATAATCCTATAACTATTATTGAACTACCAGAAGAGCAAGAAGATATTATAAAGCTGATTGCAAATGGTGAGATAAATTATACTGTATGTGATGAAAATATTGGGTTGGTTAATCAAACTTATTACCCGAATATTGATGTGAGTATACCATTAAGTTCTAAACAAGATCTTGCTTGGGCTGTGAGAAAAAATTCTCCTGAGCTATTAAATGAAATTGATAAATGGCTAACAAGTAAACAGTCTAAATACTCAAGAGCAATATTATACAAGAAATATTTTAATAATAAGAGATCAAAAAGAATTGTTAAGAGTGATTATTATACATTAAGTAGCGGAAAAATTTCTGTATTTGATGATATAATAAAGCGAAAGAGTGAATTAATAGGTTGGGATTGGAGGCTCTTAGCATCTTTGATATATCAGGAGTCAAGATTTAACCCTGAAGCTGAATCGTGGATGGGAGCGTATGGTCTTATGCAGTTAATGCCAACAACTGCTGATATGTATGGAATAACTGACGACTCGACACCTGAACAGCATATTTCTGCAGGTGTAAAGTATATTGCATGGATTGATAAAAGGTTAAAGAAGACCGGAATTAGTGATGAAGAGAGAATTAAGTTTGTTATAGCTTCATATAATGTTGGGTTAGGGCATGTAAAGGATGCCAGAAGACTTGCAGTAAAGTATGGCAAGAATCCTGACATATGGGATAATAATGTAGACTTTTTTATACTAAATAAATCTAAACCAAAGTATTTTAAAGATCCGGTTGTTAAACACGGATATGCCAGAGGAAGTGAAACATATAAATATGTAATTGAGATTACTGATCGTTTTGAGCATTACAGAAATCTGGCAATACTTGATTAAAATCAAAACCATTTAAAACCTCTGTTAATTCAGAGATAATCATTGCTGTAGCACCCCATACATGATTGTTATACAGATCGTAGTAAGGTGCATTGATAGCTTTATTGTTAATGGTTATGGTTTTGTTCTTTCTTGAATCGGCAGAGAATATTTTGTTTATGTCTACCTCAATAATATGTTCAACCTCACTTTTGTCGATATTAAATTCGGGAGTGTATGGTAAAAAACATAGTACAGGTAGTACCTTAATATTACTAACAGGAATATATAAATTTGATAATGTGCTGATGATTGTAAGATCATCAGCACAAATACCTATCTCTTCTTTTGTTTCTCGTACTGCTGTCTGAATTAAATCGCTATCATTCTCTTCAAACTTTCCACCAGGAAACGATATTTGTGCGCTATGTGGTCCATCATACTCTGGTCTCTTAATGAAAACAGTACAGAGTTTATTGTTTTTTGGATATAGTATTATAGCAACAGCAGCCTCTTTAGCAGGACTGTTATCGCTATTATTAAACACAATGTTTCTGTGCTGAGGTGCCATTTTTTTTTGCGCCTCAATTCCTGGTAAGGAGTTATTAAAATAAGCTCTTAATTCATCAACAATATCTTTACACATTACTTTCTAAAATTTTTAATAAAATCATCAATTTCTGAGACCCCTCCTTGATAAACCAAGTAACCATCATAAGGTTCACGAGGAGTTATCTCATCGTTTACTGTATCAAGCATTATATCCTTTACCTTTTCAGGGTTATCTGTCTGACCAAGAGCCCATCCTAATTTTATATAGGCGGTTTCTGGTAACATGTTTCCTGCCGGTACAATTCCCATTTTCATAAGATCGCGCCCGGTATCATATACAAACATATTAACATACCCCCATATTGTCTGTAACGTCATATACATTACAACGCCTTTCTTTTGTGCACGCTCTATTGCAGGATATATGCTTTTATTAACATGCCCTAATCCAGTACCAACAAAAACTATTCCTTTATATCCGCAATCAACAAGCGAATCTATTACATCGCCTTGCATTCCGGGGTAGTAATAAACCATTGTCACCTTCTCGTTGAATACAGGATTACATATCACATTATTGTCTTTGCGTCTTACATTCCTGTCAGATTTAATCTTCTTTATACCTATATCTTTATTTATTGTGGCAAGAGGAGTATCGCCAATAGTTCTGAATGTAGACCTGTACGATGAGTGCATTTTACGCACCCTTGTTCCCGGATGAAGGAAACCATATTCATCAGATGTAGGACCAAACATACAAACCATTACCTCTGCAATATCGCTATATGCAGCAGTGTATGCTGCATGAATAAGATTTAAAGCAGCATCAGATGATGGTCTGTCTGATGAGCGCTGAGATCCTACAAGAACAATTGGAATAGGTGGATTCTGAATCATAAATGTAAGTGCAGCAGCTGTATGGTGTAGTGTATCTGTTCCATGGCCAATTATAATTCCATCAACACCTTTCTCAATCTCCTCCTTAATAGCTTTTGCAAGTATAACATATTGCTCTGGTCCCATATTTTCACTAAACACAGAGAATAGTTTTTCGGTCTCTATATTACATATATCTGCAAGTTCAGGTACAGCACCATATAACTCTCCAGGTGAAAAAGCAGGGATAACAGCTCCGGTTCTGTAATCTAGTCTTGATGCTATTGTTCCTCCGGTTCCAAACAGTTTTACATTTGGTTTGTCATCTGAGTATGGGAACTTTTTTTCCGGAATTTTATAGTTTGCTTTATAATATCCGAGTTCTGTAATATCTGTTATTGTGTTAATATTTATACCAATATTGTACCCTGTATCTATCTTTAGAACAAGATGCTGATCGTTATCATTTTCTGATCGGGGCAAAAGTGTTCCTATAAACTCTCCTCTGGTAGTGGTTATTTTAACTTTTCCCCAAACGCGACAATTGTATTTTTCAAATATCTTTAATGATTCTCCTTTATATCCTTGTGTATTTTCTCCGTTCATGATAATGTGGTTTCTGATGTTAATAATGTTGATAACTTGGCAATTGATATATTTCCGACAGCTTCGGGTGCAATATTGCCAATAGCCCAGTTTACAGTACATTTATGATCTCTGTATTCCGGAATTGTTGTCATTAGTTTGTTTGTTTTTGTCAGAAACTCACTGAAATCAATATTTCTTTTATTAAAATTAATTCTGTCTAATACCTTTTCGGCCGAATCTAATCCAGATTTTGCAATCTCAGAAAATATTCTCTTTATAAGTTCATTATCAAGATTGTTGTCTGCAATATATTTGAATATATTGTATATGTTCTCAAAATTAAAGTCCTTCTTATATCCGTTTCTACCATGAATATGTTTTACTCTGTGACCTATTACTGATGTAACAAATTTTGGTGTATAACCCAGAGATATAACCTTGTTTATTAATTTAAACAGATTGTTTCTAAGAATATATGTGTAGGTATCTTTTGGCGCACTCCACTCTCTTAGTTTACTCATCTGATAATCTATATCATTCTCTTCCTGTTGTTTCAAACTATCAATATATTCAATAGCAAGCGGTATAGGTACAGAGTCGGTATCTGGATACATTCTGTCTGCTCCCGGCAGAACTCTTTCAAACAGAGTAGTTCCATCAGGCATTGGTCTTCTTGTTTCTGAAGGTATACCTTCAAATGCCATAATGCATCGCTCCTCAACTGTCTCTATAGCTGTCTGTATATCGTTTTTTGGACCCCAGATTATTATCTGAGCATCGTTATCGTTTGATGGTAAAGCCTCTTTAACCTGTTTAAATACCGATGGAGATAAATCTGTATTAATATCCTCTGATGATACTATATTTGGTTTCTCAATACAGGCAATAACCTTTAATCTGTCTGATATTTCGCTACAGAAATCTCTTCCTGGTTGCGTAAAATGCGATAATATATCTTTGAACTCAGGAAGATTTATAGCAATGATCTCTTCGCATGGAAGACCATTCTGTTTTGCAATCTCTCTTATCTTAGGAAATTCTTTAGCATTTAGAGTAGTATAACTTAATTTCCACGAGTCTTTAGATGATCTTTCATTCAATATATCTTTTATACTTAAAAGCGCCCATTGTCTGAATGCTTCGTTGTGCGAAAGTTTTGGTATCCACCTGTTTCTCGAAACTCCTTTTATTTCGACCCTTGTTCCTCCTTCGCAGCTGACATTAACATCCTCTCTGCCAGCACCCATTCCTACTCTGACTTTTCCAGATACTCTGTTTAACAGTCTGATATGTTCTGCTGCATCTTTTAGTTCCTGAGGAGTGAATAGCTCTGGGGCAGTTACAGTTTCAATAAGGGGTACACCAAGTCTGTCCGTCTTATAAACCCGGTTATGACCAAAATCCATTGTCTCACGGCATGAGTCCTCCTCAATACTAAGTTGTATAAGGTTTACTTTTTTGTAACCAAGATCAATTTGTCCGTTTACACCAAGAATTGCTGTGCGCTGAAAACCAGCCGGGATACTTCCGTCAAGATACTGCTTTCTGGTTATATGCACCTCGCCAACAATGTTTAACTTACACAGATGGCAAATTTCAAGGGCATACTCAAGGGCCTCTTTATTTATCGGGAACGGAGGAGTATCATCAATATCGTATGTACACGCAGTTGATTTGTGTATTTTATAGGTAATCTCTTTTTTGGTCTTAAACTCCATTAGTGCTGTGCCGTCATAAACACCCATCTCACTTAGCGTAGGGCGCATATGTCTTATTATTTCGGCATGATAATCTTCATTGCTGTGTAATACTCCGGCAGGACATCTGCAAAAAAGCTTCTCTTTAGAATTTAATTGCTGATGTACCTCTAGTCCCGACTTAAAGCCAATACGGCGATAATCTTCGGGGGTTGCTTCATGAAAAGATACATATCCTATCTTCTCTTTGCTTTGTAGGTAATTCTGGTTTTTTATTAGGTCTTTATTCATACGATTATTATTTATTTGAATTTCGTATGGAACCAGTCTATATCAGTATCAACAGGGTTTTGTTCAGAACTGGTATAGAGGGTTTCATTTATAAATAAGGGTAAATTGAATTTCAGACTCTTAATTTATGGTTTATTTTCAGCATTACCAAAAAGAGGAGTTTAAATAATAACCACAGTATTAATAAATATCGGGGTGATTTTTTGAGTACAATAGAATGTTTTCGGTAGAGTTAGGAAAAGTTGAAGGCAGATATAAAAGCCTGATATCTGAATTTGGTAAGGTACTATTATCAATAATACCTTACCATGTATATTTATTAAAGCTTGTTTATAATCTCTTCAAGCCACACAACCTGATCTTCAGGTAGCATATATGTGTTGTCAAGAGTAATTGCATCGTCAGCCTTTACAAGAGGGCTAATTTCTCTGGTCTGATCAAGATGATCACGCGACACTATATTCTCTTCTATATCGTCATAATTAACATCATCACCTTTTGCAATAAGTTCATCATAACGTCTTTTCGCTCTCACCTTAGGATCTGCGGTCATAAATATCTTTAGTTCAGCATCAGGGAATACAGCAGTTCCTATATCTCTGCCATCCATTACAATACCTTTCTTAATGCCAAACCCTTGCTGAAGTTTTACAAGTTTTTCTCTTACGCTTCCAATACTGCTTATAATACTCACTTTAGATGAAACAGAAATTGATCTGATCTCGTTTTCAACATCTTCACCGTTAAGTTTGGTAATCTGATTCCCTTCACTATCGTATTCAAAGTCTATCTCTACGTTATTAAGAATATCATTAAGCTTAATCTGATCTACAGTGTTGTTATCTATAATGTTATGTTTTATACAGCTAAGAGTAACTGCTCTATACATTGCCCCGCTATCCACATATGTATAGTTGTATTTTTTTGCAATCTTCTTTGCAAAAGTGCTTTTCCCGCAACTTGAAAAGCCATCAATAGCAATTACAATTTTATTTTGTAAGATATCCATATTGTGTTATTTGTTTTATTCGAATTTTATTGATTTCTCAGGTGTTATTCTTGCTATAATTATTGATGGTACAATAAGAACAATAAATGTTATTGCAATTGTTCCAACATTTAGCAGAAGAATATGTGTAACGTCAATTTTAACAGGAACTCTGTCTATAAAGTAGTTCTCGGCATTAAGAGTAAGAGGTTTAAAGTATTTCTGTATAAGACATAATCCTAAACCAATAATATTACCAAATAGTAAACCTCTGTATAGAATGAACAAGCTATGGTATATAAAGATTTTTCGGATAGCAAATGTTTTTGCTCCAATAGCCTTAAGTATTCCAATCATGTTTGTACGCTCTAATATTACAATTAACATTCCTGAGATCATATTAAAGCATGCAACAATAATCATTATTGTAAGTATGAATACAACATTCATATCCTGAAGTTCAAGCCAATCAAATAAACCACTCTTGTTTTCAACAATACTTTCTGTTCGTATTGGTTCGTCTTTATAATCAAAATTCAGAACAACAATATCCTCAACTTTCATTGTCATCATCTCCAGGTTATCAAAGTCCTTAATTGTTATCTCGTAACCGCCAACTTTGTCTTTTCCCCATCCGTTAAGCCTCTGTATATGTTTAATATCGCCAATAATGTAACGTTTGTCGTATTCCGCCATAAACGTTTCATATATACCACATACTTTGAACTTTCTCATGCGCGGAGGTTTCTGTATAAAGTACATATAGAATGATGAATCAACATCTAAGTGAAGCATCTTTGCAAGTCTGTTTGATATAACTACATCGTTTGTACGTTTTACAGAATCTATTTTTGGTAATACACCTCGTATTAGATATTTATTGAAAGAACTTTCGTTAAAATCTGTATTTATTCCTTTTAATACCGCACCCTGAATCTGATCTTTGGTTTTCATTACTCCTGCTTTTGTGGCAAAAGTTTGTACAGATTTTACCCCCTCAAGAGATTTTATTGTATCAATATATTTAAGTGGATGATCAATTGGCGATGATTCAAACGATCTGTTCGGATCATACTTTACTAGTTTGATATTTGATTCAAAATCAAAAACTTTTTCTCTGATCTCACTTTTAAAGCCGTTTACAACAGCAAGAGCAGCAATCATTACAATAATGCTTAAGGCAACTCCTGCCACAGCAATTTTAATAATTGGTCGCGTTAATGTCTTTGATCCTTTGTGATCAAAGAAAATTTTTCTGGCAATAAATAGTTCTGTATTCAAGGCTTTATTTTACATTTGACTACAAATGTAGTAAATAAAGAGATAGATAATTATTTGAATTGATGAGAACTGTTTTCAGAACATCTGTTTTTATTCTGTTTTTTGTTGTAGTAAGCTGCAACATCTTTTCTAAAAACAGAGATAATATTACTCCGGGAGCTTACAATATAGAGGAATATAGAACTATTTTAAAAGATAAAAAGGTTGTTGTTGTAGCAAATCATACATCCTTAATTGGAGAAACCCATTTAGTTGACAGCTTATTATCTGTAGGAATTAATGTGGTAAGTATATTCTCGCCCGAACACGGTTTCAGAGGTAATGCAGGTGCCGGTGAGTATGTTGATAATGGAGTTGATATTAAAACGGGTTTACCTCTTATATCGCTTTATGGAAAGAATAAAAAACCAACCAAGGAGCAGCTAAAAGGAGTTGATTGTGTTGTGTTTGATATTCAGGATGTTGGTGTTAGATTTTATACTTATCTATCTACAATGCACTATGTAATGGAAGCTTGTGCAGAGAACAATGTAGAGTGTGTAATTCTTGATCGTCCTAACCCTAATGGTTTTTATGTAGACGGACCTGTTTTAGATACAACATACAGATCGTTTGTAGGTATGCATAAGATACCATTGATTCACGGAATGACACTTGGAGAACTGGCAATGATGATTAACGGAGAGGGGTGGCTTAAGGCTGGTGTAAAGTGCGATATAAAGGTTATAAAGTGTAAAAACTACGATCACACAAAGCTGTATGAACTCCCTGTTAAACCATCGCCAAATTTACCTAATATGACATCTGTTTACTTATACCCATCGTTAGCTCTGTTTGAAGGAACAGTTGTGAGTGTAGGGCGTGGCACCGATTTCCCGTTTCAGACATTCGGACACCCTGAATATAAATATGAATTTACATTTACACCCAGAAGTATAAAGGGGGTTAGTATGCATCCTAAGCATAAAGGTAAGGTGTGTCATGGAATAGATTTGAGAGATATAAATACAGATTCAATTATAAACAATCCGGGTCTGAATATAGAGTGGTTGTATATGGCTTATAATGCTTATGGAAAAAAGGATAAATTTTTTAATAAGTTTATCAGAAACCTGTATGGCAGCCAACAACTTGAAAAGGATATATTAGATGGTAAAACACCTGATCAGATTAAACTTAGTTGGCATGATGATATCTTAATGTTTGAACAGATCAGGAAAAAGTATCTGCTTTATCCTGATTTTGATAAATAAAACTATACCAATATGCAGAATAACTTTTTTATTGACAGACAGACACTATACGAATTACAGTTATTTACAGATGATGATAACGGACAATCTGTGTCCGGGATTTTTATGAATGTAAATACCGAAGGTGGAAAGCAGAAAATAAATGAATTGTTCAGAACTCCTTTGAATAGTGCTGCTGATATAGAAAACAGACAATCTGCAATTAAATATATAATGAGTACCGATGGTTTTGAGAATTTCCCTGTTTCGCAAAGTCATATGGATGCGATAGAGTTATACTATTACTCAAAAGAGCCTGTACTTGTTGCTAATAGCGGTTTTGTTGCCGCATTAGAGAGCATTTGGTTACGGGTGAAAAAACGATCGGTATATAATAAGGTGTATAGAGAAGGTGTAATGGCAAACCTTCAGTTTATCAGTAGAATGAAAGCTTTTGCCGATGCAATAAATGGAGAGGAGATACCTGAATTACTAAGAAATATTGTTTTGCAAATTGCTGCTTTTACAGATATTCCTGATATTAGAAGCGCACTAAAAACAATTGGTAAGAGTTCCGACTTCTCTTTTATTCAGCTTATGCATCTTGATAAGCTGTTCAGAGAGGTGCTTAGAGAAGAGTATACGCTTTTTATAGATAGTATATATGAGTTGGATATGTATATGGGAATTGCTCACTCAGCGAGCAAACGTAAATTTACATTTCCGGTTATAGACGATAGTGTGTCAGGAGTTGATATTAAAGGATTATATCATCCATTTCTTACAAAGGCTGTTGATAATGATTTTACATATAGTAGTGGTAAAAATTTCTCATTTCTTACCGGGCCAAATATGGCAGGTAAAACTACTTTCCTGAAAGCTCTGGGTGTATCTGTATACCTTGCACACTTAGGTTTACCAGTACCCGCAGAAGGTATGAAACTTAATCTGTTTAAAGGTCTGTTTACAAGTCTGAATACTGTAGATAACCTTACTAAAGGATATAGCTATTTCTATTCTGAGGTTTTACGCGTTAAGAATATTGCACAAACGCTACATAAAACACCTAAGATATTTGTAATATTTGATGAGTTATTTAAAGGTACAAATGTAAAAGATGCTTTTGATGGATCTAAACTTGTAGTAGATGGGTTATGTAAATGGAGTGGCAACTATTATGTATTATCATCGCACCTTCTTGAGCTTGGAACTAATCTGAAAGAGAACAATAACGTGCAGTTTAACCACTTCTCTTCATCAGTAAAAGATAATAAACCTGTATTTGATTATAAATTGCATGATGGTTTATCTGATGAGAGAATAGGTTTGCAAATAATTAAAAGCGAGGGTATACCTCAATTATTAGAGCCAAAACAGTAATTGATTTTCTGAATTATTAAATAACAATTTTAAAATATCTTAATTTTGTTGCTTAAGTAATCGTTACTAATATTTATTAAGATGAGACGAAGCATGTGAAAGATTTTCACACACACATTAGAAACGAGCATAAGAAAGACTTTAATAGTATACAAAGACAATTTTAATGCGAGTTATATCTGGCAATAAAAAAATAATTATAACAGATAAAAGTTTATTATGCTAAGTTACATCTGACAAATAAAAAGAAAAAATAAACAGATGAAAGTTCAGATTGATCCAAAATCAGGTTTTTGTTTTGGTGTTGTATATGCAATAGAGAAGGCGGAGAATGAACTTGAAAAGGATCCATTATTATATTGTTTAGGAGATATTGTTCATAACTCAGTTGAGGTTGACAGGTTGTGTAAGAAAGGGCTTGTTACAATAAATCATGAGCAGTTTAAAGAACTGCATGATTGTAAGGTTCTTATCAGAGCGCACGGAGAGCCTCCTGAAACATATAAGATTGCATTAGAGAACAATATTGAACTAATTGATGCCTCATGTCCGGTTGTATTAAGGTTGCAGAATAAGATACGGGATGGCTACCAGGGTGTTGTAGAGGATGGCGGACAGCTTATTATTTATGGTAAGAAAGGTCATGCCGAAGTAAATGGTTTGGTAGGACAAACCGGAGGTAATTCAATAGTTATTGAGAACGAAGAAGATCTTGATAAGATAGATTATACAAAACCTGTTACAATATACTCACAGACTACAAAGAGTATGGATGGGTATGCCAAGATACAGGAGATTATTCGCAAAAGAATGGCTGAGGCAGGAAATACAAATCCGGATAATCTTTCTGCGCATGATACTATATGCAGGCAGGTTTCAGGAAGATATCCTGCTATTGGAAAATTTGCAGAATCGCATGATTTGGTTCTCTTTGTGAGTGGGAAAAAGAGTTCAAACGGAAAGGTGTTGTTTAATGCCTGTCTAGAGAAGAATAGAGAAACCCATTTTATAACAGATGTTGAGGATATAAATACAGATTGGTTTAATAATAGTGTTAAATCTGTTGGTATTTGTGGTGCAACATCAACACCATTGTGGCTAATGGAGAAAGTTGCAGAATATGTGTCTGGCTTAAAAACCGATTAATGACAAAAGAAACAAAATACTATGCTGATGTAATATTGCCTCTGGCTGTTAATAACATTTTTACATATCAGATACCTGATGATATAGATGCTGATAATTTGCCCGGATCGAGAGTAATTGTGCAGTTTGGTGCAAAAAAAAGATACTCAGCAATAGTATGGGCTGTGCATACAAACCAACCGAAGTACCGAACAAAACTTATTGATGGTGTTGTAGATAATTTTCCGGTAATTAATTCATCGCAGCGTAAGTTCTGGACATGGATATCGGCATATTATATGTGTACACTTGGCGAGGTGTTTAAAGCTGCTATTCCAGCCGGGTTAAAACTGGAGAGTATAACAGAGATATATCTGTCTGAGAACGATTTTAAATTATCGGAATTGACAGATGACGAACGTGTTATCTATAACTATCTGTTGTCAACCAGAAGATGTTTATTAAAAGATCTGGAAGAATTTTTTAGTAAAAACAAGGTGTCGTCTTTAATAAAAACACTTGTTAAAAAAGGTGTGGTAGAACTTAAAGAGAGGATAAACGGGAACTATAACCCTACAATGATAACCTATCTTTCTGTTAATCCGGAATATGATCTGGAAGATACCTCTTTAATGTTTGATAAATTAAAGAGAGCAGCTAAGCAGCAAGTTGCATTAACAGGTTTAATAGATATAATTCAGAAGGAGGATTGTGAATTTGTTGAGAAATCCAGGCTTATGTTTGAGACAAAATCTACAACAGCTGTAATTAATGCACTTGTAGATAAAGATATTATTAATGTTCATAAGTTTGAGCCTGGCAAAGTAACAGGAAAGGAGTCTGGTCATGTACTTAATGAATTGTCTGAAGCACAGAACAGATCATATGAAGAGATAGTTAATCAGTTTAATGAAGGTAAGGTAACCCTGTTAAAAGGGGTAACCGGAAGTGGAAAAACGGAGATATATATACACCTTATTCAACAAGCAATAAGTGAAGGAAAGCAGGTTCTGTACCTGTTGCCTGAAATAGCACTTACAACTCAAATAATAACAAGATTAAAAAGTGCTTTTGGTGAGAAAATTGGAGTGTATCACTCAAGATATACTGATAAGGAGCGTGCAGATCTCTATTTAAGACAACTTGATAGCGAGAGAGCTCTTCCGGTAATTGTTGGTGCACGATCGGCGGTATTTTTGCCATTTAATAACCTCGGACTTGTAATTGTTGATGAGGAGCATGAGCCGTCGTTTAAACAGTACGATCCGGCTCCACGTTATAACGGACGTGATGCCTCAGTTGTATTGGCATCGCTGTTTGAAGCTAACACACTGTTGGGATCTGCAACACCGTCGATAGAGTCTTTTTTTAATGCCAAAACAGGTAAGTATGGGCTTGTAGAGCTTAATGAGAGACATAGCAAAGTAAAGATGCCTGATGTTGTGCTTGTTAACACGTTAAAAGAGCGACGAAGAAAGAGAATGTTCTCGCTATTTTCAGGAACACTACTTGATAATATGGAGAAGGCAATTTCCGACGGAGAGCAGGTTATTCTGTTTCAGAACAGAAGGGGGTTCAGCTCTTATGTTGAGTGTGGATTGTGTGCTGAAGTACCTCAGTGTCCGCACTGTAATGTTAGTTTAACCTATCATAAATCATTTAATAATCTGATGTGCCATTATTGCGGATACACAATAAAACTAATGCCTAAGTGTCCTAAATGTTATAGCGGAGCAATGGAGACACGTGGTTTTGGGACAGAGATGATTGAGGATGAGCTTGCTGTTTATCTGCCGGATGCAAGGGTGGCAAGAATGGATCTTGATAGTACCAGAAGAAAGAATGCTTTTTCGGAACTCATAGATAAGTTTCAGAGTCATCAGATAGATATTTTGGTTGGAACGCAGATGGTTACCAAAGGACTGGATTTTGATAATGTGTCTGTAGTGGGTGTGCTTAACTCCGATTCTATGTTGCGTTTCCCTGATTTCAGAGCATTTGAGAGGAGTTATCATCTGTTAACTCAGGTTGCAGGCAGGGCAGGACGAAAACGAGAGGGAGCAAAGGTATATATTCAAAGTTCTGATACAGAACATCCGGTATTGGCCGATGTGCAAGATGGAAACTATGCAAGAATGTTTGTTAATCAATGTACCGAGCGTAAGATGTTTCATTATCCTCCGTATGTGAGACTGGTTAAGCTGAATGTGAAGCATAAGAATAAAGGGGTTTTACGTAGTGCTGCAAATGAAATAGTTAACAGGTTAAGAAAACGATTAGGAACGCGAGTGTTAGGACCTGTAGAGCCGATAATTGATAAAATACAGTCTTATAATATAATGGAGATAATAGTAAAACTTGACGGAAGATTACCGCACTCAAAGGTGAAAGTTTTTATTAACCAAACTATAGACGAAGTGTGTATGCTAACACATTATAAATCTGTTATTGTTGTAAAAGATGTTGATCCTGCATAAACAGTTTTATATGAGTTTTAAATTATTATCTTTGATGTTCGAATTAATTATAATTTACTATAATGAAGATAGAGGTTTCAAACGGTGAAATAGTTGATAAACTAACTATTATACAGATAAAATTAGAGCGTATTGCAGACGAAGAGAAATTAGTAAACCTAAGAAAAGAGTATGCTGTTCTTGATGAGGCTGTCTCAAAAATATTGAGTAAAGAGGATGATCTATATAAAAGGTTATATGATGTAAACTGTAAGCTTTGGGATATTGAAGATCGTTGTAGAGAGTATGAGCGAAACAAGGATTTTGGTGCCGGTTTTGTTGAGACAACACGTTCAGTATACATCACAAATGATATGCGTTCTGAAATTAAAAAAGAGATAAATCTGAAAACAGGTTCAGATCTGATTGAAGAGAAGTCTTACGACGAGTATTAAGATATTAAGCCTGCGTAATGCAGGCTATTTTTTTTATATATGCGACTACTGGTATTACGTTTTTCTGCAATGGGCGATGTAGCTCTTACAACGCCTGCAATAAGAGGTGTGCTTCAGGATAATCCTGATTTAGAAATTACAATGGTTACTCCGCGTTTTTTTGCACCGTTTTTTTATGATATTCCACGATTAACTCTTTTTTATCCCGATTTTAAAGGAGAGCACAAAGGTGTTAAAGGGCTATATAAACTATATAAGAAACTTAGTTCAGATCAGAATTTTGATGCAATTATTGATCTTCATGATGTATTAAGATCGCGAATTTTGTCTTCGTTTTTTAAATTAAAATCAAAACCTGTATACAGAATATCTAAAGACAGGGGGCAAAAAAAGAAGATAATTTCCGGAAAATTAGATAAAGCTATAAAACCATCGTGGCAACGATATGTCGATGTGTTTTATAAGGCAGGGTTAAAATTTACGCCTTCTGATTTGCCGTGTATACGCCCTTCTGAAGAGGCAATGGATGAGGTTAATAAATATGTTACATCTTTCTCTGTTGGGCATGATGATGTATGGATTGGAATAGCTCCGTTTGCAAAACATGATTTAAAGATGTGGAGTCTTGATTCAATGCGTAATCTTATTGACAAGATCTGTACAAACAATAAGGCAACTATATTTTTGTTTGGTGGAGGAGAGAAAGAGAAACAGGCACTTGATAAGTTGAGTGTTGGTTTTGATAAAGTATTTAATCTTACCGGAAAGATAGACTTTAAGAATGAGTTGGCTCTTATTCAGAAGTTAGATTTTATGATAAGTATGGACTCTGCAAATATGCATATAGCATCATTGTTAGGAACAAAAACTGTCTCTGTTTGGTGTGCAACACACTCAATGGTTGGTTTTTCAGCATATAAACAGCCCGATGATTATATTATAGAAGTGCCTCGTGCCGATTTACCATGCAGACCTTGTACTGTTTATGGAAAGGGCACTTGTAAAAGAGGAGATCTTGCATGCAGATATAGCATAACACATGATGATGTGTATAAGAGATTAGTAGAGCTTAAAATGCTTGTGTAAAAGTTATCAACATGTATTTTGTTGATTTTTAACACTTAGTGTATTTTGTAGATTTGCTTAATTGAGACGTTAGGTTTGTGTGTTAAAAAACTGTTGATAAAATTTTTGTAATTGTTTACATTCTTTTTAAGGAATTTAGAAGTTGTTAAATGATTGTACTATTTTTGATGCTGAAATAATATGTAAGACCAAAACCAAAATTTAGTAAAGATGGGTAAAGTTATTGCACTGGCTAACCAGAAGGGTGGAGTAGGTAAGACAACAACAGCTATTAATTTGTCAGCAAGTCTTGCTGCACTTGATAAAAAGGTGTTGTTGATTGATGCTGATCCTCAGGCTAATTCTACATCAGGGATAGGATTTGATTTGCGAAGTATCCAATCGAGTATTTATGAATGCCTTATTGGTGAAGCAAAGATGGAAGATGTTGCTATGCAAAGTGAGATGGATAATCTTTTTCTTGTACCATCGCATATTGATTTGGTTGGAGCTGAGATTGAGATGCTGAATCTTCCGAATAGAGAAAAGATTCTTAAATCGGTTATTGACAGTGTACGTGATCAGTATGACTATATATTTATTGATTGTTCACCATCATTAGGTCTTATAACTGTTAATGCCTTAACTGCAGCCGATTCAGTAATAATGCCGGTGCAGTGTGAGTACTTTGCACTTGAAGGATTGGGTAAACTATTAAATACAATAAAAATTATTCAATCAAGATTAAATACTGAATTAGAGATAGAGGGATTCTTACTGACTATGTACGATGCTCGTTTAAGACTTTCTAATCAGGTTGTTGAAGAGGTACGTAAGCATTTTCAGCAGATGGTGTTTGATACCATAATACAGAGAAATATTAAACTAAGCGAGGCACCAAGTTATGGTAAGCCTGTAATACTATACGATGCTAATTCTAAAGGATCTTTAAATTATCTGAATCTTGCAAAAGAGCTGTTGCAACATAATGATAATACAAATATAAAGAATGAGCATAAGGTTGTAGAATAGAAATTCATCAGGAGGAAAAATGGCACAGAAACGAAGCGCGTTGGGTAGAGGATTAGGAGCGTTGATAAGCGAAGCAGAAACCACAAATACAAGCAAAACAGTAAGAACACCTGCCGAAAAGGTTGTTAGAGAGATAAAAGACTCTCCTGGTGTTACAGAGATAGAATTATCTAAGATTGAGGCAAATCCTTTTCAGCCCCGAACAAATTTTGATCAGGAAGCTCTTGAAGAGCTTATGGCATCAATCCGGGAAATAGGAATTGTTCAGCCAATAACACTTAGAGAAGTAAGCCCTGACAGATATCAGATAATTGCCGGTGAGCGCCGTTTCAGAGCATCGCAACTTATAGGTAAAAAGAAGATTCCTGCATATGTGCGTAAAGCCAATGATCAGGATATGCTTGAGATGGCTCTTGTTGAGAATATTCAACGTCAGGATCTGGATGCCATAGAGATTGCTTTAAGTTATCAGAGATTAATGGATGAGTGTGAACTTACTCAGGAGTTACTTAGTGAGAGAGTTGGAAAAAAGAGATCAACTGTTACAAATTATCTGAGACTTCTTAAACTACCAGTAGAGATACAGTTGGGTATAAGAAAGCAACTGTTAAGTATGGGACATGCCCGTGCAATAATTGGAGTTGAGGATGTTATTAAGCAGCTGGATATCTTTGCCAAGATTATAAAAGAGGGATTATCGGTACGTCAGACAGAAGAGATTGTACGTAACGTAAGTGCCGGAAAAGGACTTGCAACCCCTAAGAAAACCAATGAACTTCCTTCAGAGTTGCTTGATATTAAAAAGGTATTAGGAGATAAAATATCAGCTAATATAGATTTTAAGCAATCGAAAAAAGGGAATGGTAAAATGATAATATCTTATAAAGATAAAAAGCAGTTAGATCAAATATTAAAGTTTTTTAACTAGCAATAAGATTAATATTTCTTAGATTTGTTATTCGTAACCGATCATATTTGAAGGAATTGAAATACTTTAATATATATATTAAGAAAAGCATAATAGTTACTATTATGCTTTTTGTTTGTTGTGTGGGAGAGAGCAGTCTGTATGCTAAACCTAAAAAAGAGGTAAAAGACACAGTTAAACAACAAGTTAATAATACCTGGTTGTACTCAATGGTTTTACCGGGATACGGACAGATAAGAAATAAACAATACTGGAAAGTACCCGTGATATATGCATCCGGAGCAGGATTAATATACATGGGTTACGATAGTAACAGCAAATATCATGAGGCTTATAATAATTATGTAAATACCACAGACCCATCACTAAGGGCGCAATATAAGAGTGATTACACCTCGTTCAGACGTCAGAGAAATTTATATTATAGCGGGGCAGGTCTTGTTTACTTGTTAAGTGTAATTGACGCAATAAACGGTGTTAAATCACCAAATCACTCACCTGCAAAAGCAACCTTATACTCAGCTCTTTTGCCGGGATTAGGACAGTTCTATAATAAACAATATTGGAAGATCCCTATAATATACGGAGGGATGGCATCGTTAATATATGGTATAACATTTAATAATACAGAGTATAAAAGTGCACTGGATGCGTACAATGCTGTTAAGGCAGGGGAATACGGTGAATTTAATGGAGCAACGAAAGAGGCAGATTTGAAACATTATGTTCAGTCGTACCGTAGAAACAGAGACTTGATGGTTTTACTAATAGGAGTTGCTTATGCTTTGAACATTATTGATGCTACAGTTGATGCTCATCTATTTGATTATGATATAGGAGACGATTTGTCTTTGAGATTTGATCCGATGATGACAAATGATTTTACTGCTCCCAAGCAAGTATATTCGTATACTGGAGCCGGAGTAGGAGCGAGGGTACTAATAACATTTTAATCACATTGCCATGAAAAAATTACTTATTAGCTGCGGAGTTATGCTCTGTTTGAGTGTAGGTTCATTACAAGCTGCTAATGACCATAATCCACCCCTTAAAGAAAAGGGAGTTTTGAATATAGAGAAGAATTTTAGCGATAATCTTGATAGTATATATAAATCCTGGGCTATAAAACAGTCGTTAGCGGGAGAAGATACTTACTATAATGATGCTGACAGTATGATAATTGCAGCACAAGACTCTGTATTTATACCAACATTTCCTGATTCTGTTTATATAGACAGATTATCACGTATTGAGACACCAATATCTTTGACTTATAATAAGATAGTCAGGAACTTTATTCACTCTTATACAAACAGACATAGAAAAAAAGTAGAGCTTATGTTAGGATTAAGTGACTACTATTTTCCTATGGTTGAGGAAATTCTTGATAAAAAAGGTATGCCGCTGGAGTTAAAATATCTGCCAGTAATAGAATCTGCACTTAATCCTCGTGCTGTTTCGCGTGTTGGTGCAACAGGATTGTGGCAGTTTATGTATGGCACAGGACGAATGTACAAACTTAATATATCATCGTATGTAGATGAGAGGCGAGATCCTATTAAATCGTCGTATGCTGCTGTAGAGTTTATGGAGGATCTTTATGAGATGTACGGAGACTGGATACTGGTTATTGCTGCATATAACTGTGGTCCGGGTAATGTACGCAAGGCTATAAAGAGAGCCGGAGGAAAGCGTAATTATTGGGATATATATCACTATCTGCCTCGCGAAACCAGAGGTTATGTTCCTGCATTTATTGCGGCAATGTATACTTTTAATTACTATAAAGAGCATAATATCTCTCCTGTAAAAATTGATTTCTCTGCTGTTACAGATACACTTATGATTAACAAAAAGGTTCATTTCAGACAGATATCATCTGTTCTTGGTGTTTCGCTACAGGAGATAAGAGATCTGAATCCGCAATACAGAAGAGATGTAATTCCTGCGCAGTATAAAGAGAGATCGTTAAGATTACCATTGCAGTACACTGTTCAGTATATTGAAAAAGAGGACTCTATAGTTAATTATAAAAAGAATGTATATTTTTCTAACGAGTTTACACAGGTAAGTCCTAAATCAAGAAGCCGATTCCTGAATGATCCACCACCGGGACATGTTATGATAAGATATACTGTTAAAAAAGGTGATTACCTTGGCTATATATCAGAGTGGTTTAATGTTAGAACCTCTAGTTTACGTAGCTGGAACAGAATACGGGGAAGTATGATTCGTGAAGGACAGAAACTTAGAATTTATGTTCCAAAGAGAAAGGCATCGTATTACAAGAAGTTTAATACAATGACTATGGCACAGAAGCAAAGAGCTTCTAACTCTAAATCATCTATTGCTATGGCTAATACAAAAACCGTTAAAGGTGGAGTGTATTATACTGTAAAAAAAGGTGATACATTGTGGGAGATTGCTCAGCTATATCCGGGAGTGTCAATAGCATCGATACAGAGAATTAACAAACTTGGTAACGGACGCAATATAAAACCAGGACAGCGTATCAGAATCAAGTAGGATATTTATAGAAACAATATTAAAAACCGATTTGCAAATCATAGCATATCGGTTTTTTTGTATTAAAGCATTTATTTAAAATAAATAAAAATAAGCTATATTTGTAAAAAATCTAGATTATGATATTTAGTAAAAATCAAAAAATGGTAGATGTAATTCATGCCGATTTTCATCTGCTTAAAATAACTGACAGATTTGGTATTAAACTTGGTTTTGGAGATAAAACTGTTCTGTCTGTTTGTTCAGAGTATGGAATTAATCCGGACTTTTTTGTAGAGATGCTTAATGTATTTCATGATAAAAACTATTTCCCGCGAGAGAATCTTAAGTCGTTCTCAGCAAATACAATAATAGATTATCTTGAAACAACACACAGATATTATCTGAAAGATAAATTACCTGAGATAGAGAGCTTAATAGAGATTCTGGTAGATAAATGTTCTGCTGAAAATAAGGGACACTATAAACTAATTCTTAAATTCTTTCATGACTACAGAGGAGAGATGAAAGATCATATCAGAAGAGAAGATGAGGTAGTTTTTCCTTATGCCATAGAGGTTGAGAATGCTTATAATAGCGGAAATGTAAGCGATACATTACTGAAGAGAATGAAAGAGTACTCAATAGAGGATTACTACAAAGAGCATGAGGATATTGAGGAGAAACTATTTGATTTGAAGAATATTATAATGAAATATCTACCTGAGCCAGAGAATAGCAGATTGTGTTATGATGTGTTGAATGAGCTGTTTATGTTAGAGAAGGATATGAATGATCATTCACGAATGGAGGATACTGTTATGGTACCAAAGATAATTGAGATGGAGAGGGCGATTTCAGGAAATAAATCTTAATAGCAATGATTAGTGTAACAATAATAGAACCCAGTTTTATTATCAGGCAAGGTTTGGTATCTGCTTTATCGGGCTATAGAGATATAGAGATTCATAAGGTATATGATGAGTTTGATAATATAGAGGGAATAATAAATAAGATAGATACAGATATTGCTGTATTAAATCCTTCTTCGATTGACCAAATTAGTCTTGCAAAACTTATAGAAGGTGATTCGGAGTTCTTTAAAAAACGTGTAGTATTGTTTACAAATTTTCCTGTAGGGGTTGATTTAGAGTCGTCTGTTAGAGCTGTGTTTTCTTATAATCAGAGTGAGACAGATATTGTAAAAGGAATAAATAAGCTTGTATCGGAATTTAATACTACAGAGGAACCTAAAGAGGAGGTTCTGAGCAAACGCGAGCAGGATATTCTGAGGTTGATTGCATTAGGGAAAACACAGAAAGAGATAGCCGATGAACTGTTTATAAGTACGCATACTGTTGTTTCGCACAGAAAGAATATTACCCGCAAACTGGGTATAAAAACAGTATCTGGATTAACAGTATACGCTATCTTAAACAATCTTATAAGTATGGGCGAACTTCAGTAGAAAATTCGCCCTATACATAACTATTATTAAACAACACCCTGCGCAATCATAGCATCGGCAACCTTTACAAATCCGCCGATATTTGATCCTTTAAGGTAGTTGACAAAACCATCAGCCTCTTTACCATACTTTATACATGTGTTGTGTATATCTGTCATAATTGTTTTTAGTTTGGCATCAACCTCTTCTCTGCTCCAGTTCATTTTTATGGCATTCTGAGTCATCTCCAGACCTGACACAGCAACTCCTCCGGCATTTGCAGCTTTTCCCGGACCAAAAAGAATCTTATGATTCAGGAATATATTTATAGCTTCTGGTGTAGATGGCATATTTGCACCTTCGCTAACGCAAATACATCCATTGTTAACTAATATTTTTGCTTCTTCTTCATTTATCTCATTCTGTGTTGCGCACGGAAGAGCGATATCTCCTTTCTCTAACCAAGGACGCTTACCATCAACATATTTTACGTCATATTTATCGGCATACTCTTTTATTCTGCCTCTTTTAATATTTTTAAGATACATTATATATTCAAGCTTCTCTCTGTCTATCCCCTCAGGATCGTAAATATATCCTGTTGAATCAGATAGTGTAACAACCTTTCCGCCCAGTTCTGTTACTTTTTCGGCAGCAAATTGTGCAACATTACCTGAGCCGGATATGAGTACAATCTTATCTTTAAACGACTCGTTTTTTGTTTTAAGCATCTCATGAGCAAAATATACATTACCATAACCTGTAGCTTCAGGTCTTATAAGACTACCACCATACTCAATACCTTTACCAGTTAAAACACCGGTAAACTCGTTCTTCAATCGTTTATATTGTCCAAAAAGATATCCAATCTCTCTACCGCCAACACCAATATCTCCTGCCGGAACATCTGTTAAATGGGAAATGTGTCTGAAGAGTTCAGTCATAAAACTCTGGCAGAATCGCATTACCTCCTGATCCGATTTACCTTTTGGATCAAAATCAGAACCTCCTTTACCACCACCCATAGGCAGGGTTGTAAGACTGTTTTTGAAAACCTGTTCAAAAGCCAAAAATTTTAATATACTCAGGTTAACTGTAGGGTGAAATCTTAATCCTCCTTTGTAAGGACCTATAGCACTGTTCATCTCTATTCTATAGCCTCTGTTTATCTGAACAATACCACTATCGTCAACCCACGGAACTCTGAAAATTATTACTCTTTCGGGTTCTGTTATGCGTTCCAGAATTTTATTGTGTTTGTACTTAGGGTTCTCTTCAATAAAAGGCAGTAAAGTATCACTAACCTCATGAACAGCTTGCAGGAATTCAGTTTCACCAATATTCTTTGCAGTAATACTGTTCATAAACTCTTGATGTGTACTAGTAGAATTCATAATGCTTAAATTTTGTTTGTGTATATAAGTTACAAAAAGTTAACACATTATGAAAAATAATTGGGCTAATAGTTAGTTGTTAACTATTTATTTAGTTAAATTTAATAGATACAAAAACCTTTTTTAATGAGTATTTCAGACGATAAATGGCTGGATAAATACAGAAAACTTAAAGCGGAGAATAGTGAGAGGATAAAGGAGTTATCTGCAATATACAGAGTAACAGAGATAATAGAACAGAAACGATCAGTTAATTCAACATTAAAGGCTATAAGTCAGCTTCTTCCATCAGCATGGCAATATCCTGATTATACAGTTTGCAGAATTGTGTTTGAAGACAGAAGCTATGAGAGTGTAGGATTTGTAGAGACCAAATGGCGATTATCTAATGAGTTTAATGATGCTCTTGGAAGAAAAGGATCTGTAAATATATATTACACACGTAAGTTTAACGATAAAGATGAGGGACCGTTTCTGTTTGAAGAGAGACAGTTGATAAATGTATTGTCTATAATGATAGGCGATTATATATCTAAAACTGTTGCAGAGGAGAAAGCTCAGAGCAGACGTTTGCTTGACGAAAATGCATATGCATACACCAAGATAGATACAGATGGGGAAGATCTGTTACAACGATTTTTGAATAAGCAGAATTCGCAGAGAGATATTTATCATGATTTAATGCCTTTTAAAGTAAAGGAGATACTGCTTGTATCAACACTATATGATGCCTACAATATTGACAGAGAGCGTAGGGCATCTGATCATATTCTTGGAGAGTACCATAAACTGAATCTTACGTCTATGCCTCGCATTACAGGTGTTTCAGGGCTTAAGGAGGCGCAAAAAGTATTACGTACAAAACATATAGATCTGGTTATTGTAATGATAGGCGTAGCTCCTAATCTACATATTGGTATATGCTCAGTGTTAAAAAGAGAATTCCCGTATATACCACTATTTCTGTTATTGAATAATGACAGAATGGCAGCAAAGTTGGAGAATACAGAAATTACAGTTGATGAGAGTATAGACAGGGTTTTTGTTTGGAATGGTGATACCAGAATATTCTTTGCAATGGTAAAATACCTTGAGGATAAAGTTAATGTTGAGAATGATACACGTGTAGGACTTGTAAGAGTAATTATACTTGTTGAGGATTCATCTATTTATTATTCAAAATATCTGCCATTATTGTATAATATACTGCTTGGTCAGATTAAAGAGATAATAGAGGAGGTAAATACCGATGATCTGTATAAGGTATTAAGAATGCGAGCCAGACCTAAAATTCTTTTGGCAGAGAACTATGAAGAGGCTTATAAAATGTTTCATCATTACAGATCTAATATCTTGTGTCTGATAACAGATATGAGTTACAATAAAAATAATGTAAATGATCATAAAGCCGGAGAGTCGTTAATAAGACATGTGAGAACTTATATTAAGGATTTGCCGGTAATAGTTCAGAGTACCGATGATATTAGTGAGGAACTTATAGAAGAGCTGAATGTAATATACCTCAATAAACATTCAAAAAAATTTAAAAAGGAGGTGCACCGGTTTCTAAAAGATTATCTTGGATTTGGAAACTTTGTTTTCAGAGATAGTCTGGGAGAGGAGCTGCAACAAGCTTCGTCGTTACAAGAATTTGAAAAGTTACTGTATACTGTTCCTGACGAAAGTCTGGAGTTTCATGGAAAACGAAACCATTTTTCCAGTTGGTTAATGGCAAGAGGAGAGATTGAGTTGGCAAAAATGCTGTTGCCATATAAGGTATCTGATTTTTCAGGTAAACAGGAGCTGAGAGAACTGTTAATATATTTTGTACAGAACTTCAGAAATACCAGAAAAAAAGGTCAGATTATCCCTTTCTCAACAGAGAACTTGTACGACGTTAGAAATGTATTTACTATGTCTGGCGGGCTTCTTGGAGGAAAGGGTAGAGGAATAGCATTTGTAAGCACTCTGGTATATAATCTGGACTTTATAGATCTTGTAAAAGATATATCAATAAAAACACCAATAACCTGCATAATAGGAACAGATGAGTTCTCGGAGTTTATTGATAGTAATAATATATCAATAGATGTTTATGAGGAGTCTGATTATGAGGTTATAAGAGATAGATTTATTAAAGGTAAACTGAGTGAGTCGTTACGCAGAAAACTGCTTGTTTGGTTAGCTTTTTCAAAGGTACCATTGGCTGTGAGGTCGTCAGGGCTTTTAGAAGACTCTATGTTACAGCCGTTTGCAGGAGTTTATAGTACCTATATGTTACCGAATAATAATGAGGATATTACAGAGAGATATAAGCAATTAGAAGATGCCATTAAGATGGTATACGCATCTGTATTTTCACCAGAAGCCAGAGCATATATTGAATCTGTTAAGTATAAGTTAGAAGATGAGAGAATGGCAGTTGTTATTCAGGAGGTTGTGGGAAATCAGCATGGTAATTATTTTTATCCTGACCTGAGTGGTGCTGCACAGAGCTATAATTATTATCCGTTTGGAGCTATGAAACCTGATGATGGATTAGCTGAGATAGCACTGGGATTAGGCAAATATGTAGTTGAAGGGAATATGAGTTACAGATTCTCACCAAGTCACCCATCGCTTGATATATACACAGCAAAGGATATAATAAAAAATTCTCAGACGCACTTCTGGGCTATTGATATGGTTAATAATAAAATTGATATCAAAAAGGGTGAGAATGCAACGCTTGCAAAACGAGATCTGTATGATGCAGAGAAGGATGGAACAATAAAACATCTGGCATCGGTTTATAGTGTAAATAACGATACTATAATGCCCGGACTGGATAGTTCAGGACCACGTGTGTTGAACTTTGCCAATATATTAAAGTATAACTATATTCCTCTAGCTGATACAATAAAGAAAGTATTGGATATTATAGGAAAAGCGTTCGGATCGCCTGTGGGAATTGAGTTTGCAGTAGATCTTAATAAAGATAGCAAAGGCAGAGCATCATTTTACCTGTTGCAGATAAAACCTATGATAGGTGAGGTTTCAGGATGTACCATAACAGATGAGGAGAGAGAGAGCAAAGACAAGGTTGTATACTCAACCCGAAGTATGGGAAACGGTGTAATAGATTGTGTTAAGCATATTGTTATTGTAGACAGAGATACTTTTGATAAGAGAGAAACTGTAAATATTGCTAATGAGATAGAGGAGATAAATAACTACTGTAAAGATAAAGATATTGAGTATGTATTAATAGGACCCGGACGTTGGGGAACACGTGACAGATGGATTGGTATTCCGGTAACCTGGAGTCAGATATCAATGGTTAAGGCTATTATTGAGACAAGCCTTAAGGACTTTCCTCTTGACGCTTCGTCAGGATCACACTTTTTTCATAATGTAACATCAATGAATATTGGTTACGCATCGGTTAATCATGATGATAATATCACTATTTTAGACTGGAACAGAGTGCTGTCTGAGAAGATAATCTTTTCAACACAGCACGTTAAATTAATTGAGTTTAAACATCATCTCTCTATAAAAATGGATGGAGTAGAGAGAGAGATGATAATTATGGCATAGATTTATCTTTTTACCTTTAACAGAGTAAAGAAGAATGTTGTTCCTTTACCTGGTATAGTATTATATCGTATTTTTCCGCCCGATGTCTCAATAATGTTTTTTACAATAGATAACCCTAATCCCATACCTGATGTTTTGGTGGTAAAGTTTGGTTCAAATATCTTCTCCCCATCTTCTCCCGATATACCTTTTCCATTATCTTTTATAAAGAACTCTACAAAACTGTCGTCTAAGTCGTAGAAACCAATCTCAATTATACCTTGCCTCTCTTCCGGTATTGCAGAAATAGCGTTCTTAATAATATTAATGAATACCCTTGGCAGGTGCTCTGCATCAGATATAACTCTGTTATCGCTATCAAACTGTTTTATAAACTGTACATCTGTGTTTGAGTATAAGTCAACAATATTATTTATAATGTCCTTCGGATCTATATCGGTAGGATTTTGTTCAGATAATTTCGAGAAATTAGAGAACTCATTTGCAATATATGTTAAAGAGTCTATCTGTTGAATCATGGTCTCAGTAAATCTCTTTAACTGCTTATCCCAATCCTCAGGTCTGTCTTTCCATGCTCTCTCAAGAAACTGTACCCTAAGTTTCATTGGGGTAAGCGGATTCTTAATCTCATGTGCAATCTGCCTTGCCATCTTTTTCCATGCCTCTTCACGCTCCTTCTCGGTTAACTTATTAATACTTTCGTCCAGTTCTCTTACCTTATTGTTGTATGCAGTTACAAGAGCAGATATTTCATCGTTCTTATTGTAGGTAAGTTTTAAGTTTTGCTCACCAATGCTAAGTTTAGACAACCCCTCTTGTAACATTCTGAGAGGTTTCGATATCTGGTTTGATAGTATTATAGCAATTGATATTGCAATAAGTATTAACATCAGAAAGATATTAACACCAGCGTTAATAAGTTCATATAACTGATTTTGCAGCTCATTTTGTCTGGTGAAATAAGGTATATTAATATAGGCTAATGGTTCGCCTATATTGTTTGTAAATGGAACATATATAGAGTGATAAGTTAATTCACCAATATTCTCTTTACAGAAATATTTACGATTACCTGCCGACAAACTATTAAGAGCTAAAGGATTCATCTTCTTACTTAACAACCCCTGCTTAAATATCTCATTCCTTGATGAGGCCATAATATTCCCTTTTGTATCATACATGTTTATATCTGTATAAAATACATTTGAGAAACGTATAAGCCAGTATGTCAGATATTCTGAATTATCGGTAATAACAGCATCTTTATGACTTATCTTATGACTAAGCTCTACAGTTATTGATCTTACCTTCTCGTTCAGATTATCGAAATGCGTTTTTTCATATGTGTTTGCAGAATAGCGTATTGTACCAAAACCTATTAGCAACAGTGACAGAACTAATACGCTAATAATTGATAATTTAAGCTTTCCTTGCAGGCTTTTTACATAAAAGAATAGTTGTATGCGCTCTGATTTATAATATACTATCAGAAAGAATACATATATACCAATAAACAGGTGTGTAAACAGATAAAGAACCTTATCGGCAACAATAAAAGATCTTACAAGAACAATTGTGTTATTAGGTTCAATCTGATATGTACACTGTATCTGTTTATCTTTTAACCTCTGCTTAAATTTATTCTTCTTATCAAATGGCTCAGTTTCCCAAATTTCAGGAAAATCAAACTCGCCGGAATATGAAACCAGATGATTATTATAATAGTTTGCATATGAGAAACCTTTAAGGTTTGCCATATTCTTATTTGTTTTAAGAAGTAGCTCAGGATATCCCAGATACTTATTCTGAAGTTTACTGTCAAGCTCAATATAAACATTGGCTGAATCTTTACTGTTAGCAATTGGTAACTTTATGTTTCCTACATAACTTACTCTACCATTATGATTATTATTATAGTAAAAATTAGAGAATGGAATCTGAAAACCATACTTATCAATAATTGTATCAAAGAAATCGTTACAGTTTACATATGCCTTTGTCGGGTCAATTATTAGCTCTGTTCCGGAGTAGCAACATGTAATCTGTATATCATATTTGTTATAGTATCCCGACAAATAATTTTTTACAATATGATTATATATGTCCTGTCCGTATTTATCTACATCGGTAAGAAACTCCGGAAGTTTCTCGTCGCTTATAATAGACTCTTCTGTTGATGATATAATTGTTTCCAGTACGGCATCTCTCTCATTAGATAGATTACCTGCAATTAACTTTGCATCCTCAATCTGTTTATCGTATTGCAGAGCGGTTATAAGGTACAAACCTATTACTGCAAGAATACTCATTAGTACCAAATTGTATCTGAACTCTTTACCGTAATGCCTTTTTATATAAATAGTAAGAGATATAATAAAAAAGGCCAGAAGCATTAGTTCAATCAGCTTAATATAGCCAAAGAGATGTATTACCGGAAATATTAACAAAATGGTAATAGAAACAATCCAGATAATTATTCTTTTAAGAGATTCAAACTTACCAAGTATATATAATAGTATGCGCGACAACAGAGAAAAGTTGCCAAGGAACAGTACCATTATAAGAAAGCCAATTAATGTAAATATGTTCATCTGAACAAAATCAAACATTAAAAACTCTTTTGTAGAGTGGAATATAAGAATCTTGAACATATACTTAAGCAGAGCCGCTGCGCCATACATACCTGCAAATAGTAATAGTATGAATGCGTTTTTTAGCAGACCATTAACCTTATTGAAACTGTATGTTTTTACTCTGTTATATATGGTGAGTAGTATTACTGTCAGGCAAATTGTTGATAGAAAAAAGTCGCCAAGTGACGGATTATGTGTTGAGCTTGCAAAAACGAACGACTGAAATAGTTCTGTCTCATATAAAAAATTGGGCCACTTAAATATTATTAATGCAGCTCTGATAATAGTTACAGAAATTATGAATATTACAAGCTTCAGTGTCTGCTTAATTTTTAGTGTATGGGCAATAATAATCCATAGCCAACTTAAACCAAGTACTAACGATATTGAGAAGATAAAAATAATCAGACTTTGCAGATGTATGGGAACTTTTATCTTTGTTGGGAATGATATTGAGAACAGATATCCTCCTCTGCTTGTATATATTGGGTATCCTAAATACTTATCAAGAATAATATCGGCCTCGGCCGGAAGTGATATATCGCTATGGTAACTATCCTGTAGCAGATGATTATGATGTTTGTACCCTTTCTTTAATTTGAAGAAAGCAAAGAATGTGATAGAATCTTTTTTAAGAACATTAGATATATACCAGTTCTTATTATATTTTATAATCTGCTGTATATCATAGTCGTCATAACTTCTCTTTTCAGTTATTATGTCGTTATCAGTCCAGTATATTGTTTTGTTGTTTTTTCTGGCAATAATTGTTATGCCTTTATCTATAAGACTATTATAGTAATATTCACTTAGTTTATCTTCAGACTCATTCTCTTCGTTATATCTATCGGCAAATATCCTTAATTCGCGTTTTATCTCAGCACTCTTATAAAACAATTCCTGTTCAACATTGTCTCTAATTTCAGACCTGTCTGTATACCTGTCTGCATATTGATTCAGAAACATTATAGCAATAATTGTTATTAATGTTGCAAAGAGCAGTATAATCTCCTTTCTAATAAGTGCTTTCATCTGATTATAATTGTTTTTTAGTTGTCAGATGGAACTCCGTATTATAATCATCCTCGTGTGTGTAAATGATCATTCTCATGCTTCGTTTCATCAGGGCTGTTAATTTATATTATTGATGATGATAAGGCTCACCTTTCTGAATAGTGAAAGCTCTGTAAAGCTGTTCAATAAAAATCAGGCGTACCATTTGGTGCGAGAATGTCATTCTGGATAGTGATATCTTACTGTTTGCTCTCTGTTTAACAGTTTTACAGAAACCATAAGGTCCGCCTATAACAAAAACAAGTGTTTTAATACCGCTAATCATTCTTTGGTTCATAAACTCTGAGAATTCAACTGATGAGTGATTCTTTCCATTCTCATCAAGTATACATACAAAGTCGCTGTTTGTTACTTGTTGAAGAATTAATTCACCCTCTTTAGTTTTTTGTTGATCTTCGCTAAGATTTTTACTGTTTTTAATATCAGGAATTATTGTAAACTCAAAATTTGTATAGTGTTTCAGACGTTTTAAAAATATATCAATCCCCTCTTTAAGGTAATCCTTATCTGTTTTGCCAATTGCAATAAGTTTAATCTTCATTTTGTACAATTATTTTCCTGTTACAGGCTAAAGATATTTAAAATATACAGCTTAATTTATGTTTATATAACGCAATATATACTTTAAAAAGAAAATAATGTTAAAGTTTTTTGTGTAAACAGCATATTCGTGTGTTAATTTTAGTTAATTGGCATAAAATTCGTACTTTAGTCCAATAAAAGGTAATTGCATGCTTGGTATAAGAAGTTATAAAAAGATTATTGCGGTTTTTGTTACTACTTTTCTGTTTTCGTTCTATTTGTTGGCACAAACAGCTGTTATGCCTTCAGTAATAAGAGCTTTTGAAAAGGGTAACTCAGACTTGCTGTCTCAAAATCTTAATACTCAGGTAGAAATGGTGTTACCAAATCATGAAGATATTTACAGTAAATCGCAGGCATCTATACTACTTAAACAGTTTTTTGAGAATAATAAAGTAGTGCTGTTTAAAATTGTTCATCAGGGTGGTCGTGACCATACAAAATATGCTATCGGAAAACTTGAAACAGAGAAGTCGAATTATAGGGTATATTTTATGTTGAAGAGTAGTGCCGGTAAATACAAGGTTCATCTTCTTAAAATAGAAGAGGAGTAATTCTCAATCTACTTATCAGAAATTATAATTATTTAAACTTAATGAATACAGAATTAATTGATCGTTGTATAGAGTTGGCAATAGCTGAGGATATTGGCGATGGAGATCATTCATCTTTAAGCTGTTTAGCACCTGATAAAAAGGGTGTTGCCAAATTGTACTCAAAAGATACTGGTGTTATTGCAGGTATTGATATTGCGGAAAGAATATTTACAAGATTTAATAGTGATCTTAAATTTATATCAGAGAAATCTGATGGAGATAAGATTATGCCGGGAGAACTTATATTTACAGTTGAAGGTGCAGAGCTATACATATTACAGGCAGAAAGACTTGTTCTTAATGTAATGCAACGCATGAGTGGTATTGCTACACAAACAAAGTATTATGTAAACCTGCTTGATGGATTAAATACACAGATTCTTGATACAAGAAAAACAACACCGGGTTTCAGAGCTTTTGAGAAAGAGGCTGTGAGAATTGGTGGTGGAACTAATCACAGATTCGGTTTGTATGATATGATTATGCTTAAAGATAATCATATTGATTTCTCAGGCGGTATTGAGAAAGCTATTGATGCAGCAAATTCGTATATTAATGCAAAAGGTAAGAGCCTGAAGATAGAGGTTGAAACCAGATCTGTTGATGATGTTAAGAGAGTACTGAAACATGGTGGTGTGCAACGAATAATGTTAGATAATTTCTCTATTGATGAAACTATTGAAGCTGTTAAAATAATTGATGGTAAGATAGAAACAGAGTCATCAGGAGGTATAACCGCAGAAACCATACGCTCATATGCTGAGTGTGGTGTAGATTTTATATCAGTAGGAGCACTTACACATCAGGTGAAAAGCCTTGATATGAGTTTGAAGGTTGAGATGTAAGAATTATTAATATATATGTTAAATGGCTTTATCGGTGCGATAAGGCCATTTTTGTTTTAAAATAGTTGGAACAATAATTATGATTATTTGTTATCAGAATAACTTAGTAAAAAATATATGTAAATAAATTGTTTGCTGATTGTGTGATGACATATTAAATATGTTATGGTAGTTATATTAAACATTCTGATAATAAACTATGGATAATAAGAAGTTACAGAAATTAAGGAAAGAATATACGCTTAAAAAGCTGAATGAGGATGATGTGAGAGAGATTCCCATAGATCAGTTTAATATATGGTTTGATGAGGCTGTAAGCGCAGATGTATTGGAACCCAATGCTATGAGCTTGTCTACATCTACCTTTAACGGAAAGCCGTCTTCAAGAATGATTTTACTTAAGAGGGTTACAGATGAGGGGCTTACCTTCTTTACAAATTATGAGAGTCGGAAATCAAAAAATATTATACAGAATCCTTACGGAGCACTTTTATTCTATTGGCCTGAACTGGAAAGACAGGTAAGAATAGAGGGTATAATAGAGAAAATACCATCAAGAGAATCTGATAACTATTTTGCAATAAGACCCAAGGGTAGTAAACTTGGTGCATGGGCATCGCCTCAAAGCAGTGAGATTCCAAACAGAAGATATCTTGATACATTAAAATCAGATTATAAAGAGGAGTTTGAAGATAAGTATATTGAACGCCCGGAGAATTGGGGTGGATTTATCCTGAAACCAACGCTTTTTGAATTCTGGCAAGGACGATACAATAGACTGCATGACAGGATAGAGTACTTCTATTTTGAAAATAAATGGAATATCAGACGTTTGGCTCCATAAAAAGTTGAAAAATAATATTAGTACTATCCGATTTTGATATAGTTTGAGTATCGAAGTCGGATAAACGTGTATGTGTTTACATTAACAATAGTTATTTGTAGATATATTACATGGTATTATTGATATAAAAGGAAACGTTATTAAGAGTTGAGTCGTAAAAATCAAGTGAAGAAGAAAACTTAATAAAAGTAACATCATGAAAAGGCTCGTTTTAATATCGTTAATGTTGCTTCTGGTTGCTACAGTTTGCTCACAAGAATTTGCCGGATTCAGATATCAGGCGGTTATGCGTGATGCAAACGGTATTCCTAAAGAAAATACTCAGTTTTATATTATTGTAGACGTTGTTCAGGGACCAGATAAATCTGTTGTTTATTCTGAAAGTAGAATAATAGGGACAGATAAATTCGGAATATTATCATTTATTATTGGAAAAGGAGATGCCACTATTGGTAAATTCACAGATATTGACTGGAGTAAACCAGGTTACTATCTTGATATTACAATTGACGGAGCACTCTATGGTACATCAGAGTTATTAACAGTACCATATGCACTGTATGCTGCAAAGGCAAACAGAGCAAAAAGTGTAGACTTTCAGAACGTTTTGAATATGCCGGAAATACCTTCTGACGTAAGCGACTTTACAGATATTGGAAATATTCTTTTTGATGGTGATTACAATAAACTTACAAATAAACCTGATCCGGGTACTATTTTTAGTGGTAGTTACCTTGATCTTACAGATACACCAAATGTACCTGGCGATTTCTCCGATTATGTATCTGATTTATCAGAATATGTTGATTTTTTAAAGCTGTTGAATGCACCTGTTCCGTTTAGTGGCAACTATAATGATCTTACAGATAAACCAACCAATATACCAGTTGATATTTCGGATCTGGATGATGCAGAAACACTGTTTGATGGTAAATATGAGAGTCTTGAAGATAAACCAACAATTGTTAATAATAATAGCAACAATTATGCAGATATAGTAGATAAACCATTTGTACCACAAGATATAAGTGATATAGTTACCATTGATGAGTTGTCTGCATTAATAAACTTTGAGGATATAGAAGATTTTCCAGCTCTTTTTGATGGCGATTTTAATAACCTCACAATCGATCCGGCAATTCCAAGAGATGTATCAGATTTTACGGATCAGGAAGGAAAATTATTTGACAGGGATTTTAACAGTCTTACAAACGTACCCACAATAATATCTTTTGACGGAAATTACAATAATCTGGATAATAAACCATCAATACCTGTTTTGTTTTCAGAACTAACAGATACAGATGAGGTATTGAAGAATCTGGATTATAATAATGTTGTAGATGCTCCGGCTATTCCTAAAAAATTAAGTGATCTTATTAATGATATTAATCTTCCGATAAGAGAAGTTGATGGAGATACAGAGAATGAGTTACAAAATCTGAGTGAGGTATTAAATATGGGAACTGATGCAGGAGGTATTGTAATTAACAATGTGGCTACTCCGGTGAAGTTGAAAGATGCTGCTACAAAGGAGTATGTAGATCAGCTTAAAGTAAAAATAGAAGCATTAAAGGTGAAAATAGAAGAGATGAAAAATATTACAGGAAATTAAATTATCGATATTAAATATCGAGCCAAAAAAATGCTGCCCTTTTCTTCTTCAGTTGGGCAGCATTTTCTTTTATAATAAATATATTATTGACATTGAATATGCTCAATAACTATCTTTCTTATCTCATCATGTTTTCCGTAAAGTCTTTCACTTAAATTCTCGTCGTCGTGATCTTTAAGTTTCTTAACTACATTGTCTATAACACCTTTTGGGAATACATTGTTCTTCTCAAATATTTCACGTTTTTTCGCTAGTCTGTCAGCAGACTCAAAACATGAAGTAGGAAGCTGATCTAACTCAGAAAGTCTCTGTTTGTTCTCATCTCTAAAGATATTAACATCAACATATAACTTCTCAGCCATATCAAGAGCATTATCCATTTCTAGTCCGTGTTGCGATGCAACAACAAGACCTGAAACAAGTTTGTAGATATCCGCAGATCCATCAGAAGCTCTGAACTCTACAGTCTGTTTTCCTGTCTGCTCTTCAATAACAGAATCTTCTTGTGGGTTAGCATCAAAGATCATGTTGTTAGTACCACTCCATCCAAGCGGAACACGTACAAGAACAGATCTGTTTCTATCACCCCAACAGATATTTGTAGGAGCTTCCTGATGAGGAACAAGACGTAAGTATGATGTTGGTATTGTGTTTCCGAATGCGGTAATAGCATCTGAAGCATCAAGTATTCCTGCAATCATTTTTCTTGCAGTATCACTTAATCTGCCATCTTCAACCATTATGTTCTTACCGTCTTTTTCAAGCAACATATGAATATGCAGACCACTACCAGCCTTACCTACAGTAATTTTTGGTGCAAAACTTATCTCAACACCATACTGATAACTAAGCATACGTAATAACCACTTAGCAACTACCATCTGATCAACAGCATCTTCTACAACACAAGGAAGGAACTCTATCTCTTGTTGCTCAAACGACTCTGTTTCAGTTGAAAAGTTACCTACTTCAGAGTGAGCATACTTAACCTTACCACCACACTGAGCAATAATTTTTGTAGCTTCAACTCTAAAATCTTCAAACTTAGCATATGGCTTTGATGCGTGATATCCCTTCTGATCAACAGCAGGATACAGATCCTCTTTTGAAGAGTTAACATAATACTCAAGCTCACCTAAAGCTTTAAATACATAACCTGTAGACTTCTTAAACTCTTCGTGTGCTTTTCTAAGAATATACTCAGGTGCACTCTCAAGAGGTTTACCCTCATTGTTGTAGAAGCTACAAAGTATCTCTAATGTTGGAGTCTCTGTAAACGGATTAACAAAAGCTGTTTTATATCTTGGAACAACATATAAGTCACTTGATCCGGCCTCAATAAATGAGAACAAACTAGAACCATCAACTCTCTCTCCTCCTGAAAGAACTGTGTCAAGATGAGCTTTGCTTGTGATTACAAAATTCAGAGTTTTAAGCTTACCATCCTCAGCTACATATCTGAAGTTAAGCATCTCAATTTCATACTCCTCAACAAAGTTTATTATGTCAGCCTTAGTAAATTTATCTGTAGGCTTTTTAATATATTGAACCAGCGGGTTCGGATTTAATAAAATTTCTGAATCTCTCATATCCATACTTTTTTTTAACAAAATAGGATGTAAAATAAGCTAATATTCTTTTAACTATAGATGTTAGCAAACATATTTTTTTGAAATTATTGTATATTTTACAACAAAATCCTTTTTGAGAACATCAGTAATTAGAATTTTAAAACCAAACCTGCTCTTGCATTAACAGTTCCATCAGCACCACCACCAAGTTCAAGGTTTGCACCAATAGTCTTTTTAAAATAGTATGTGGCTCCTACAAAAGGTTCAAAAACAGCTTCTGTATTTCTGTTAGAGAGCTCATCCGGCGATGCCCAGAATCTTAAACCAAGATCAAGTCCGCCATACAGATCAAGATTCGGAAGCGGGCTTATCCATTCGTTTACATGAAACAGACCACTTGCAACAAAAGAGAACCCTGTATAACTATAAGTGTTTCCTCTGGATGTTACAGGATCTGTGAATAACCCAAGTTTAGCTCCAACATCAATTCTTTTTGTGAAAGTATAGTAACCTCCTACATTTACAATGTTAAATCCATTGTCAGATGTAACCCCTGTACTTAATATACCCTTTATTGTTCCTGGTTTATCTCCTTTTGCATGGAGCGGCATAGCCATTACCAGGGCTAATAGTGATAGTGCAATAAAATGTCTCATATTGTTATGTGTTTTTGTTATAAAATGCTTGTTAAATACTATATACAACTTAAATAAGTAACGATAATAGAAATACTGTGATGCATAATTGATCCTTAAAAATAACTATTTTTGTATAAAAATATTGTTATGCCGATTGATAATACAAACCTTGTAACCAGCGATAATTTAAACCTGCATGTTTATAAATGGTCAGAAACAGATTGTAACAGAGGTGTTATTGCAATTGTGCATGGTATAGGAGAGCATGGATTCAGATATGATCATGTGGCAAAGTATTTTGTTAAAGCTGGTTATATTGTTTATGCTTTTGATTACAGAGGACATGGAAGATCGTCAGGGAAAAGAGGGTTTGTAAATTGTTACAACGAGTTACTTGATGATGTAGATCTGTTTATAGACCATATAAAGATTGATAATCCGCAATCTAAAATAGTTCTGTATGGTCATAGTCTGGGTGGGAATATTGTTACCAGATATACTCTTGAGCGACATAACAGGCATAATAGTATGATTGTAACATCCCCATGGTTTGGACTTGCCAATGAAATACCGGGTGTTATTATATTGCTGCTCAAGATGTTGTGTAAGGTTGATCGTAATATGATTATAAGATCATTTCTTAATATAAAACATCTGTCTCATGATAGAGTAGAGGTTGAGAAATATAAAAACGACAAACTTGTACACAATAAAGTATCTTTAAATCTTCTTTTAGGAGGGATTGAATCTGCAAAATTAATAATGAATAGTGCTGGTAAAATAAAGATGCCTGTGTTATTAACTCATGGAGATTCAGATAAAATAACGTCTGCAGCTTGTAGTAAGAAATTTGCAGATAAATCAGAAGAAAATCTTACATTCAAAGAGTGGCCAGGAATGTATCATGAGCTGCACAATGAATCTGAAAAAGAGACAGTGCTTTGCTATATAAAAAACTGGATTGAATCTGTGGACGCATAAATTAAGCATAAAACACCATTATGTTGGAGTCATTTTGCAAATGAAAATTTAAACGTATGAATTTCAGAACAACAATTGATATAGAGGATAGTAAGTTTAATATTGAGTATAAATCTAATATTCTGTTTATCGGTTCATGTTTCTCCAACAACATTGGAGGAAAGGTTGAATCGGCAAGATTCAATACACTTTTAAACCCTTTTGGTGTGTTGTATAACCCTGTTTCAGTAAAAAATTCATTAGAGATTCTTATGAACAGAGATATGTTTAATGAATCTGATGTTCATAACTATAATGGACTTTATTACAGTTACTATCATCATAGTAGTTTTTCAGGAACCAATAAAGATGAGGTTATTAGTAATATAAACAGCTCTATAGAGGCAGGGCATGAATTCCTGAAGAACGCAGATGTACTGTTTATTACATTTGGTACTGCCAGAGTTTATGAACTTTGGGCAACAGGTAATGTGGTTAGTAACTGTCATAAACAACCTGCTAAATTGTTTAATAACAGATTACTATCAGTAGACTCTATTGTGAATGACTATGTTGGTTTTATTAATAATCTAAAACGCTTTAATCCTAAAATAAATATTGTATTTACAGTAAGTCCGGTAAGGCACTGGAAGGATGGAGCTGTTGGTAATCAGATTAGCAAATCTACATTGATACTTGCTGTTAATAAATTGGTAGAAGAGTTTGATAATGTTTCATATTTTCCATCGTATGAAATTGTTATGGATGATCTCAGAGATTATAGGTTTTATGCTGATGATATGTTGCACCCGGCTGAGTTTGCAGTAAACTATATATGGGAGTTATTCTCAGACAGATATTTTTCACAAAAAACAAAAAGAGATATACTGTCTGTACACAAACTTGTTAAAGCCTCTGAACACAGACCTTATAACCCGGATACACCGCAACACCAGAAATTCATTAATAAAAGTCTAATTCAGGCAGACAAACTGGAAGAAGATCTGGGAATTGATCTGTCAGCAATAAAAAAGCAGCTCCGTAAATATTTACAGAGCTGATGAATATTGTTATTGGATTACCTTTTTAAGATCATCCGGGGTATCAATACCAATGGTCTCTATGGTTGTTACAGCTGTTTTTATTGTGAAACCATTCTCTATCCATCTGTTCTGCTCAAGTGATTCAGCCTTCTCAATTGCAGAGGGCTTTAGCTTACAGATATCTTTTAATGTATTAAATCGGTATGCATAAAGACCAATATGTTTATAAAATGTGTGTTTATCAAACCACTCATCTTTTTCACAACCTCTGATAAACGGAATAGGCCATCTGCTGAAATATATTGCACTCTTATCTGTTCTGGTAATAACCTTAGGTTTATTCTCGTCAAACAGATCATCAGTAGACTCAATCTTCTTAATAAGAGTAGCTATTTCTGTATCTCTATCGTTAAAACAATCTTTTAATAAACCTAGTTGTTCCGGTTGTATAAATGGCTCATCGCCTTGTATGTTAACAACAACATCAAATAACTCACCACTATCAAATGCTTTTATTGCAGCTTCGCAACATCTGTCAGTTCCGCTCTGATGATCAGCTGATGTCATAACAACATTACCACCAAAACGTTTTACTTCGTCAGCAATTCTATTATCGTCAGTGGCAACAAGAACCTTATCAAAGGCCTTAACAGCCTGATTATATACCAACTCTATCATTGAGTTGTCTCCTATCTTTACCAGAGGTTTGCCCGGGAATCGTGTTGATGCGTATCTTGCTGGAATTATTCCAATGAATTTCATATATCTAAAATTTGTTTTTTACAGGTTATATGGAGCTTACATTAATGATAACCATTGTATTTGAATGGCCATTCTCATGTCTTGCTTCATTTAAATGTATTTTATATTCAGTTATCAAGCTGTCATATACTTTCTTATTAGATATTACAATTGCATATATCAGACAAGCAGTAATATTTGATACAAATATATGCAGCAATATTAAATTTTTATAAAAAAGAATAAAAACGGTTACTTAGCATGGATATTTAGTTGCTATATTGTAATTTTGTCAGTTAAGCAGAATTAATGTCATGTTTTTATAATAGCTTAAATGAATTTACAGTCAGTAAAACAACGATTTGGAATAATAGGTAATTCGGAAGGACTTAACCGGGCAATAAACATAGCCTATCAGGTTGCACCAACTGATCTGTCGGTGTTAATAACCGGAGAGAGTGGTGTGGGAAAAGAGAGCTTTCCGAAGATAATACACCAATATAGTGCCAGGAAACATGGTTCATATATTGCTGTAAACTGTGGTGCTATACCAGAAGGAACTATTGATTCTGAATTGTTTGGTCATGAAAAGGGAGCTTTTACAGGAGCAACAGATAGCCGTAAAGGATATTTTGAGGTTGCTGATGGAGGCACAATTTTTCTTGATGAGGTTGCTGAGTTGCCAATGTCTACACAGGTTAGGTTGTTAAGAGTACTGGAGACGGGTGAGTTTATTAAGGTTGGTTCATCAAAAGTGATGAAGACAAATGTAAGAGTAATTGCTGCAACAAATGTTGATGTTATAAAGGCTATTTCTGAGAATAAATTTCGTGAAGATCTTTATTATCGTTTAAATACTGTACCAATTTCAGTACCTTCTTTACGTGAAAGGGGAGATGATATACTACTGCTTTTCAGAAAATTTGCATATGATACTGCTGAGAAATACCGTATGCCTTCGATAAAACTATTGCCAGATGCTGTAGCTATTTTGCAGAATTTCAGATGGCCGGGTAATATACGTCAGCTAAAGAATGTGGCAGAACAAATATCTGTAATAGAACAGGAGAGAGAGATTGATGCTGGTATTGTTCGCAGATATCTTCCGGATTATAACCCATCAAAAAACCTGCCTGCAATATATGGTGGTGGTGCAAGTGTAGATGAAAAAACATTTGCTTCAGAAAGAGAGATTTTGTACAAGATACTCTTTGATATGAAGAATGATATGAATGATTTGAAGAAACTTGTTTACGAGATGATGGAGAGCAGAACTGAAGGGGCATTTGATATTAATGAGGAGCAGGCCGGAATGATCAGAAAATTGTATAATGATAAAGAACAACCTGTTGATTTTACACCAACAATATCAAATCCGGTAACCTTTGAGAAAAAGATTACAGAGGATGATGTTATACAGGATACAGAAGAGGTTATTGAGGAGTCATTATCGCTTGAAGAGAAAGAGAAAGAGTTAATAGTTAAAGCTCTGGAGAAGCATGGCGGAAAGAGAAAACTTGCTGCTCAGGAGTTGGGTATTTCAGAACGTACCCTGTATAGAAAAATTAAGGAGTTGAAAGTTTAATATGTGAAGCAATGAGAAAGATTTTATATATACCAATAATAATATTGTTACTTACAGGTTGTACTGTGGGTTATACATTTACAGGAGCGTCTATATCGGCAGATGCAAAAACAGTGTCTATAGACTATTTTGTAAACAGAACGGCATTTGCACCATCCTTTGGCGATGATTTTACAGATGCTTTGCGTAATAAGTTTAGTTCGCAGACAAGACTGGATTTAATATCTGACAATGGAGACCTTAGATTCTCAGGAGAGATAAAAGGATACGCTATTACAGCAGAAGCTGTACAAGGAAATGATATAGCGGCGCAGAACAGGCTTACTATAACAGTAAGAGTAAAGTACACAAATGTATTGACCCCGGGAGAAGACTTTGACAAAGATTTTTCTCAGTACTCTACGTATCCAAGTTCTGAGTTAGAGCCTCCTGTATCAATAGTTTCAGAGGTTATGGAGAAACTTATTGAAGATGTTTTTAACGCCTCAGTAGCAAATTGGTAATTGTACTTGTAAATTTTAAAACATGAAGATAAAAGCATTAACAGAACTATTGCGTAAACCAAAAGATTTGGGATCTGGTAATATTCCTGATCTTACAAAATTAACTACACAATATCCGTTTTTTCAGATAGCTCACATTATGTTGGCAAAATCGCTGCATAACACAGAGAGTGTTAGAAAAGACGATAAAATATTTGAGGCTGCATTATATGCACCTGACAGATCTAAGCTTCATGATTATATCATAGATTCACTTGTTGTTGACAGTATTGTATCAGATAATATAACTGAACAGAAAGCTGAAACTATAGTTCCTGCTGAGTCTGAGGTAATAAAAAAGGAAGAGAGTAAGGAAACTGTTGATTTAAACAATGAGGTTAAAGAAGAAGTTAAGGCAGAGGAACCGGTAATTGAGATAGAGGATAGTAGCAAAGAGGTTAGAGCAGATGTTGTTACCGAGGTGAAGTTGGAGACCGTTGAAGCTGAAACAGAAAAAGAGGAAGTTGTTGTAGAGAAGGTTGAAGTAAAAGAAGAGGTTAATGTTGTTGAGGATGTTAAAGAACAAAAACCTGTTGTTGAGGAGTTAAAAGAAACAGAGATTGAAGAGGCCGTTGAAGCAGAGATTGAGGAGAGTGTTGCCGAATCGATAGATAATGAGATAAAGAAAGAAGAGGAATTAAAAAGTGTAGATATTCCAGAAGTAACTGTTCCGGAGAAACCTGTTGATGATAACAAGGATGAGTTACTTAATGTAATGGAGGTTATCTCATCTCCTGACGAAGAGGAGATAGAGCTTTTAGATTGGAGTACGGAAGATGATGAAAAAATTTCGCTGACAAATAAGAAAGAAGCGCCCAAAGAGGAAGAGGATAGTGAAGTTATAGAGGGCTTATATTATCCTAGTGCCGATTATCTTGCTACTTTAAGTGTTACGGAAGATGAAAAGGGTGATAAAGAGACGGTTGAAAAAGAGAATTCTGCTAAAACGGTAAATGACTCAAAACTAATTGAGGATTTTCTTAAGAGTGAACCACGCATTGTTCCTAAACCGGATTTTGACGATGGTAAAGAAGATTTGGCAGAAAGTAGTATAAAAGAAGACTCAGAAATTGTAACTGAATCGTTGGCAAAAATATACATGCAGCAGAAACTTTACGGTAAGGCTATAAATATTTATGAAAAATTAAGTTTGAAATATCCGAAAAAAAGTGCTTATTTTGCCAGTCAAATTGACAAGATCAATAAGTTAATGTAAGAAAATTAAAAATTTATAAAAAATGTATATAGTTTTTTCCGTTTTAATAGCGATAGTTAGTGTTATACTTATTCTGATTGTTTTAGTACAGAATTCTAAGGGAGGTGGATTGGCTTCAAATTTCGCATCGTCAAATCAGGTGATGGGAGTTAGAAAAACAGCTGACTTCCTTGAAAGAGCAACCTGGACTTTAGCTGTTGCTTTATTAGTTTTTAGCCTTGGTGCTAGTATGTCAATTGACAGAACAACTGTTGATAATGCAAAAAGTGCTATGGAGAAAGTAATTGACTCTGAAACACCAGCAGTAACAACAGAAGAGAATAACGATTTTAATAATGATGAAAATGCTACTGAAGAGACAGCAGAGCCTGCAAAGGAGAAGCCTGCTGAGCCAGTTCAATAGTAACAGTTAATAAGATATTCTTAGTGCCACTATATGACATAGTGGCACTTTTTTTATGTGTAAATGTAACTATTGACAGATTAGAATTCTGATTCATAACATAATTGATAGTCAGTGTTTTTTGTTTGAGGTTATCTGGTTATTGTTTATATTGTATTGTTAGTTTTCAGATATAATTATGTCATAAATCATTTGGCACAAATTCTGTATAATTGGTACCGTAAAATTGAATTATTAATTAAAAAATATAAAAGAGAGATGTCAGTAAAAATTAGACCATTAGGAGACAGAGTGGTTATAGAACCAAAAGAGGCTGAGCAGAAAACAGCTTCTGGTATTATTATTCCTGATTCTGCACAAGAGAAGCCACAACAAGGAACTGTAGTTGCTGTTGGTAGCGCTGATGAGATTGAGCTTAAGCCGGGAGAGGTTGTTCTTTATGGTAAGTACGCTGGTACTGAGGTTGAAATAGAAGGTGTTAAATACCTTGTAATGAAGCAATCAGAGATATTAGCAGCTATTTAATTATTACTAACAATTTAATATAAGACTATCATGGCAAAAGAGATAAAATTTAATATTGAGGCACGCGATCTTCTTAAAAAAGGTGTTGATCAGTTGTCTGATGCAGTAAAGGTTACATTAGGACCAAAAGGTCGTAACGTTGTAATTGATAAGAAATTTGGAGCACCACACATTACTAAAGATGGTGTAACTGTTGCAAAAGAGATTGAACTACAAGACCCTTATGAGAACATGGGTGCTCAGCTTGTAAAAGAGGTTGCTTCAAAAACTAACGACGATGCAGGAGATGGTACAACAACAGCAACTGTTCTTGCTCAGGCAATATTAACAGAAGGTCTTAAGAACGTTACTGCTGGAGCTAACCCAATGGATCTTAAGCGTGGTATTGATAAAGCTACTGAAAAAATTATTGAGTCTCTTAAAGAGCAGTCAAAAGAGGTTGGCGACGATAATGGTAAGATAGAGCAGGTAGCTAAGATATCTGCTAATAACGATGCTACAATTGGTGCTCTTATTGCTCAGGCAATGGAGAAAGTAGGAAAAGAGGGTGTTATTACTGTTGAAGAGGCTAAAGGAACTGATACTACTGTTGAGACTGTTGAAGGAATGCAGTTTGACAGAGGATACCTTTCTCCTTACTTTGTTACAGATGCAGAGAAGATGGAAGCTGTAATGGAATCACCATATATCCTGCTTACAGACAAAAAAGTATCTTCAATGAAAGATCTTATGCCTGTACTTGAACCAGCTGCACAAGAAGGACGTCCGTTATTGATTATAGCAGAGGATATCGAGGGTGAGGCTCTTGCTACATTGGTGGTTAATAGATTAAGAGGATCGTTACGTGTTGCAGCTGTAAAAGCTCCTGGATTTGGCGACAGAAGAAAAGAGATGTTAGAGGATATCGCAATCCTTACCGGAGGTACAGTTATATCAGAAGAGAAAGGTCTTAAATTAGAGACTGCAACTCTTGAGATGTTAGGTAAAGCAGAGAAGGTATCTATTGATAAAGAGAATACAACAATTGTAAACGGGGCAGGTAATATAGAGAATATTAACAACCGTGTTGCTCAGATAAAAGCTCAGATTGCTACATCAACATCTGATTACGATAAAGAGAAACTTCAGGAGCGTCTTGCAAAATTAGCAGGAGGTGTTGCGGTACTATATGTTGGTGCTGCTACTGAGGTTGAGATGAAAGAGAAGAAAGACAGAGTTGATGATGCACTAAGTGCAACAAGAGCTGCTGTTGAAGAGGGGATAGTACCTGGTGGTGGTATTGCTCTTATCAGAGCTTCAGATAAACTTGAAGGTCTTGAAGGAGAAAATGCTGATGAGACTACAGGTATTGCAATTGTAAAGAGAGCAATTGAGGAGCCTTTACGTCAGATTGTTCAGAATGCAGGTCTTGAAGGAGCTGTAATTGTTAACAAGGTGAAAGAGGGTGAAGCTGCTTTCGGATATAATGCAAGAGCAGACAGATATGAAGATCTGTTTGAGGCAGGTGTTATTGACCCAACAAAAGTAACTCGTATTGCACTTGAGAACGCTGCATCTATTGCAGGTATGTTCTTAACTACTGAGAGTGTAATTGTTGAACTTCCTGAAGAAAAAGAGGCTCCTGCAATGCCAGGTGCTCCGGGAATGGGTGGAATGCCAATGATGTAATAAGTTTTTATACAGATATTTAAGAGGTGCTCTTGTAGAGTGCCTCTTTTTTTGGCATAACCTTTGCATTTGTGTTAGTGACTTATTATTAAAAGTAAACTATTGGATAGTAAACCTTAAATAATTACTTTTAGTAAGCACTTTTTAAGAAAATAGTATTGTTAAATAAAAAAATCAGACAAATGAAAAGAGGTATTTATTCTTTAATGTTAGGAGCGGCAGTTGTTTTTTTAGCGTCGTGTGGATCAAGTAAAGAGGTTACAGAGGCAAAGAAAAAAGAGCCAGCAGGAGAGAAACTTATTACAGTTTACTGTTCGGGTCCTGAGTTCTTCTCAACAGATGGTTATATCAGAGCAAACTCAATTGGAGAGAGTAGTGATATGACTATGGCAAAGAAGAAAGCAAGAAACAATACACTACAAGAACTATCTTCAAAAATACAGACTACATTTAAGGCTGTAATTGACAACTATCAGAGCTCAAAAGAGAACTCGTCAGGAGAGGAAGTTGTAAAACGTTACGAGGAACTTTCACGTGAGGTTATAAATCAAACTATAAGTGGTTATAGAACAATTTGCGAGAAAGTAACACAAACAGAAAAAGGTACATATAAAACATATCTTGCATTTGAGATATCAATTGAGAACCTTTCAAAGCCATTCTACGATAAGATATCAGAAGATGATAAACTTAGAATAGATTATGATTATGAGAAGTTTAAAAAGACTTTTAACGAAGAGATGAAAAAACTTGACTAAATAAATAAGCTTAAATGCTTTAAGAGCTGTGTCATATTTGTGGCACAGCTTTTTTTGTGCTTAATATCAATTTATCTTTTCAAAAAAATAAGATTACAACAACTATATGTTTGAAGAAAAGTAATGCGGATGCCGAAAAGCGTATAGAGTAGGCAGATTATTCTAATTTAATGTGATGAAACGAAGCATGAGAAAGAGTTTTACACACTTATATTATGCGATGTTCCATCTGATAAACGAAAAAATATAGACAGATGAAGAGTTTTTTTAAAGTATTTTCGCTATTAGTTGTTGTTTTTGGTATTATGGTTTTTACAAGTTGTAAAAAAGATGATGATGAGAGTAATGATATTAACATGACAAAAGATAATGTTGTTGGTACTTGGACTAATACCTCAAAAAACATTATTCTAACAATATCATCAAATGGCACTGGTGTATATTCAAGTCCTTATTATAGTAATCCTCCTGAAGCTATTACATGGGCAATAAGCGGAGAAAAAACATTGCATCTTCAGGGAACAGGTCTTTTTACACAGAACTATCAGTTAAAGTCATCTACAAAGCTAAAAGAGACAAGTCTCAATATTGAACTAACAAAGCAGTAGAGTTAGATATCAGAGATAGACATGGGGAGATAGAGCGGCTATTGCTGCTCTTTTCTGTATCTATTGTTTACTTTTTATTTTTAAATACGGAACGATAATGTGAAGTGATTTGAAGTTCCGGCAAGATGATATTTAGACAGAGCATAATCTATGCTGAACCTTTTTAACCTTAAGCCAGCTCCAAGAGTAAATCCGGTAATGCTTTTTTTATCCTCTACCATCAGCTCTTTCCGTCTCTTAAAATTATAGCCTATTGATATATATATAGATTTAGTTGGTATAAACTCTCCGGCAATAATAAGGTGCCTTAGAAACTCATCACCAAACTTATTAAATCCGCTCTTCTGTTTAATCTCTTTTAATCCTGTAACATCATTTGTAGTATACTCATCTGTTGCAAGATTATAGTTGTTCAGGCTATGAAATGTAACAGAAAATCTCAGCGGAGCGTGAGCAAGTTTTGCAGATGCTCCGGCAACAATATCAAAAGGCAGACTTTCTTTTGTTGATTTATATGTCTTAATCTGCGTACCAATGTTTCTGAAAAGAACCGATGCGCAGAATAGTTTATCCCTGCTTTGGTATAACAGGCTTAAATCAGCTGCAATACCCAATGAGTTATACTGCTCTAATTGAGAATATATAGTTTTAACATTCACACCTATCTTTATTGTAGAGTCGGCAATGCTTCTTGTGTATCCGGCAATCAGGGCAAATTCATTTGCAGAAAAATCTCCGGTTATATTTCCAAACTCATTAGCCTCAATAAATTTACCATAATTAATGTATTGTATTGAACCCATAAAGTTTCCAATACCCTTTTCGTGATGAGTGTAACTTACTAAACCTGCATTTATACCTGCTATATAATTTAAATAGTTAACATTTACACCTCTGTTAAAGTCAGATTTTATTAATGCAGGGTTGTACCATCCAAGTGAATTATTATCATCAAATATCGAGACATTTTTACCTCCAAGTCCGGCAAGTCTTGCCGATACAGGTATTTCAAGAAAGGTATAAGTGCTTGTTCCTCCATTTTGTGCCTGTGCAGTAACAGATACAGCAAAAACACTTACAATGCTCAATAATATTATATATACTCTGTTCATATTGACGACTAAAATAGTAAATATTGCAGATGTAAAGAGTATTTTAAAGCTTTTTACTCTGTTTTATACCCTCAACAACTTTATAAACGACAGGGCACACCTCAATATTTTTCAAAGTGATATTTAAAATTTGATGAAATCGTCTTCTGTCTGTGTGTGGATACTCTTTACATGCTTTCGGACGACTCTCATAAATCATACACATATTGTCGTCCATAAGAAAAGGGCACGGAGTCTCTTTAAAAACATAATCGTCATCTTCATCAATAACAAAATACTGATCAATAACAGCAGATGGCTTCTGTCTCAGATGTTTTGCTATACGCTCAATATCTTTATAGGTAATTATAGGACTAATGCTTTTACAGCAATTGGCACACTGTAAACAATCAATCTCTTCAAAAGCTTCATAGTGCAAATCATGAACAATATCATCAAGATTTGTCGGTTTACGCTTCTTTAGTTTTGCAAAGTATGCCTTATTTTCCTGTTTTTTATCCTTTGCTATCTTTTTTAAGATTTCCGGATTGTACAGATCCTCTCTCTTCATTATTTTAAAGATGTTATTGCTTTCTTAAGCTTCGTAAATTTAAGTTGCGATAGGAATAATCCGCAAATAACAACACCAATTCCTATACTGTTCTGTACAGTTGGTACTGTGCCTTTTATTTGAAAAGCAAAGAATGCTGTGAACACAGGTATTAAGTTAGTAAAGGTGTTTGATGTATTAATACCCAGTTTTTTAACCGAATATGTAAAGAAAGTGAATGCCAGAGTAGATGCAAAAATTGCAAGTTTAGCAATAACAAATATTGTCTCCTTATCAAATGGAGTGCTTACAAAATGTTTATAATCAAATATCAGGAAGAAAGGTATAAAATACAATAAACCAAAAAAATTCTGATATAAAATAATAGACAGAGCATTGTATTTATGAGCAATCCTCTTTAAAACTACAGAATAACTTATTCCTGCGGCAACAGCCATAAACAGAAGCGAGACCCCTTTTGATGATGCAGCAAAGTTCAGATCAGGAGTCATAACAACAAGCCCAACCCCAATAAAAGAGATAATTATTCCCAGATATTTGTTTGCAGAAATCTTCTCATTAGTAAAAAATATTGCTGCAATAGGAGTAAGTACAGGTATGGTTGATATAATTACGGCACCAGTAGTTGATGAGACCATGCTCATGCCAAATGTTTCTCCCATAAAATACATGAATGGTTCAAAAAACGCCAAAAGCAACATTAACTTAAGATCTTCTCTTTTTAGCTTGTCTAGTTTACCCGTTACAGATAAAATAACAAAAAGTAACCCCACTGAAATAACCAGCCTGAAACTGGTTACAGTTATAGGCCCATATGTTGCTAAAGCTGTCTTTATCCAAACAAATGACAGGCTCCAGAATATCATTGATAATAAGACTGCCGTATAGTTCTTAATATTATTTACCATAACTGCTCTGTATTTTGGCTGCAAATATAGTGCAATTAAGTATATGAGAAACCAGTACTAAAGCTTTTATTATACTTAGAGATGATTATAGTAGAAACAAAAAAAGGTTACCCGTTTGAGTAACCTTTGAAAAGTTGGGTGGAAGATCGGGTTCGAACCGACGACCTCTGGAACCACAATCCAGCGCTCTAACCAACTGAGCTACGACCACCATGTTTTTGCGATGCAAAGATAACTAAATTAATCTCTACTTTGCAAATAAAAACATCATAAAAGTTTAATAAAAAATGAGCCCGGCTACCAAACCAATTGGCTTACAGAATTATTGTGGGGTAATTTTTTTTTGAAAAAAAGTTTTTATACGGGCTATGTTGCGTACATTGCAGCAAAATTAGTGGGTATGGATATAAACAGATGGCTAAAACTGCGACAAAATGGAGTAGTCTCTGAACTGATGACAAAATCGGGAATTGACTATAAAATAAATTATGGAGTGGATTTTCTTGAGATAAAAAACAGAGCTTCAGAACATAAATTATCGGAAACAGAGTGTTCAGAATTTCTGGATAGTGGTTGCAGAGAAAGAATGCTTTTGGCAATATTATCGTACGATAAAGAGAACGTGAATGTTGATAAAGCTTTGAAGTTCTGTAAATATATTGTCAACTCAGAGATTGCTGATATAACAGGAACACACCTTTTCGGAAGAACACATATAGCACCAGAACTAGGCAGTACTCTTATTGAGTCTGAGAATGAATTTATGATACGATGTGGCTGTGCAACAATATCTGCATATCTTATCAATAATGATACTTTAGAAAAGAGATATGTAGATAAAATAATTGATACTCTTAATATTGACGATCTTAATAAATCGGTAAATGTGCGCAGAGGATATGAGAGACTACTAGGAGCTATAATGCGTAAACAATCTGATTATATACAAAATATAAAAGATAAAGTGTTGCAAAACCTTAATGATAAAGCACTCTGGAGCGAACTGGAATTGTTTTTGTAGTATCAGTTAACATATCTAGCAATCTTTATATGTTGAAAGATATATATGATAAGTATTTGAGATATTAGAAATTGATTTATTTTTGCATAAAATTTTTTAATTATGAATTTGACAAAATCTTCAAACCCTATATTTGGTGACAAGGTGTATCGTAATAACTCAGTTACCAATGAGAGAGAAAAAACAATGACATTCTATGGCACGGTAACAAAAACAATTTTACTGTTTTTGCTTGTCGTATTAGGCGCTTCATACACATGGAGTATGTTTTTTCGTAATCCGGAATCAAATGCTGTTTTTCCGTTTATGATTACAGGAGCAATAGGAGGATTAATACTTGCCTTTGTAATATCTTTTAAACCTAAGAGTGCACGATTTCTGGCTCCTGTATATGCTATTCTTGAAGGATTGTTTATTGGAGGAATATCTGCTTTTTATACAGTTCAGACAGGCGGTATAGTAATGAAAGCAGTATTACTGACAGTATCAGTATTTGCAGTTATGTTATTTCTGTATAGAACCGGAGTTATAAAAGTTACTAAAAAATTCAGGGCAATCATAATATCAGCTATATCTGGTATTGCAATGGCATATTTGGTTACAATTCTTCTGTCATTCTTTGGTATAAACCTGTCATTTATGTATGATAGCAGCCCATTGAGTATAATAATCAGTTTAGTAGTTATTGCTATAGCAGCACTTAGCCTTGCTCTTGATTTTGACTTTATCGACAGAGGAGTTAAAGGTAATGCTCCGGCTTATCTTGAGTGGTATGGTGCTTTTGGTATAATGGTAACACTAATATGGTTATACCTTGAGATATTAAGATTGTTAGCAAAATTGAGAGATTAAATATTAACCCGGATATTAATTAGTAATATGCAGTTAGCCCGTTTGGGAAAGTGTAGTAATTAACATTGACAGATGAAGAAAAGAAGGTTCCCGTTTAACCTAATCTGTAAAAAACCAGATTCAGAGATGAGTGATTTAGAGAAACATTTTGCAAAATTCAGAGAGAATATAGTAGGTAACAAAGCCTCATATTCTACTCCGTATGGTGAAAAAGAGGTTGTTTATGCCGACTGGATTGCCAGTGGTCGTTTATACGGACCAATAGAGGATAAAATGAAGAATGTTTTTGGTCCTTTTGTTGCTAATACTCACACTGAAACAAGTGAGACAGGAACAAGAATGACTCGTAGTTATCATGAAGCTGTAAAGCGTATTAAGCAGCATGTTAATGCGGGACCAAACGATGTTTACATTCAGGCAGGTTTCGGAATGACAGCTGTAATAAACAAATTTCAGCGTATTCTCGGGCTTAAAGGGTGTGGTGCATTAAATAGCCGTCCGTGTCTTAAAGATATGGATAAACCAGTGGTATTTATTACACACATGGAGCATCACTCAAACCAGACATCGTGGTATGAAACCAATGTAGATGTTGTTGTACTTGAGCCAAACAAAGATATGATGGTTAATCCTGAAGAATTGCGCACTCAGTTAGCTAAATATAAAGACAGAAAATTTAAGATAGGGTCATTTACCGCTGCATCAAATGTTACAGGTGTTAAGACTAACTATCATGAACTTGCACGTATTATGCATGAGAATGATGGAGTATGTTTTGTAGACTTTGCTGCATCGGCACCATATGTTGATATAAATATGCATCCTGAAGACCCAATGGAGAAACTTGATGCAATATACTTCTCTCCACATAAATTCCTTGGAGGGCCGGGAACTGCCGGAGTATTAATTTTTGATGCATCGCTTTACAACTCAAAGGCACCTGATAATCCTGGTGGAGGAACAGTTGACTGGACAAACAGATGGGGCGAATATAAATATATTGATAATATTGAGGCTCGTGAGGACGGAGGAACTCCGGGATTCCTGCAAGCAATAAGAACAGCACTATCAATAGAGCTTAAAGATCAGATGGGTACCGATAAAATGGAAGCCAGAGAAAAAGAGCTTATAGAGTTAGCTCTAAAAGAGCTTGGCAATGTTGATGGAGTGAGAATACTTGCAGATAAGATTGTTGACAGAATTGGTGCTGTATCGTTCTATATACAACCAATACACTATAACCTTATGGTTAAACTGTTAAGTGACAGATTTGGCATACAGGTGCGTGGAGGTTGTGCATGCGCTGGTACATATGGTCACTTCCTGTTAGATGTTGATTATGAAACATCGCAGGATATAACAAAACGAATAAATACAGGCGATCTTTCAACAAAGCCAGGTTGGATACGCTGGTCTATTCACCCAACAACAACAGATAAAGAGGTAATTGATTTTGCATATGCTGTAAAACAAATAGCTGAGAATTATACTGAGTGGGTGAAGGATTATGACTATGTTACACATAAAAATGAATATGTTCATAAACAAGATGTTGGCAAGATGAATAAAGAGATTGACGAATGGTTTACTCTTTAGTAAAAAATAAGTTGTAAACATTTTGTTGTTTATGGAATTGATATTACCTTTGCAACCCATTGAAGGCATAGGTGATAAATATAAAATTATAATAAGATGAAAAAGGGAATACATCCGGAAGAATACAGAATGGTAGCGTTTAGAGATATGTCTAACGGAACTACTTTTATTACTCGCTCTGCTGCTCCAGCTAAAGAGTCAGAGGTTATTGATGGGGTTGAGTATCCATTAATTAAACTTGAAATTTCAAGTACTTCTCACCCATTTTATACAGGTAAAATGAAGCTTGTTGATACAGCCGGACGTGTTGATAAGTTCATGAACAGATACAAGAAACACTACGATAAGAAATAATTTATTTTTTATTTACGATATAAAGCTCCCTAATTAGGGAGCTTTTTTTATTTTTAAGCATATAATAATACCACTATAAAGATGTTTCTGATTTAAATAGATGGTATATTTAATATTGATAAATAAAAAAATATAATACAATGAACTATATATTCTTTGATGATAGTGCGTCAGACAACCTGTTACCTCTTACGTTTACACGCCCGGTGGCAGAACTAAGAATAGGTATAACCACTATAAGAGAGAAATGGGAGAGAGAATTATCTGCTAAAATATCCTTTATAACAAAGGATTACCTTTCAGAGAAGTTTAAACTTGTAGAGGCAGATGATAATATACTTATTAACGGCTCAATTGTTCCTAATGATATGCTTGTTAATACGGTATGTGCTCTTGAACCAGACAGTTTGTTGTTTGCAGAAGATAAAATAATAGCTGTAAGGTTAGGTCAGGATAAACTGTCAACATTTAGTATTGATAACCTTGATGGATTAAAAAAAACAGAATTGTCAAAAGATGACTTTATATCTGTTGAGAACCCTTGGGATCTGTTCGCTATGAACGATAAGGTTCTTCGTTACGATTTTGAAAAGATTACGGCTGGAAGAGAATCAATGCCAATTAGCGAAACAAACAGAGTTATAGGTGCTGAGAATATATTTATTGAAGAGGGTGCAAAAGTTGAATGTGCTATAATAAATGCAGAAACAGGGCCTGTTTATATAGGTAAAGATGCAGAGGTGATGGAGGGTTCAATTGTAAGAGGACCATTTGCTTTATGCGATCACTCTGCACTTAAACTAGGAGCTAAAATATATGGTGCTACCACAATAGGACCACATTCAAAAGTAGGGGGAGAGGTTAATAACTCTGTTATCTTAGGATATAGCAATAAAGCTCACGACGGTTTCTTAGGAAACTCCGTAATAGGAGAGTGGTGTAATCTGGGTGCAGATTCAAATAACTCAAACCTTAAGAATAACTATGCAGAGGTAAGACTATGGAATTACCCGAAACAGCGTTTTGTACATACAGGACTGCAATTCTGTGGCTTAATAATGGGCGATCACTCAAAATGCGGAATTAACACAATGTTTAACACTGGTACCGTGGTTGGTGTTAGTGCAAATATATATGGATCAGGCTTCCCTCGTAACTACGTTCCATCGTTTTCATGGGGTGGAGCACACGGATTTGTAGATTTTAGTATAAAGAAAGCTTTTGAGGTTGCTGGTAAGGTTATGGCTCGCAGAGGAATCGATTTTGATGAGACTGAACAGAATATTTTAACACATATTTATAACGAGACAACACAACATAGAAAGTAGATATTTGTTGATATAGATATATTGAGTCATTATTTAATTAAATAGTGACTCTTTTTATTTTTTGGCATACCAATTGTCTTTATCAAGTCTGTACTTTAGAACATTAAAGTCCTGACAAAATGACACGAAACGATTAGATATTTATGGGAGATAGAAAAGAAGACATAAAAATAGCAGATATATTTCTTTCAGGTAAAAATGATGATGCTGACTACATTCCTCTTATCACGGAGGATGATGAAGACGCTTTAGGCAACTCATTTGTACCTGCAGAACTGCCAATATTACCACTCCGAAATACAGTTTTATTTCCTGGAGTTATATTACCAATTACAGTTGGTAGAGATAAATCACTAAAACTTGTACGCGAGGCATATGCAAACGATAAAATTATTGGTGCAGTAGCACAAAAAGATGCATATGTAGAGGAGCCTGAAGTTGACGATATAGAGAGAATTGGTACTGTAGCTCAGATCATAAAGATTTTAGAGATGCCTGATGGCAGTACATCAATAATAATACAGGGTAAGCGCAGATTTGAGATTACAAATATGGTTAATGAAGAGCCATATTTCAGAGCGGCTGTTCAGCCACTGTCAGAGAGCAAACCTGTTGAAAAATCACCACGATTTGATGCTATTATTGGTTCGTTAAAAGATCTGTCACTTAAGATAATTAAGCTATCGGCAAACATACCTTCTGAGATATCTTTTGCAGTTAAAAATATAGAGAGCTCTACATTTCTGGTAAACTTTATATCATCAAATACCGATATAAATGTTGAGGAGAAACAAGAGCTGTTAGAGATAGACAGTTTAGAGGACAGAGGTTATAAACTTCTTGAATATCTTACTAAAGAGGTACAGTCTCTTGAACTTAAAAAGGATATTCAATCTAAAGTAAAGACAGAGCTTGATACGCAACAACGCGAATATATGCTTCATCAGCAGATGAAGACCATTCAGGATGAGTTAGGCGGAAGTCCGGCTGATCAGGAGGTTGAAGAGCTTAGAGAGAAAGCTGCTGATAAGAAATGGGATGAAGAGACTGCAAAAGTATTTGACAAGGAGTTGTCTAAACTCAGCAGAATGAATCCTGCTGCAGGAGAGTACTCTGTACAGATAAATTACCTGCAAACACTTGTTGATCTGCCTTGGAGCGAATATACAGATGATAACTTTGACCTTAAGAATGCAGAGAGTGTTCTTGACAGAGACCATTTTGGACTTGAGAAGGTTAAAGACAGAATACTTGAGCACCTTGCTGTACTTAAGTTAAAAGGCGACCTTAAATCACCTATAATCTGTCTGTACGGACCTCCGGGGGTTGGAAAAACATCGCTGGGTAAATCTATAGCAGACTCACTTGGCAGAAAATATGTAAGAATGTCACTTGGTGGTCTGCATGATGAGTCAGAAATAAGAGGACACAGAAAAACATATATAGGGGCAATGCCGGGACGTATTATATATAATATAAAAAAGGCAGCAAGCTCTAATCCGGTATTTATACTTGATGAAATTGATAAGATAGGAAAAGATGTTCATGGCGATCCTGCATCTGCTCTTTTAGAGGTACTGGATCCGGAGCAGAACAATGCATTCCACGATAACTACCTTGAGCTTGATTACGATCTGTCTAAGGTTATGTTTATTGCTACAGCCAATAACATTGGTACAATACAACCTGCCCTTAGAGATCGTATGGAGATGATTGATGTTAGTGGTTACATTGTTGAAGAGAAGATTCAGATTGCGTTACGTCACCTGTTACCAAAGCAACTTGAGGCACATGGGGTAAAGGAGGAGCAACTATCATTAACATCGGCTGCTATTGAGTATATTATAGAGAATTATACACGTGAATCGGGTGTAAGATCACTTGATAAGCAGATAGCTAAGATTGCTCGTGTAACTGCAAAACGCATTGCGTACGAAGAGGAGTATGAAACAACAGTTGATGTTGAACATATAAGAGATATTCTTGGTGTAGAGAAATTCTCACGCGATAAGTATCAGGGAAATGAGTACGCAGGAGTTGTTACCGGACTTGCATGGACTGCTGTAGGTGGCGATATTCTTTATATTGAGACAAGCCTAAGTAAAGGAAAAGGAAAACTTACACTTACCGGAAACCTTGGCGATGTTATGAAAGAATCTGCTGTAATTGCTCTTGAGTACATAAAAGCAAATGCAGATAAGCTGAATATAGACTATAAGGTGTTTGATAACTGGAATGTTCATGTTCACGTACCAGAGGGCGCAATACCAAAAGATGGTCCATCCGCAGGAATCACAATGGCAACATCGCTTACCTCGGCACTTACACAGCGCAAGGTTAAGAAAAATATTGCAATGACGGGAGAGATTACTCTTAGAGGAAAAGTATTACCTGTAGGAGGAATAAAAGAGAAGATTCTTGCTGCTAAGCGCGCCGGAATAAAAGAGATATTAATGTCTGTTGATAACAAAAAAGATGTTGAAGACATAAAAGACATATATCTTAAAGGACTTACATTTACATATGTTGAAGATGTAATGGATGTAATTGATAAAGCCCTTACAAAACAGAAGGTAAAAGATCCTATAAAGTTGGATGTTAACTAGTTTTTTTAATAATAATAACAATGGCGTATATTTTTATACGCCATTTTTTTGTAAAATATGAAACGAAGCATGAAAATAGTCATTCAGAATACGAGAATGATTATTATGCGAAGTTCTACCAGGATATTGAAAAGAAAAATAATAAGATGAAGGTAAGGTTTGGAGTGATTGTTTTGGGAATGATTGTTATTTCTCAAATATTTGTAGGTTGTAAAAAGGATGATGAGAATAAGATGCCAACTTGTTCAATTAGTTTGTCTGATCAGACAGGAAAGATTGAAAAAGGTTTGAGTATTACAATTGAGTTAAGAGCTAATGATTCTGATGGAAAAATAGTTATGCAACAACTATTTATTGATGGTGTAAAAAAGGAAATACCAGATAATGGTAACTATGTTTGCAATACAGATAACTATCAGACAGGAAATCATAATATTGAGTTTGTGGTATTTGATAATGATGGAGCTACTTCTTCTAGCAATATAAACTTTGAGATTATAAAGGCTACAACAATTCCTGTAGTATCAACAAAAGATGTTACTGAGATTAAGAAGACATCTGTAAAGTGTGGAGGAATTGTTAAGAGTGATGGAGGAAAAGAGATTTCTGAGAGAGGAATTTGTTGGGGGTTAAATTCTAATCCTACTGTTGCAGACAACAAACTAATTGATAATGGTGGAGAGGATGATTTTGAAACTGTAATAAGTGGGTTGGCAGAAAATACAAAATATTATGTTAGATCTTTTGCAAAAAATGAAAAAGGTGTTGCATATGGAAATGAAATATCATTTACAACTTTATCTGGCGAAAATATGGTTACTGACTATGAAGGTAATGTTTATAGAACTGTAAAAATAGGTAATCAGACATGGATGGCTGAGAATTTACGATCTAAGAAATACTCGGATGGTACTGCAATATCAGAAGTTTATGCCTATGGTGGTAATGAAGATATTGTTGTAACATATGGTAGACATTATACATGGAAAGCTGCAATGAGAAATTCTGTTACAGAGAAAACTCAGGGAGCTTGTCCTACAGGTTGGCATGTACCATCTGCTGATGAGTGGGATGAAATGATAACATTATTAGGAGGAAATGATGTTGCAGGAGGAAAGCTTAAAGAAACAGGAACAGACTATTGGAATGCACCAAATGTTGGAGCTGATAATAGTAGCGGGTTTTCAGCAGTAGGAGCAGGTCTTGTAAAATCAGGTTCTGAGGGAAATTTAAAAACATGGGCATACTTCTATTCAAGTACAAGATTAGAGGATTATAATAATGGATATAGCTACCAGATCCCTGCAAAAAAATCAATTATAGATAAAAGTAATGGATTTGCAACTTGGGATGCTATGTCTATCAGATGTGTTAAGGATTAAGGTAAAATATAATTACAACAGAAGCCACTCTGTGCAGGAGTGGCTTTCTTATATGTATACCCTTTAACTGCTCTGTTTTCGAATTTTTGATTGCTTTATTCTAAAAGGTTAGTTTTTTCGAAAAAATTAATCAATTTTTCAAATTTTTAACTCTATAACCACTTATGACTGACTTTGTAATCATTAAGTCAGGTGATTATGGAGTTGTGTTTCTGAAATGTAATACGAGGGATGTTACAAAATGTTTATTTGTTGTAAACACATTGTAATATTACAATCAATAACCATTTATATATACGAATAAAAAAAATATAATTTTTTCTGTTAGTATAGTGTTATGTATTTTAATATCTGTTAAACCGATAGAGTGTTGTCTAAATAACAATGTATCATAACAATATATATTGTTAGAGTAGGTGTGTAGATATATTGTTGTTGTTAAAAATTAAATATTGAGATATATAAAATAACATTAATTACACTAACGGTTGTTTATTTTTTAAATAATATGTGTATATTGCAAACGTAAAACATGAAACATATCAGATAAATTTGCGGTTTAATATCAGTTTAAACCATTGATAACATAACTTTACTGCTTCAGATTAATGCATAATAGTCTCTGTTTTAACTTTATAGTTACTATTTGTGTAAAGTGATATCTCTGTTACTCAGAGTATTCATATATTAATATATTCCATACTGTATAAATAATTATTTAGGTTGTAGAGAGATTCCTAATTATTAATTTATATATAAACAATGAAAACACTTTTATTTTTAGGCGGATCATCCCGATCCCGCCATCGCTTAAGTACATGCAAAATTGTATTTATGGCATTATTACTACTTACACCTTTGGGTGTTAGTGCGCAAAGTCAATCAAGCGGTCATCCATTAACAATCACGCAGCAGGAGACCGATAATGACTACATAATAAAGTACAGAGTTAGTATGCCAAATGGCTTTGGTCGTTGTGGTGGGGTAGAGTGGCATAAGTCAGTTGCTATCCGGAAAGATGGCTCTAGTCTTGTTGAATTTGGCTCGCATCAGGGAGGTTGGGGCGACAGAACAATTACTGTTACAGCTTATCCTGGTGCAGCCAAAAATTATGGTGCAAAGTACTACTCGTCATCAACACTTTTTAACTGTCATAAGTGGAGTACATGGTATAGATACATGCGTGCCAATAATCTTAAGCAACCGCTTAACTTCCGTCATCTGTATGAGGAAGAGAACAAGCAGGTTGTACTTACATGGGATAACGTAACAAATGTTCCTACAGATAAGTACAAGATTAAGATTAAACGTACCGATCTTGGAACGGGAGATGTACGTAATATTGAGCTCAACGGAGGAACAGATCGGTATGTTGATAACAACAACATTAAACCTCTAAAAAACTACAAGTATGAGATATGTACATATTTCAGAGGAGGATATAGTGTAACTGGTTATGGTAATGCTCCTGAGCGATACTCTAACTGGGTATCAATTAATGTTGAACTACCTGGTATTATAACTAATTTTGAGGTGGATACCAGGCGTACATCAATACAGTTTTCGTGGGATGTAAGAAATACTTACCACCACAATAAAAATCGTCTTGAGTACTTTGATGGTCTGCGTTGGACACTTGTAGAGGAGATGTCTGCAACAACAGACCAATATAACTGGTCACCAACATTCACGCTTATTCCTGGCGAGAGTTATGAGTTCAGAGTACGTTCAATGAATGAACTGAGCGAGATTCAGAAACTATCAGGCGTTGGCGGACTGTCATGTAACGGTGTTCTGAGCGGACATGTTAAAATTAAGGATAGTGAGAAGGGAGTGCCTAACGTGCCTGTTAATATTGCAGCAGATGTTGTTAGTAGTGCATATGTAAACTATAAGTACTATGAGTTTCCAAGCTCTAACACAAGTGGTACTGTTGATAAGCTAAACTCTCTTACTCCCGTAAAATCTGGTGTAGTATCAAATTTCTCAATAGCACCACGTAACCGTAACGACTATTTTGGGTTTATATTTGAAGCTAAGATTCATATAGAGACTGCTGGTAACTATACATTCTATACAAGATCAGATGATGGTAGTAAACTGTTTATCAATGGAAATATTGTTGTGAGTAACGATGGTACACATCCAATGGAGGAGCGTAGTGGATCTGTAAATTTACCAGAAGGATATCATACAATTAAAGTATCGGTATTTGAGAATGCCGGAGGCGAAGGCCTTGAGGTAAAATATGCCGGTCCGGGTATATCTAAGCAGAAGATACCTAGTGCAGTACTGTGTAAACATCAGGCAGTTTCATACGATATAACTACCGATGAGGAGGGGTACTTCTATGTAGATGAGATATTCTATGGTGAAGAGACAAAATTCACAATAACAACAAACAACGATTCTGATATTCGTCCGTCTAAGAACGAGCGTACTCTTTCGGTATCTGATTATAAACAAGATAATGTTCGTTTTGAGGATTTCTCTTCTAAATCGGTATTTGGTAGAGTACTTATTGGAGAGTGTGCAATAAAAGATGCATATGTAATGTTTAACGGCGAGAAGCAGACAACACAATCTGCAGCCGACGGATCATTTGAGTATGTAATTCAGGCACCTAATCCAAGTGATGCAAATACACTATCTGTGTTCTACAAGAGTCACGAGTTTTCAGGAACTATAGATCTTGACCTTGCAACAGATGTAGAGAACAGAAATAACCCTCACATATTCCGTGATATACAAAAAGATACACTTATTCTTTCTGTATTCTCAGGTTGTGATAAACCTATAGCAGACGGTGCGGTTGTTGAGCTGTTTACAGCAAACGAATCAGGTAATATCTGTAAAACAATGGATATTACCCTTGACGAAACAGGTATTGATACACTATACCTTCCTGCTGCAAAATATACAGCACGTGTAAAAGACCTTATAATAAATCAGGTTCCGCAGGACGATCAGCGATATATTGACTTCCTGAATGTAAAACCAAACATAATTGGGGCAATGGGAGAGTTAACAGTTGATCTTACAAAACGCGATACTGTTAAGAAAAGAGAGATAAAAGTTATTAACGCTGAGGAGAATGAGTATCAAATTATAGATAAAGTAATTGCTATAAACCTTGTTAAAGCTCCGTTTGTATATCGTCAGAGTATCGACTTTAAGATAGAAGATCCGTTCTGGAACAATCCTACATGTACACATGAGGTAATTGATAACGGAGAAACAAAAACCGAGTCGGTATTTGTTATGGATCAGCAGAGTGAGTATAGCAGTAAGTTTAAACTTGATGAGTACTATGATTACTATGTGCTTAGAAAACACAGATGTGGTGTTGATTCTGCAAGTCTGTTTATAACAGATAACATATCAGACAGAGATCAGACAGAACGTACAATTATTGATGGTACGTTGGCATACACTATAAATCCGGGAGAGGCTAACATAGAAGGAGACTGGAACAAACCTCATGCATTCCAGAAAAACCTTGCAGTTACAGCCCGTGTACCAAACTACAAAAAAGATATATTTGCACAGCGATGGGCACTTGTAACCGGAGATAAAATTCTTGAACCTACATTTATAACAGGCGATGTTCATATGCCTCAGTATATACTTCATGATCCTCCGGGAGATGCCAGTTTTGCATACCTTGAGAAAGGGTCATCAATATCTACACGTGTAACATTTGAACGTAAGTGGCTTGTTGGAGCCGAAGCAGAGGTTAATGCACTGTTTGGTAAGAAATTTACCGGATGGGGAATTGGTGGCGGATTCTATGTTCAGGTAGAAGGTGCCGGAGGAGATGTTTCAGGAAACGAGAGTGTTTACACAACATCGTTCTCAGAAACAGTATCAACAAATGCAGGTACTGTTGAGCCGGGTGAAGGTTCAGACGTAATAATTGGTACAGGTATGAACTTTGTTTACTCAAAAGGAAAACGGCTGGAGTTTAACTGTGCAACAGGTCCTACAATTGATCCTTCATACGTTGTATCACCAGGATTCCAAACAAGATTTACACTAAGTGTTTATCATGTTCGTAACCATATTCTTCCAACGCTCGATTCACTATTGGTTGAGATAAAATCACTTGAAGATAAAGGTAATGCAGGAGCTGTATTAACAGAAGAAGAGGGACGTCTGGTTCTTTCAAAAGATGTATTTACAACATCAAAGGCAAACTGGAAACGTATCCTTTCTGATAATCGCCGTCAGGTGTTTACCGGAGGAAACTCACTAGGAGAGAAAGAGGCACATCTGCGTAATGTAACATTTAACGGAGGCACAGACTTTAGTTACTCTGCACAACTTGATACAATTAAATCTAACAAATCAGGTTACCACATGACAGTTGGTTTAAAAGCCGGCGGACTATTTAAAGTTGGTAGCGAAGATGCAACATATATGTGTGTTGATGTAAAAGGTGGTCTTACATTTAATCAGAACGAAGAGACAACTACAACAACAGAGAACTCAACAGTTATTAAACAAGGATTTACACTGTCTGATAATAGTGTTGGCGATTTCTTTACAATAAATATAAGTAAAGATCCTACGTACGGAACTTATATCTTCCAAACTGTCTCCGGGCGAAGCAGTTGTCCTACAGAACCGGGAACTCAAACGCGCGACAGGGCAAAAATTACAGTTATATCTAACCCTGAGCTCAGAAATCTTCCTGTAGGTAAGCCTGCAACATTTAAGATAAGAATAGATAACGACAGCCAGAGCGAGGAGGGGCGTATATACAGTATAAATTCTCTTACCGGATTAAACGACGGATCTACAATATCTGTAGGAGCAAACTCTGTTAACCCGTTAGGATCAACAGATCCGTTCTATCTTCCTGCAGATGGTTCAAATGAGTACATTATAAGTGTTACTCCGGGATCAGAAACAAGATCGTTACCAATTGAGCTTGTTGTTACACCTGAGTGTTTTGCAAGTATCTATCAATCAGAAGATCTGCTTAAGGCAGTAGAGAAGGAGCTTGAAAAATCTCCGGCAAATGTTACAAAACTGAAACTATTTGCTTCATGGGAGTCAAGCTGCGATCCTATAGAGATAGAATCGCCTTCAGATAACTGGGTTGTAAACACAACAACCGACAGAGATCTGCCGCTTATCATAAAAGGATTCGATCCTAACTCAACAAACATGAGCTCTATAGAGATTCAATACCGCAAAGCAGGTAATAACGACTGGAGTCGTCTGGTTTATATTACATCTGCAAATGTTGGTGAATTCCCTAAGAAACACATGAATGTAAGAGTAGACACTATGGATGCGGGACGTTACTTTGTTAGAGCAAAGACATACTGCTCTAAACTTAATGTAGCAAACTACTCTAATGTAATAGAGGGAGTTATAGATCATAACCCGTTTGTAGCAGTTGATACAAACCTTGAGAACGGATGGTTAAGATCAGAGAGCTTCCAGGTTACATTCTCTAAGCCATTAGCATCATCAACAGTACGTGTTCAGTTACTTGAAGAGTCTGGCAATGCGATTATAGAACAGCAGTATGTGAATGCTGTAATAAACAATAACGTTGCAGTAATTGATATACCTGATGCTGATACATACGAAGGATTTAAGTATAACGTAATATTCGAATCGGGTGCAACACTTGATACAGAGGGCGAAACTCTTACAACAGATAAGGTTTATACAATGACACTTGATCGTGCTGAGGCAACATGGAAAGTACCTAACAAAGTAGTAATACTTGTAAAAGGACGCTCTTCTGAGTTTGAAGCAGCATTAATAAACCGTGGAGTAGAAGATGCAGAGTTTGAGATAGTATCAAATACACTTAGCACATATATTACACCACAATACAACAGTGGCGTTATACCTGCCGGAGGAGAATATCCTGTACAGTTTGATATAAACAACAATCAGGATATACCTGTTGGTACGTTTGACGGATCGGTAATGGTTAAGATAACAAAAGGCACTAAGGTATATTATAAAACACTACAGCTTACAATCAGAGTTAAATCTGTGGCACCGGATGTAGAGCAGCCTGATAACAAGAGCTACCGTATGCACCTTATGGCACAGTTTACACCTTCGGCTACAACAGATGTTCCTCTGTCAACAGATGAGCGCGACTTTATTACGGCCTATATCAACGGGAAAGTGGCAGGAACATCTAAGATATATTTTGATGTTTCAGCAAACAGACACATTGCATTTGTAACTATAGAGTCTGATATTAATAACCCTGAAATAAGCTTTAAAATGTGGGATGCTTCAGAGAGTATATACTACTCGGCAAAAGAGACATTAACATTTGAGGCAAATACAGTTAAGGGTAACAAAACAGCTCCATATATACTACATGCAAATGGTGCAGAGCAATCAATTGCTCTTACTAAAGGGTGGAACTTTGTATCATTCAATGTTCAGCCAAAACAGAGTTCTCTTAATATGATTCTGTCAGGAATAGAGTATCCTAATACACAGATAAAGAATATTAAGAATGGATTCAGTGAGTATAACCCTGCAACATCGCAGTGGAGCGGATCACTTTCAACTATTGATGTTAACAAAGCATATAAGATATATGTTGATAACGACAATGTTGTAAAGGTTAAAGGAGATATTGTTAGCAACAGCTATCCTGTAGCACTTAACGACTACTCAAACAGACGTTATAACTGGGTTGCAGTACACAATAATAACTCTGTTGATATAGAGAATGCAATTAACCGCGATGAGGTTAACGGTGGAGTGGTTATTCGTCACGAAGATCAGTTTGCAGTACTTGCCGACGATAAGAGCTCATGGACTGGTAACCTGATAATGATTGAACCGGGTAAAGGATATGAGTTATATAATCCTAACACAATTCAATCGCCTGTTATATCTGAGGATATGAAACTTACATTTACGGTTAATGCAAGACTACAAAATAGTGCAGCAAGTCAGGTTAAAGCACATATAATTATTGGTGGCGATGTTGCCGAAGGTTATATTGCAAACAACCAGGCAGGTGTTCCTAATGCAATATTAGATCACGCATTTAATGTAAGTTCAGGATCAGAATACACACCAATATCAATTAACCTGTCAGATGCAAACGTATCAGCAACAGACTTTTTGAAGAACCACTTACAGTTCTTTGTAAGATCAGATGCTTATACACCTGCACTTAATTCGCATCCTGCACCGGATGTTGAGTTTACAGATGCAGTACTTGAGGTACGCGACAGAAATAATGTTGTGGTATACAGATACAACTACTCTAAACTGATGAGTGAGGTTAATGTTGATAACTTTAACTATAACTGGACAGGTAGCGGATTCAAATTTAAGAAGACAATTGTTAAACCTGAATATCATCAGTTACTTGTAGGACAGAGTGGCAGATATATTATAGCTCAGGGTGTTCATTCGCAGGAGAGAACACTAATACCTGAGCAGTCAGTTACTCAGGCAAGCAGAACTGTACGTGTAGAGCCAAATACAATGACACTTATTAGTCAGGCTTACCTTAATGGACGCACAATTGATACCGAGAGATATTCTGTTGAGGCAGTTATTAACAATGAGGTTGTTGCACGTAACTTTATTAAAGCAGATGATAAGGTATACAAAACAAATCAGTTCTTTATGCTTAAAGCAGCAGAAGGATCGTCAGACGAGATATCGTTCAGACTTGTTGATAACAAAACCGGAGAGGAGTTTATAGCAACACAAACGCTTAACTATCAAAACGATCAGGCTGTGGGTAACATAGGTGCACCTTACAGAATAGATTTTGGTGGTACTGATAACGAGAGCGATATTGCACTTAAACTTTATCCTAACCTTGTTAGCAGTGGCGAGAAAGTTCAGCTACAGATACTTGATAACTCAAAGAGTGTTAAGAGATACGATATTGTTATTGTAAGTATGAATGGTGCTGTTGTTTACAGAACAACACAAACAACACTTAACGGGTTTATTAACACCTCTAAGTGTAGCGCAGGAGTATATACAGTATCAGTATATAATAATAAGAGACTTTTAGGATCATCTAAACTGGTGGTTGAATAAGTGTAATACTAATTACAGATTTTTGCAGATAATCCGGGGTGTAGTGCCCCGGATTTTTTGTATATGTTGTGTTGAAAATATCTTTACAATAACCGATTTGTGTTAAAATAATTGTGATTTCAGAATATAACAACTACTTTAGTGGGTATAAATACCTAAACTTTTGAATCTGCTCCGGGATTTATCTGGACATATATATTCTTATTAATTATTAAACCTAAAAATTAAAGATCATGAGAAAACTACTATTTCTTATTATGATGTATTGCTGTATAAATGGCTATGCACAAGAGGTTCTGTTTAAAGATCATCTGTTCAACGATCACACAAAATCTGTAGAGGTAAAACATGATGATGATATCTTTACAATTACATTTCAGGAGGGGGAGCCAATAAAACTATACAGTTGGGAATACAAAACTGTTTTAAAAGCAATACGGAGTAACTATATTGATATTAGGTATAGTAAGTTTACTATGGAGGTAGGCAGACTGTTTTATGAGGTAAAGGGTAAGACACTATTGATACCAAAGGTGAAAAACAGATCATTGGCTGGTGTAATGGGATTCAAGTCTGATTATGTATACCTGATTAAGGGAGATTTTAAGGATTATAAAAAGGCTGCAAAACAGAGTGTTGGATTATTTGTTAAACCTGAATCAGGAAAATATGATGATAATATCTATACAAAAGTACAGCATATAATAAACTATTATGAAACTATAGGCTCTGTAAAAAGTTATCAATCAAAGCTAGATAATGCTGATAAAAAGTTAGCAATATTAGAAAAAGAACTATCAGAGTTGGATAGTGAATTGAATATATTGAATAATAGTACGAGAGATTATAATGATTTACAGGAGCTTGTATACAGAGAGATAAAAAGAGTTGAGAAAAGAGTAGATATGGATATTATAGAGGAGCTTTTGTTTGAGAAGAAAACCTATAATGTCTTAAATATACCGGATAGTGCATTAACAGGGGACTTCAGACCATTATTGCAATATAAATATCTTGTTGAACTCAGAAAATATGAAAAAGATCTGATATATGCTGTTCTAAATGATACTACTGATGATTCTGAGTTTGTTAAATCAACCAATCACATTGTAGCAAAATTTAGCCCTTCAAGTGACAATAGAAAGAAACAAATAGAGAAGATAAAGGAACCATTACAAAAGGAAGTTGATTCTCTAAAAAAGGAAAAAGTGATTTTAAATAAAAATGAGTACAAAGAGTATTTTAATTATAACATTGTAATAAAAGCAAATATAGACTCAGTAAACGTAGAGATAACAGAAACATTTATTGAGCGTATAATGGTGTTCTGTACCCTTGAATACCTAAATGAACAGGAGAATGATAAATATAAACAGGATAAACATATTACACTTATCAACAAAGCTCCGTATGGTATTTCTACATTAAAAGAGATTGAGAGAACAAGAGAAAAAGGGGTATTGTTTGCAAATATTAATGGTAAGATATACAGTGTTAAATTAAGAGATATCTTTACATTTTACAGACCCGAACTTAAAAACAAACGCAGAGATGTTAGCCCGGCAGATACAACATTTATGGTTGTTAAAGGAAAGAGAAATGGAGATGAGGTAAAACTATTCAGACAGACATCTGAGAGACTTTTTGAATTTAAAATTTTTAGTGATTTTGTTGGTATCGACGGAACAAAAGCAAACGGATTGGTTCAGACAGAGTTTGATAAAAAAATGTTTCTGTCTCCAAGAAAGTACTATGGTTTTTTTGGTGGATATACAGGCTTCTTTACTTATATAAAACCCACTTTTACTCTATCTAAACTTGAGGATAATAATAAATATGCTGTACCTCTTATATCCGGCGATAATAAATATATAAATACACTTGATCTTATGCGCCATCAGATATACAAGGTTGGAGCTGACTTTAATCTTCAAATGTTTCATATATCAGGATTAAAGAGTGATATGTATATTGATTTTGGTGCCTACTACTCAAGATCGGGTATATCAGACACTATTAAAAAGAGCGATTCCGGTTTAGATGTGGTTATACTAGAACCAAAGGTTAAATTTAAGGTACAGACAGATGAGAGGTACTTTGTATGTATAGATGGTTCTGTAAAGTTCACAAGGCTGTTAGATTCAGATGTAAAACAGTTGCGTAAATACGATTCACAGAAAGGAGTTAAGAATGTGTTTAACGATCCTTACTATACTCTGTCGGTAATGGCAGGATACTCGCCAACAGCAAATACACGCGGTAAACTGTTTTTCAGATACAGATACTCAGGTGCGCTAAGAGATGGTGCAAGGCTTGGTTATAGCCAGATACAACTAGGATACTCATACTACTTTAATCTGTAGAGTATAATCCCGGATATAATCTGATATATCCGGGATTATTAATTAACACAATAGCAGGTATTAACCATACGGTAAATAAAAAATAACACAACCGGTATATATATGTTCTGTTTTAACACAGAATAACTATATTTGCGCGCTTAAAAAATTTATAGTATTCTGACAGTATATATTGCTACCTGACACCGGCAAAAGCATTCAGCAATAGTACATGTTATAAATGTTTGTTTATGAGAAAATATAATCTGCTATTTGCTCTGCTATTGCTTTGCCAGTTTTTATACTCACAGGTTGATACACTACATTTCCTGCCACCACTGTTTTGTACTACAGCAGGAGGTAACGACAGGGGAAAACAGACACTGTTCTTCTCAACGTTTGAGGAGAGTAATGTGAGTGTTAAGATATACTCAGGTGATAACCTGTTGCACTCGTTGATAATAAATAAGAACAATCCGGGTATCTGGTCAGAGGGAAATGCTTCAATTGGTTCGTCGCATATTGAGACCAATATACACGGACTGGTAACGTGGAATCAGACAGGAAAACCTATTCAGGGCGAGGGATTACGTATAGAGGCCGATAAACCTATATATGTAAGTGAACGACATCAGTCTAGAGCACAGGGAACCCTTATAACATCTAAAGGTACAGTAGGTTTGGGATTTCACTTCTTTAGCGGGCACTCCTGGTCGGTTATAGATAACAGACAGAGTAATAAGGAGCGTGGATCTGCATTTATATCAGTAATGGCAACTCAGGATAATACAGAGATAACATTTGAGAACCCTCACGGACTTGCACTGCGCGATTATGGCACTACTCAGGGCGATACAAAAATAACCACTGTACTGAATGCAAATGAGACTTATACAATAGCTATAAGGCACGATAAGTGGCGTGTTAACGGGTCAATAAACAATGCATACTATCAGGACAGAAACCATATGAACGGAACAGAGATAAAATCAGATAAACCCATTGCTGTAACATGCGGATCGTGGTGCGCAATTACCGGCGATAACAGACGCGATGTTGGGGTAGATCAGATTGTACCTGTTAATAACGTTGGAACAGAGTATATTGTGTTACAAGGACAGGGCAGAGAGGAGAATGAAAATCCATCGAGACCGGATCATGAAACGGGTAAGAATGCCGAAAAAGTGATAGTAATTGCAACAACAGATAATACAAGCGTTAAGGTTAATGGCGCAGCACCTGTTACTCTTAACAAGGGAGCATACACTGTTCTCGATCACAGGAAATATCAGGATAATGCTATGTATCTTGAATCTGACAAACCTGTTTATGTTTATCAGTCGCTTGTAGGACATCCTGACCATAAAGATAATGCAGGTATGGTGTTTCTTCCTCCGCTAAAATGTACGGCAGACCGAAGCGCATTAATATCGCATGGTAACACACTTGATATTGATCATACAATGGACAGATCGCTTATGATCAGTACACGTAAGGGGGCAGAGGTAAAGGTTAATGGTATAAAGCTTAACAATGCAAAGTCAATATCAGGTAATCAGTACTGGGAGTTATACGATGTAAATAACAGTTTTCTGTCCTCGTTGTCAAGTCAGAACTATGAGGTTGTATCTACCGGAGCGCTGAATGTTGCACTTGTATTACAGAGTGGAGTAAGAGGAGCTGCCGGATTCTTCTCAGGTTTTGGCGATAAACCACGAATAGACGGATTACCAACAATTGAGGGAGGTAACTTTTGTGCAGGCGATATTGAGATACGTATTACAAATGGTGGTTTCATAAGATATAAATGGTACCGGAATGGTGTTGAGATACCGGGCGACACAGATCAGTTTAACGTGGCAATGTCTGGCAGATACACTGTTAAAGGCGAAACATATTGCGATGGTGGTACAGTATGGACAAGTGAATCGAATGCTATTGATGTAGAGTCGTGTTTACAGATAAATGATATATCAATACATGAGTCAGACGATGCGCTGTTTACCGTAAAACTATCTCATGCAATGCCTGTGGCTGTTAGTTTTAGCCTTGAACTACGCCATATTTCTACAGACGATACCGACTTTAAAACAACACATATAGGAAACTGGACCATTCCTGCCGGAGAGACACTGCGTGACTTTAACTGGGAGTTGTTAAAAGATAATAAATGTGAGAATGCAGAGGAGTTTCAGGTAGTTATAACCAACGCCAGTGTTACAATTTATAAAGGTGTTGGCGAGGGTTATATTGAGCGTGAGATAGCTATATCAGAAGCCATTTTTCATGTCAGGAATGCATTATCAGATTAATCTGTTACTCAATTAAATATATGGATACTTTGTTTTAACGTAAAAATGTATATATTTACGCCTCTTATATCAATAGTGTGTTATAATGCTTTGATATTAAGTATATAATTAATATATAGCAAATAGGTGTTATAGTGGTAAAATAAAAGTTGCAGCCCACTTAAACTTTATCCCGGTTTTATAGCAATACAATTGCCTGTTTGCCATTTATTCACGGTTGTGTGGTAGTTAAAGAACGGTATAATAACGATATATGATGAGACAATCCATTAGCTTTATAATATTAGTCTTGACTTTGATAAGTTGTAATCAAGAAGAGAATAAAAAGAATAATATAGAGGAAGAGAAAAGAGAACTTGTAGGATCAATGGATACCGTTCCGAAAGTTACAGGAATTGGAGGAATATTTTTTAAATCGAGTAGTCCTCAAAAAATGAAAGAATGGTATCGGGATAACTTAGGTCTTGCAGTTGATGATTATGGTTCTCCGTTTGAATTTAGGAATGCAAATAGCCCTGAAGAAGTTAATTATTTAAATTGGGATGTCTTTCAGGATTCTACAGATTATTTTGCCCCTTCAGAAAAAGAATTTATGATAAACTATAGGGTACAGAATATCGAAGGATTAGTACGAAAATTAAAAAGTAATGGAGTCAGAATTTTAGATGAAATTGCAACATATGACTATGGTAAATTTGTACACATATTGGATTCTGATGGAAATAAAATTGAATTATGGGAACCTGTTGACAGTGTTCTCACGAAAATGGGAAGGCAAACAACAAAATAAAACAGACCACAAAACAATGCGTAGCTATTAGATAGATAATTTGTAATGACTATTCCAAACATAACATCTGAAATAGATATCCATCAGCTTGTAAACAGATACGGAGCTAAGGTATCTGCGCTTGCTCATAGAATGATAATTGACAAAGATAAGGCTCAGGATGCGGCACAAGAGGTGTGGTATCAGGTATTAAAAAGTATCGACTCTTTTGCCGGCAGATCTGATATATCAACATGGTTATATACAATTGCACGACGTACTATTCTGAGATATTCGGCTGATGAACGCATTATAAGTTACAGGCAATATAATGAACACTTTAACAGAGAACCCATTGACTATACCGGAGATGAGAGCAATAGGAAACAGTGGGCTAAAGAGCAGTGCGATTACTGTTTAACAGCCTTTTGCCATTGTCTTACAAATAGTGCGCGTTTAATATTTGTATTCAGAACCCTTATTGGTTTAGATTATAATCAGGTTGCTGAGATTATGGAGATGAACGATGAGGCTGTACGCAAGGTTTCTTCACGCTCAGTAACAAAGGTTAAACACTTTATGAAACGCGACTGCTTTCTGTATAATGAGAATGGGCGTTGCAGATGCCGTATGCGTAAACATATTGTAGATGTAGATCTTAAAAGAGAGTATAAGGTGTTGTCTGATGCTGTTGATATGATAAAGATATTTCAGGAGTCAGAGAAGGTGCTTCCGAGAAAAAACTACTGGCTCGAATTTATTTCAGGTTAAGATGTCACATAACCAGAATCCTCTCCACTAAATAGGTATAAACTTATTTTATTATGGAGAAGATAGATTATAAAAAACTTACTGCACCATGCGGAAGAGACTGTTTTAACTGTCCGTTTTACATTGCTTTAAATGATAAAAACTACAGACAACAACTGGCAGAGCGTTACCATTTACCCGAAGATAAAGTTGTTTGCAAAGGATGCCGTAGTATAAAAGGAGAGTGTAATATACTTGAGATATTAGGCTATAATAAACACTGTGCAATATACAAGTGTGCCTCAGATAATAGTGTCGTGTTCTGTAGCGATTGTAATGATTTTCCGTGTAACAGATTACATCCTTTGGCAGACGGAGCAACCAGATTTCCACATAATCTTAAGGTATATAACCTATGTATGATTAAGAAGATGGGTTTAGAGAAGTGGGCAGAGGAACAGGCTGAAAAATCTTTTAACAGATACTATAATGATAAGCTGAATAGCTGTTTTTGAGCCGTATAGTACATGTTACACATAGTATAAGCGACACTCTTTTTTGGTGCACATATAAAATTTGGTAACCATATGTGTCTTTTTAAACTGTTTTGCGTCTTCATACCAAAAGCAAAACAGTTTAATAATATAAATTATGCAAGAGGGGTTAATAAACTTAATCAGAGATTTCTTTTATGGTTTTATGGGTGTTAGCGAAACTCCATTTTATCAGGGATTAACCATGACCATAGGAAACTTTATTTTTATTACAATTGAGTTGTTTATACTGTTTATAGCTATTACTGCTATTATAGAGTATATAATGATTCATGTAAATCAGAACAAACTACAAAAGTTGTTTCAGGGCAGAGGTGTTATCGGGAATATTGCTGCCGCAGTTTTTGGTGCTGTAACACCATTCTGTGCATGCTCTACTATCCCAATGACGGTAGGATTCCTGAATGCTAAATTACCATTTGGGTCGGTGATGTCGTTTCTAATATCGTCGCCACTTCTGAACCCGATAATTGTTGCCATGCTGGCTGCTACAGTGGGTGTTAAGAATGCTGCTATCTACTTTGTTCTTGCCTTTGTTCTGTCTGTTGTATTTGGTTTTCTGCTGGAGAAGGCAGGATTTGCCAAGTACGTAAAAGCAGTGCGTGTTTCTGGTGGGGCAAATGGCGTTAATGATGGTATCGACTCAAGACGTAAGTTCTCAATAGGTAAGAAAATGAGCTTATCGTTAAAGGTAGGATGGGATTCGTTACGACCAATACTTCCGTATCTGTTTATTGGTGTTGGTATTGGAGCAGCAATATATGGTTATTTGCCAAAGGGTGAGACTATAGCTAAATATGCCGGCGATGATAATTTCTTTGCTGTACCATTGGCATCGGTTGTAGGAATACCACTGTATATCAGAGCAGAGACAGCTATACCTATAGCAATGTCGTTAATATCAAAGGGTGTTGGAATGGGTACAGCAATAGCACTTATAATTGGTGGTGCCGGAATGGCAATACCTGAAATGACAATGTTGGCAAAGATATTTAAGCGTAAATTACTTATATCATTTATAGCTGTTATATTCCTTGTTGCGGTAATATCAGGATATACGTTTAATATAATTATGTAATAGTTTAAAACAGTGTGTTATGGGATTGTTTAAAAAGACAAAAAAGAGTAAAGATTGTTGTAGTATAAAGATAGAAGATGCAAAAGAGTACGGAACAAAGGTTGAATCATCAAAGTGTTGTACTATAAAGATTGAGGATATTAAAGCAAGTGATGATAAGAGGGTTTAATATCAGAGATTTAATTTGTTGTTAACTTAAGGGGAGGCTGAAAACGGTCTCCCTTTTTTGTTTATGAATAGTTATAACATGTATAAATTATATATCTTCGGCATCTGAACTATTTAGAACATCTTATGATAATTGATAAAGCCGATTTTAGTGCCTATGTTGATGAGGTTATAGAGCCTAAATTAAAAGAGTTTTCAAAAGATAAAGCCAAAATAATTGATCTGGGAAAGAAGTATAAGATAGGATACATAATTATGATTATCTTTTGTTATCTATATGGTTGTCATAAGATATTTTTGGAGATAGGAGGAGATGATTATCTTCTTTACGGCTCTCTGGCAATTCCTGTTGGGGCAATATTTATAGAGATAATACGAACAAAACCACCTGCATTTGCTCCTCTGGGAATACGAAAAAAGGGAAAGAGAAGATATAAATATGAGATTGTAAGAGAGTCTATTTACGATATTGATAATAGATTTGTGTATAAGCCTCTGTTTAAAACTAGTAGAAAACAGATTGTTAATAGTGGTCTGTTTAAATCATTTGAAAGATATACAGAGGATGATGGAATAATTCTGGATGGAGCAGATTATAAGATACGTATATCAGAATTACATCTTAAGAGTATGTTTAAAAAAGTTTTTGATGGAATTTTTATACGTATTATATTCAGAAATAAGGCAGAAGAGTCTGTTATAAAATCATATCTGGATGAGGTTTTAGATCATTATGGTGATAACTTAATTGTAAACTACAGCTTAACTAATATTAATATAGGAGTTCCGATAGAGTCAGTGTTTCTTGAGATGGATATGACTTCAGAATTAGATGCTAATTTGATTAAAGACCTTGGATTAATTGTTGATATACTATCTGTAGCTCATAATATTCAGCAATGTACGAAATCATGATTATACTTATATAGTTAAATTAAGAGGCTTAAATTTATAACATATTTGCCTAAATGTATAACATTTAATTTAAGCAGAGTATTATTTTTACCTGCTTAAATGTGCGTTAATCTACAAGTAAATGAGCTTCTTAACAGGTAACAGAAATATTATCGGCTATATCTGTGCGCTTTTGGCTACTGCCTTATGGGCTGGTAATTTTGTTATAGCAAGAGGTGTATCAGATTCTGTTCCGCCTGTTACTCTGGCTTTTTTAAGGTGGAGTGTTGCGGTATTGGTTTTTACTCCGTTTGCTCTTCGTGGTACAATTAGAGATTTTAATATTGTTAAAAAAAACTTTGTTTATCTGCTTATTGTGTCGTTGCTTGGCGTAACCATGTTTAATACCATAGTGTATTATGCTGCCCGCACAACTACTGCGCTTAACTTGTCGCTGATATCAATAACATTTCCTGTGTTTGTACTGATTATATCTCGTTTTGTTCTGAATGAGAGAATTACAGTGGTAAAGATAACAGGACTGATAGTTGTTTTAACGGGTGTTGTAGGCATAATAACAAAAGGTTCTGTAAAGCTGTTAATGAGTTTTACCTTTCAACCCGGCGATTTGTGGATGTTACTTGCAGCTATAATATTTGCTGTGTATAGTACACTACTCAGACGAAAACCTAAGGATATAAACATATTTTTACTCCAATACTCAACATTTGTAACAGGCCTTATAGCACTTATCCCGCTCTATATATATGAGTTTTTTACAACTCCGGCTATAGAGTATACCACAACAGTAGTACTGTCAGTAGTATACGTGGGGGTATTTGCATCGCTTATTGCTTTTATTTTATGGAACAGTGCGGTACAGTATATAGGTCCCTCAAAATCGGGCATGGTATATTATACACTACCACTGTTCAGCGGATTACTTGCATGGGCTGTTCTTAATGAGGGAGTAGGATTAACACACTTTGTAAGCGGAGTTTTAATTATAACAGGAATAATAATAAGTAACTTAAAGAAACAGAAACAATAACTTATATACTATAAACCCACAACAACAGACACACACCAACAAATTATAGTATTATGATTCATTTTAAAGAGATTTCAGAGTATCTGGAATATATAAATCTGCCACAGAATAAGTTGTCTGATATATATATTCTCGATATGAAATCAGACATTGTAAAGGAGGTAAAGAAGTCGTCGGATAAGATAACATTTGATTTCTACATTATAGGCTTAAACTATATTGAAAAGGGCGATATCAGATATGGCAGATCTGAATACAATTACAGTTCAGGCGACCTTAACATGATTGCACCCGGACAGATATTTGAGTGGAATAATGTTGAACTTAAACCGGAAGGCTACATCTTTCTTTTTCATAAAAGATTGCTTGAAGGAAGCTGTATAGCAGATAGTATTAATAATTATAATGCTTTATCCTATCCGGTAAACCATCCGTTGCAGATATCAAAGGTTGAGAAAGATGTTTTACTCAGTTTAATGAGTAATATATACAAGGAGTATGAGAACTCAGATGAGATTATGAGTTTTGATATATGTGTATCATATATAAAGCTGCTTCTTAACTATTCGCAAAGGATATACGATAAGCAATATAAAGGAGCCGTTACGGTAAGAAAAAAATTGTCTGCAACTATAAAAAACTACTTAGCAGATTGTGTTGAAGCCGGAATTTTAGAACGCGAAGGAATACCTAATATTGATGTTATTGCCGACAGACTTAAACTCATGAAGACCAATCTTAAGAGGGGAATAAAAGAGGAGACAGGATTATCGTTACAGAAATTTATTAATCATACTGTTATTGATGAGTCTAAAAATCTGTTATTAAAACCTGAATTAACAGTATCTGAGGTGGCATTCAGAATGGGTTTTCAGTATACTCAGTACTACTCAAAACTGTTTAAGCAGGTTGAGGGGATAACACCAAAGCAGTTCAGAAATATAAGGTAGAACAAAATGTATACAAGTTATACTGTAATGTATAAATCTGAGCGTGAGTAAGCACCTATATTTGCTCTGTACATATTATATTATACAGCATGTAGCTGTTGTTTTACATTTTAAAGGAATTTACAATGAGATTTTATTTTATCATTATTGCTGCATTGTTATGTGGTACGCTTGTTAGCTGTACAAAAGACGATGCTGCAAACAAGGAGAGCGAAGGTTATTTGAATTTAGGAACAATTAGTTCTGCAGTAAAAAGAGCAGTTGCCGATGCTGATTATAAATTGTCAGATGCAACCAAAGTAACATTAACAATAAGCCAAAACGGGAAAACAGTTGATGGTTTTAACCTTAAAGAGGTTAAGGTTGTTAACTGGGGTAGTTCAAACTTCTCTACGGAGGATGTGAAGCTTAAGACAGGAAGCGGATATAAACTTGAGCACTTCTCGTTACAGGATAAGGATAACAAAACAATTTTTGCAGCTCCGGTAAAGGGCTCTGTATTGGCACCTAAAGTAAAAACACCTCTTGCAATAGATTTTAGTATACAGAAAGATAAAAGAACAGAGGTAGTTGTAGAGGTATTGAGTACAAAAAACAGTACACCTGCCGATTTTGGTTACGCATACTTTATTATAACTACACCTGGTAACAAAACCAGATTAATAAAGAAGATCACATACCTGTACAGAGAGGGTGTGCCTAAGCTTACGTTCAGATATGACTATACATATAAAACCGGAGATGTTCTTGATTTCTTTACAAGAAATGATCGTGATAAGTTTGTTTGTGAATATAATGCAGATGGCAAGTTAGTAGCAGAGGTACTTAACCCTAACCTTAAGAATGTTTATGTGTATGATAGCGAGGGAAGAGTAAAGGAGTATATAAGAGGTGTTAAATCTTCAGGATTGTTCTACAATAAACACGTTTATAAGTACGACGGTGCCGGAAGAGTGGCTGAGGAGAATATATATAATACATATACAGATGGTAAGCTAAGACATCTTAGAAGGATAAAGTACGTTTATAATCCTTTCAACAGAAAAGATTACCATAAGGTTATTGCAGAGCCTGATGATAAAGGAGGTTTTGTTAATAAATTATGGGTAGATGTTACACTTGATGAGAAGAAAGAGAAGGTAGTTAAAGAGGTTAAATATTTCTGGGACTCAGATGAGAGATCTGATAAACCAACATACGATGAGACCAGAAGAATTAGCCGTATCGAATATACATATCAAAAATATTAACAATAGTGCGTCTTCATGTTTTAACGTAATATTATAAGGTTAGAGCATAAGTAAAACTTTGCCCCTGACAGGTTTATTCGCTGTCAGGAGGCAAAGTATCTTTTAATAATCAATGCATTATGAAAAAGAGACTGATTGTTACATGTATAATTACTCTGTTGGTAGTAACAGCTGTCTGTTGTTTCTCATTTAAGGAGTTTTCAACAACAGTATATCGTCATCTGATAAGTGAACTGCACAGTAGTATATTATCTGAGGTGATTACAGTTAATCCGTTTAAATATTATTTCTGAGCAAGTTTATAGATACTTTGCTATGGGTTCTCATTTTTTTAGCAAAGATTGGTTGTGAGTGCGTTTCATGTTTTAACTGTAGTTAATAGTTAGGGCAAAGCCTGTGCTTAAGTTGTTAAAAACTTAGTGCAGGCTATCTTAAACTTCTGTTTCTGTAAGATATTTTACACACTGTATAACAAAAACCATAACAACAAATTATTAACCTGATACTGTTCTTATTTTAAATTATACAGAACAGTTAAAAACCATTACCAAAATGATAAGAGGAATTGTTGTGGTTGTAATTATGGCCATGCTTTTTGGTTGTGAGAAAGACGACCCTAAAACAGAAAAAGATAACACAAACGATAAAAAAGATAATAACAAGGTTATTAAGTATAAAACAAATCTTGTTATAGAGGATGTTAATCTGACATTTAAAGGATCGCCGGAAGATATTGTGGTTATTGATATAGACAACGATAGCCATAATGACCTTATACTGTTAGATCTAAAGAGAATAAATTTCTTTTTTACCAATAACACACTAACTGTATTCAGAAATTCAGGAGACGGAAAGTTTACACAGATAGATATGAACAGCGATTTTAAAAAGCTTAATATACATAATTATGCTGTGGTAGATTATAATAACGATGGATATAATGATCTGGTTATTCAGACTAAACAAACAGCATCTGTTAGTGGTGGCGAACAAGAGTTGCACTTTTACAAAAACAGTGCAGGAAAAACCATGGAACCTGATAAGAGTATAAAGTTTAAAGAGGAGATTAAAAATTTCTGGTTTAGTGATTTTAACAGCGATAACAAACAAGATATACTTGCATCAACCGATAAGGGATTGTTGCTATATAAGTGTAAAGGAGGAACAGAGTTCGAACCGGCTCAGACACTTCTTGGTTCAAAAGTAATATCAGACGTAAAAATACTGGATGTAAACGGAGATAAAACACCGGATATATCGTTTTATAACTTCCCTGAACGTAAGTACTATGTGTATGCAAATATTAATGGTAAGCTTAATGAGTTATACTCATTTAATAATGTTTATATGGCTGCTTATACAGATCTTAATGCAGACGGACACATTGATATAGCTCTTATAGGAAGTGGTACCGACAGAGGGGTGTATAAACAGATGAAAGGCAAAATGGTAAAGATTTTTGATCTGCCTGAGATGGAAAACGGAGCTGTAAACTGGTGCGATACAGATGGTGACAAAATAGCAGAGCTTATAACCTCATATTGTAAAGGTTTTAAACACTATGTGAGTATATATAATAATAAAAGCGGCGATACGTTTGAGGATAGCAAACAGACACTATTTCCTGACAATGATATACCACTAAAACATGGTAACGACTTTATTGTAGTCTCTGATATTAACAGCGATAAAAAGGATGATATAATACTATCGGCATATACAACCAGTGATGTTAAAAGAACAATAAGTGCAATCATTAACAGATACACCAAAATTGAGTAGATCTGCATTTACAGGTCAGATGCAAAAGAATATGATCCGTAAATGTAGTGATAGCCTTAACAGGCAAAGTCTAAAAGTGTAAATACCATTCAGGGTTTCCGAAGCAATTCGGGAGCCCTGTTTTTTGTTGTAGTATGTAAGTATTGTATCTATCCTATAGGTATATTTATAATATCACGTTTTTACATCAGCAATACAAAGCCTTTGTATTGTTAGGACTACGTCGTGATACTGTCCGGGTCACGCTGTGAGATTGTTGTTGAGGGTATCGTGATATTATCTGTTAAGATATGATATAAGAAGTATGAGGGGTGAGTCATTAAACGTAAATATCCAGAATACTATACACCCTGATAATATCTAAATACTATCAGGGTGCAGAATGAATATTCTAATGTAAATTGTATATTATTCCGATATACTACGGGCAATGTTTTCGCCCATTTTTACTGTTGTTTCGTATCCTTTTCTTGTATTCTCTATAAGATCGTTATCAATTGCTACTTTACCCTCTTCAAACAGCAGTACCACTGTTGATCCTCCAAATGCAAAGTAACCCTTTTCAGATCCTTTCTCAACCTTATCGCCTGCTTTATATGTCTGTATTATTGATCCAACCATTGTTGCTCCAATCTCAGATATAAGTATATCACCAGCCGATCTGGTGTTCAGAATACTGTATTCGCGTTTGTTCTGGCAGAATATCTCAAGACTCTTTTTTAGTGCCAGAGGCGATACAGAGAAGTAACGTCCTTTAATTTTTTTTGATTCAGACACAGTACCATTTGCAGGAAAGTGAAAACGGTGATAATCGGTTGGTGCAAGACGAATGATTACCATTGAACCATTTGCATACTTACTAGCAATATGTTTGTCTCTTATAAACTCATTAAGAGTAAATTCTGATCCTTTAACAAAAAACAGCGACGAATCAGATACCTTGTTAAAGGCAAGTACTTTTCCGTCTGCCGGCGACACTATCTCCTCACCAAGTGGTCGTTTGTCAGGTCTTATCTCTCTGAAGAAAAAGTCGTTAAAGTTTTTATAATCAGAGAAAGCCTCTTTTTTATAGTGGGTAAGATCAATGTTATACTGTTTTATAAATCTGCCAATACGTTTTTTAGACAGAGGACTGCTCATATAACGCCCAACAAATGCCGATAACATTTTACGCTTAAACATAAAGTGTAGTGATACCTTTCCGGAGTTGGAGTTGTATAACCACTTAAGTGTTTTATTGCTGGGAACTTCCTCTTTACGTATTTTCTTGCTTTGTCTCTCTATATATTGAATTGAATCCATTTGTAGCTTTACAATTTTCCTAAAAACCTCTTAATATAACTTATTCTTTTATTATATCACATGTTAAATTGATGAAATATCAGCCTGTGCAATATTTAATAAAATATACTGCAAAGATATATTCCATGGAATGTATAAACAAATTTATTTTATAAATGAGGCTTAAATTAATCCATTATCCTCAAATTGCCACATATACATTGCCAGATAACTTTTATATGGCGATGCCTTTTCCGGGTCGAAACTAATGTTGAACTTTTTCTCAATGCGTCCGGTTATTTTTACAAGGGTACCGTCGTTATAAGGAAACAGATCCTCTTTACCCAGATAGAACATTGCAATTATTGTAGCAGACCATATACCAATACCTTTTACAGATGTTATCTGTTTTATAACCTCATTAGTATCTGCCTTAAACCAGTTGTTAATATCATCTCTATTTTGCAGATAGTACTCTTTAAATGCAATTACAGCATTTGCTTTGCTGTTACTTAATCCGCATTTACGGTACTCATCATAGCTTAACTGCCATACAGGTTTGTTACTATCTGTAGCAATATCTTTAATCCTGCCTACAATTGTAGCTGCTGCTTTTCCTGATAACATCTGGTTTGTTATTACAGTAACCATTGCTTCAGGAATACCCTCTGTTTTAATAGTAACAATTTCAGGAGTATCAGTCCTGCTAAACAGATCTGATAATTCAGGATATGTATCAGACAGAAACTGCCTTATATTATGTTTGTTCATGATTGTCAGTTTTGATAATAATACAAAAAAAGAGGGAGTTTGTTTGTAGTTATCAGTTACAGAGAGCAAAAAAAACCTGTAGTACTCAGAGCACTACAGGCATATATTCTATTTAGTATTTTCTTCTGAACTCTCTTCGTCCGCCGCTGTTACCAGACCTTCTGTCTTTGTAATCTTTTCTTTCGCCACTGCGTCCTCCGGTAAACGGACCTTTTCTTCTTGAATCGTTATTGCCTTTTCTCTTATCGTCTTTACGATCACCAGCAACCTCAACAACAACAGGTCTCTCATTATCATTTACAGCATTCTTAAACGATTTAAGAATATCGCTCTCCATACCTTTATCAGCTTCAAAGAACGAGAAGTTCTTCATAACATCAATACGTCCGAGAGTAATATCTCTTCTGCGTGTAACGCGATTGATCATTCCCATAAGATCTCTTTTGGTCATGCCATCTTTTACACCCTGATTTATAAAGAAACGAGTATAGTTACTATCATTTGATCTTGATCTGCCTCTTCCTCTGTCTCTATCTCTTCTGTCACCATCTCTACCTCTTCTGCCACCATCTCTGTCATACTCTCTCTTATCTGGTATATTAAGATCCGGAGCATCTTTATAGTACTCAAGGAATCGGTTAAATTCAGCTGCAACAAAACGTTTTACAAGATCCTCTTTAGGTAGTTCGCCAATAGTTTCCATAACCTTTTCCATATAAGGAGCAATCTTCTCCTCTTGTACTTCGGCTTTGTTTACCTTGTTTATCAGACTGAATAACTGAGCCTCACAAACCTCTTCTCCGTTTGGAACCTTTGCATTATCAAACTTCTGCTTAATGATATGCTCAATCTGTCTGATTTTAGAAGTCTCACGACTATGTATAATGCTTATAGATACACCTTTCTTACCAGCACGTCCTGTTCTACCACTACGGTGAGTATAGTTCTCAACATCGTCCGGCAGATTGTAGTTAATAACATGAGTAAGGTCATTAACATCAATACCTCTGGCTGCAACATCAGTAGCAACAAGCATCTGAAGTGTTTTAAGTCTGAATCTGCGCATTACAAGATCACGCTGAGCCTGCGACAGGTCACCATGAAGAGCATCGGCATTATAACCATCCTTAATAAGTTTCTCAGCAACATCTTTTGTCTCCTGACGTGTACGACAGAATATTATACCATATATATCAGGGTTAATATCCATTACACGTTTAAGAGCAAGATATCTGTCTCTTGCCTGTACTCTGTAATAAAGGTGATTTACATTATCAGTACCCGCATTCTTCTTACCCATGGTAATAGTATGCGGCTCATTCATATATCTGTTTGCAATATTCTCAGCCTCACGTGGCATAGTAGCTGAGAAAAGCCAGGTATTTTTTGTCTCTGGAGTATCCTTAAGAATTGAGTCCAGATCGTCTCTGAAACCCATGTTAAGCATCTCATCAGCCTCGTCAAGAACAACTCTTTTAATATGAGAAAGGTCAACCTTTTTTCTCTCAATAAGGTCTACCATACGTCCCGGAGTAGCAACTATAAAATGTGCACCATCGTTCAGTTTTCTTATCTGATCGTATATCGGAGCTCCACCATATACTGCAACTACTTTTATTCCCGGAATATTCTTACAAAACTTGTTAAGCTCAACGACAATTTGTAAACATAGTTCGCGGGTAGGACTTAAAATAAGGGTTTGTGCTTTTCTGTTCTTTACGTCAGTCTTCTCAATTGCCGGAAGACCAAATGCGGCTGTTTTTCCTGTTCCTGTTTGTGCAAGAGCGACAAAATCGCGATCCTCTGCCATTAAAAATGGTATCGCCTTTTCCTGCACAGGAGATGGTTCAACATATCCCATCTCACTAATAGCACTCATTACGGGTGTGCTAAGTCCCAGTTCTTCAAACTTAATCATATCAATTTCTATCGTTGCGAAGCACATCCCTCCCGGATGCCCCGCCGGAAATTCATGTGATTCTGTATAAGTGCGCAAAGGTATTAAAACAATTCAATATAAAATGTTTTATATGCTTTAATATATTATAAATGAGTAATTAATTGATGAATAGGAACTTTTGTGGGGTAAGTTTTGTTAATGGTTTTTAACTATTATGGATACTACTGATTTAATAAACAGGGTTCTGTATTAAATTTAAGTACCAGAATTCAGATTTTAGAATATAACCTGTTTATTGTGCAAATATTGATAAACTGTAGCATTTAAGAGGGCTGTAAATATACGTTTGCTATTATATAGTATAAATGCATACGAGGATTTGTTAAGGAAAATAGTTACCTTCGACACCTCTATAAAATAATTCTGAAATGGAACGAATAGCAGTTTTTCCGGGATCTTTTGATCCATTTACAGTTGGTCACGAAGCAATAGTAAGACGTGCACTGAATATGTTTGATAAGGTAGTTATAGCAATAGGTTATAACTCTGCTAAATCTGGTTTTTTCTCGTTAGAGAAACGAATTAAGTGGATTGAAACAGTATTTGCAGATGAGTCAAAGGTTACTGTTGATTCATATACAGGACTTACTGTTGATTACTGTAAAGAGATAAATGCACAATATCTTTTAAGAGGATTGCGTACTGCTGCTGATTTTGAATATGAGCGTGCAATAGCACAGGTAAACAAACAGATGAATAACGATATAGAATCTGTATTTTTACTTACTTCGCCGGAACATACTCCTGTGAACTCAACAATTGTAAGAGATGTGATAAGACATGGTGGCGATGCAAGTATGTTTCTGCCAAAAGGGCTGAATATATCTGTTGATGATATTGAGTAGTCCGGGGCATGTAATCTTTTGTTAATATTTGCGTTATATTTCCGGAAACCATTATTTACTATTTACCTATGAGAGGATATCTTATAATATCAATACTATTTCTGTTTAGTATAACATTGTCGGCATCTGATACCACAAAAGTTTTTGGTGTTGATAAACGTTATGCCGGAGTTACATTTTATCTTAACGATGCATCAGATGCTATATCGGGCAGAGAAATTAAGGTTAAGCAACTTGTTGTTGACTCAGCGGGCAGATTTGAATTTGATTTTAAGGTTAACAGAACCACACCAATGCGTATTGTGGTTGATAACTATAAACTGAGGTTTGTAGCTGAACCTGGTAAAGAGTATGAACTTCTGTTGCCTCCGGTAAAAGAGCGCACTGTGCTTGATGAATTGAATCCGTATTTTCAGTATACAGTTATTCCTGCCAGATTCAGTAACGCAAATAATAAAGATTTGAACAGTAGCCTTCTGGGTTTTGATATTGATTATATGCGTATATACTCGGAGTATTCGGTAAAAATTTTCAGAAACAGAAATATAGATGACCTGCCTGACAAAATAGATTCTCTGCAGCTAAAATATTCAGATATTAATAGCGGATATTTTAAATTATATAGTAAAAGTAAGATAGCACTACTTAATTATAAACTTAAACTGAACAGATATAAGGAGAAAACCTACGATCTGTTTAATAATAGTAAGCCCGACAGATATAACGAAGGTTATATGACACTGTTTAATGAGTATTTTGATGAGTATTTCAGAAACAGTAAGATGATTGACAGAAAACCTATTGGTAAGATTCTTGAAAGAGAGAGTGCTCTTGATGGTATACTTAGTGAGATGGATAAGGTTAAGAGGTTTAAAAACAGAGAGCTTAAAGAACTTATTCTGATTAAGCAGATTTATGACGAGAGTTATCAACGTCTGTATGCTTTTCCTGATCTTATTAATCTGCTGCAAACAATAGAGAAGAGAACAATTGCTGATGGACATAAGAAGTTATGCAGTAATGTGTACGATCTGCTTACAAGGGTAAAACCGGGTTATACACCATATAAGTTTAAGCTTACAAACGATAAAGGCAAAGAGGTTACGCCAGATATGTATAAGGGCAGATATTTTGTGCTTATAGGATTTTGTAACACTTATAAAGGCGAGATATACAATGAACTTAAACTGCTGGATATGATGTATAGTAAATATGCACGTAGCTTTAAGGTAATACTTGTTTTCAGAGGCGAAGACAGAGGTCAGGTGAGAGAGTGGAGCGATGTTCTGAATGAGAACTGGCAGATTGTATACAGCGATGAAGATCCGGATCTGCTTGATAAATATATGGTAAAATCGTACCCAACTTTCTACCTGCTGAACAGAGAAGGAGTAATGCTAAAATCTCCTACAAGACTTATGTCAGAGGGATTTGAGAATGATTTAAGATCCAGTCTTGGACGCACCAACCGGAGAAGGCGCAGATAACTTAATGCATCAACGCCTGCTTTATAATATCATTTAACGATGGATATGTGTTACTCAGTATGTTTGATATCTCTTCATTCTTAACCCATGTAACTTTTACTATATCCTCGTCAATTTGCGGAGTCAGTTTCTCTTTTCCGGTGTATTCCATATTAAACCAGTAAGTTCTCTTAAGAATATTACGCTGATTTATTATGTATATGTGGTAAGTACTTGGTAATTCATCAATAATTACCGGAGCTGTAATTCCGCACTCCTCTTCAACCTCACGTACGGCTCCTTTCTCCGGTGTCTCGTCAATCTCAAGATGACCTTTCGGAAGATCCCATTTGTCGAACCGATAAATAAACAGCGATTCGTCGTTGCTGTTTCTAACAAAGCCTCCGGCAGCCTCTCTGTATTCAAAAATCATTCTGAAAACGTTAAATAGCTCCTCAACATCGTTATGGTATACATAAAGAGATGGATTCTTACCTGAATTTATAAAAAAGTTGACAGCTCTGAAAAGTTCCTCTTCGTTATCGTACTTCAGGAACATGCCTTTATACTGAGGATTATTACCCCATTCGTTCTTGTCTGTCAAAAAAATAATCCTATCGTTAAAAAAAACTTTATACATTTGCGTTATTATGATGAATAAAGAAGAGATTATAGCACAAAAGCTATTGCAAATTAAAGCAATAAAATTAAACCCGACAAATCATTTTACATGGGCATCGGGTTGGAATTCGCCTATTTATTGTGATAACCGGAAAACATTATCGTATCCGGAAGTACGAACAACTATCTGTGACAGCTTTGTTGAGCGCATTAAGGAGCTCTATCCTGAAGTTGAAGTTATAGCCGGAGTAGCTACCGGAGCAATTGCTCAGGGAGTGCTGGTGGCACAACAAATGGATATTCCTTTTATTTATGTACGTTCATCAGCAAAAGGTCATGGTCTTGAGAATCTTGTTGAAGGTGAGGTTAAGCCCGGTAGCAAGGTTGTGGTTATAGAAGATCTTGTATCTACAGGAGGAAGTAGTCTTAAAGCCGTTGAAGCGCTCAGAGAGCGTGGATGTGAGGTGTTGGGTATGATGGCTATATTTACTTATGGCTTTGATATTGCTACAGAGAACTTTAAGAAACATAATGTTAAACTGGATACTCTTAGTAACTATCATACCTTGATTGATTTGGCATGTAAAGATGATTATATTAAGGATGAAGATATAAACACATTGAAGGAGTGGCGTGAAGCTCCTGATAAATGGAAGAAATAGATTATGACAACATTTGAGAGTAAAATAAAGACAGTAAACGCTACAACAGAAGACGTATATAATTTTGTGTCTGATTTTAATAACTTTACAGCGATGATACCTCAGGACAAGGTTGAGGACTGGAAGGTTGAAGGAGATGTTTGTAGCTTTAAAATAAAGAATGTAGGAGAGGCTTCGCTAAAATTTGTTGAGAAGGATTTTGAGAAGAAAACAGTTAAGATCAGTTCAGCAGGTAAAGCACCATTTGAGTTTAATTTCTGGGTACAGTTAAAAGAGGCTGCTCCGTATGAAACAAAAATGAAACTTACTCTTAAGGCAGAACTAAATATGATGATGAAGATGGTGGCAAAGAAACCTCTTCAGAATGGTATTGAGGCAATTGCCGATGGTTTAACAGCATTCTTTAATGCACGCAGATAAAATACTATCATATAAAAAAAGGGGGCTTGGAATATCACAGCCCCCTTTTTTTATATCAAAGCTTTCTTTTTTAAATGTTTTGCAATTTGGTTTATCGTGTTTATATCGTTAGTAATTGATTCTCCTGAAAATGTTGCTCCAGAAACAGCGTCAATATTTTTTCCGTAGTTAAATGTTTTACCAGATCCGTTAAACTGTTTTAACCATCTCTTATTTGTTATTTCATATCCATGGCTGGAGTTGTATATAAGTATTTTTGTCTTGGTTATATTAAGATTACTGTCTATAATTACAACATACTCAAAGTAATCAAATCTTCCTTTTGCTTTTGATAATATGCACAGGAAAGTCTCGTTTTTATCTGTAGTAATCTTGTATACCCTCTTTTTATCAATATCTATATCATCAGTTATTCCGGTATCAGACAGGTTAATCAGTGATTTCTTGATATTCGTATCTGCCCAAATCTTTTTAATTACTTTATCTGTCTTCTTTTCTGCTGAATCAGAGAATCCTCCGGAACCCCAGATTAGCATTAATATCAGGCCTGTTACAAGTTTCATAGTTCAAATGTTTGTCAAAATCCGATCGCATTAATTGCGACCGGATTTTAATATCTATTTACTTATCAGTTTTAATTCAATTACTGTTTGATTCTGTATTACAGGGAAGCTATAAAAATCTTTTAACCCTTATTCCAATGAAACAACTATTATAAATAGCTATCTCAGATTAAATAGTTCCTTGATTGTGTAATTTTAGAACCACACAGCAACACCAAGATTTAATGTCTTTTTGTAATCATCTGCATTTTTTGCCTTCAGAAACTGCATATCTGCTTTTAACATAGCTCCTTTTGCCATCTTCCAGCCAAGACCAAATGCAATCTCGTGATTTTTATATGCTTCATTCTTTACCATGCCTTTTCCTACCGATGCATGAGTGTTAAATGCCTGATATCTTATAAATGGTATCAGTTCAGATTTTGTTGTCTCAATAGAGTGAAGAACATTATATGCTGCCTCAATATAAAAACCTGTCATACTGTCACCCAGATCTTTTCCTGTAAATGCGTTATACTCGTCGGCATTATTTATAGAGCTGTAGTAATATTGTCCTCTAAGTGCAAGTCCGCCAAGTCTGTATCTTGCATCAAGGCCAATCATACTTAAACCAACAGATGAGCTGTCTGCTTTTGCTTTAGCCATATCATCGTCTTTATCAAGACCATTATACAGGTCGCTCTGGCTCTTTCCTACATATCCTGACAGACCTAAAGTAAGTCCTTTAATGCCATAGTAATCAATACGGGCTGTAAGGTTCGGAGAACTCATAAATGACTCAGCACCTTTCTGACGACCAGAACGGAAACCTTTTTTACCATTAAGTTTTGCACTGTTGTCTGCATAACCATTAAATCCGTTTACAACATATAGCTGATATTTTAACGATGCCTCTTTTATGTTTCCGGCAAATCCGGCACCTATCTCTCTCCATGTTGTTGGAGCAATATACCCATCAATTATCGGGCGTTCAACACCATTAAATGTAGTTGGCTCATGATACTGATTTATAATACCCATAGGTATAAGAAGCAACCCTCCTCTGAAATGGATATACTCGTTAAATTTGTAGTCAAGAAAAGCCTGCTCTACATATATCTCCTTAACATGTTCAAATTCAAGTTCTGTTATAAACTGTGTACGTTCATTGAACTTATAACCGAACATCATAACAAGTCTGTGAACATCAAGTTTTCCGTTATTTCTTACATCGCTGTTGAGTGGTTGATTGTAATCAATCTGCCCGTAACCGCCAATTGTAAGTTTCCCCTCTTTTTGCATCAATACATCAGCCGTGTTCAGCATAGTATTGTTCTCGTCCTGTGCACTTGCATTTAATCCTAATGCTACAATGCAGATTAAAAATAGAATACGCTTCATAATAAAAGTCTCTGTTCTGTACCAGATTCATATGTATATAATTTATATAGATTATGTCCGGGTACAGATTTGGTAAAATTTGTGTTTGTTTTAACTGTTAATTATGGAAGCAAAAATAATTCAGGCACTTCATTACTGAAATACCGTGTTTTGGGGATTTTTAGAAAAGTACTTTCTTTGCATAAAATTAATTTATCAACAATGGGTGTTATATCTGTTTTTATTCTTGCTATAGGATTGTCTATGGATAGTCTGGCAGTGTCTATTGCCAGTGGTATGTCTATGAAGACAATGCGTGAAACTGAGGCTCTTAAGGTATCAATGTTTCTTGCGCTTTTTCAGGGTACAATGCCTGTTATAGGATGGGCTGTTGGTAACAGTTTTAGCAAATACATTACAGCTTTTGATCACTGGATAGCATTTGTTATGCTACTGTTTTTAGGTGGTAAAATGATTATTGATGGTGTGCGTAACAATGACGATTGTCAGGCTATAGATCCTACCAAAACATCTACATTAATCGGACTCTCTTTAGCTACCAGTATTGATGCGCTTGCTGTTGGAGTGAGTATAGCACTGTTAAAGCATGAGATACTGTTTCCTGCGGTTATTATAGGATTGGTAACCCTTGTATTTTCACTGATTGGGCTTTATGCAGGTAAAATGCTTGGTAAGCTTGTAAAACAGTGGGTTACAATAGCAGGTGGTGTGGTGTTGGTATTTATAGGAACAAAGATACTTATTGAACATACTATACTTTAAGGTTATCACAACTTTATGGGATAACCTGTTTTTGAGGTTCTGATTATTTAATTAATTATAAATTCCACCTCTTTAAAGAAGTATCCTCTGGTATGTCCACTGTTATCTTTAATTTTTATTTCACCTGTTGGTAATACATCAATAATTTTTCCAGTGAATTCTGATTCATTATCTCTGAATCTCAGAGGCTGATCTTTTCCAAAGAGATTTTGCTTATACTCATTACGAATAATCTCCCTTGGTTGGTTTAGTCTTAATATGTTATTGCTAAATATATCAGCAAACCTGTTCAGCACATCTTTAATATCAACTGTTCGGTTTGTTTCTGTATATACAGATGCGGGGTTTGGCAGATAGTCAGGAAATAATTCCTGATTAATATTTATACCAACACCTATTATTGAACGTTCAATATATGGTCCTGAGATGTCATGTTCAATTAGTATACCACCAATTTTGTTATTACCAATAAAAATATCATTAGGCCACTTTATAGTTGTTGATAAACCAAACTCCTTTAGTGTTGAGATTGCAGTAAGAGCTGTCAGCATAGAGATATAAAACTGTTGTTCAATCTCAAGTTTGTCAGGCGATATGGCAATTGAAAATGTCAGGTTTTTATTGGTGTCTGAAAACCAGCTGTTTCCTCGCTGACCTCTTCCTCTTTCCTGATTATTAGTAGCTACAGTTATAATATCGTGATTGTAATTCTTTAATAGTTTCCTTACCTCTGTATTGGTACTATCGCATTTATCTGTCCACAAAACTATTTGGCTTGGTATTTGTTCCATATGCAGCTGTTAATATTTATAGGCTAATTACCAGAAAAACTGACAAAATTTCTGTTTTCAAAGGTATGTATTATTTATTTTTATTAACCTAGAAAAAATAATGAATATATTTGTGGCAAAAGATTAAAAGGAGGAATAGTGCAAGAAAATAATTATCAGGAGCTGTTAGAGGCTATATATGAGGGACTGCTTAGCAAAAAGGGTAATAATATCCAGAGTATGGATCTTACCGGAATTGAAGCAGCGGTGTGTAAGAATTTTGTGATATGTAGTGCGGACTCAACAACTCAGGTAAATGCTCTTGCCAGATCGGTTGTAGAAGAGGTTAAGGAACGTACAGGAGAAAGTATTTGGCGAAAAGAAGGGTTTGATAATGCAACCTGGATTATATTAGATTATGCCGATGTTGTGGTTCATATATTCCAGACAGAGGCACGTGACTTCTATCAACTTGAGTCACTTTGGGCTGATGCTAAAACAAAAACCATAGAGTAGAATATCAATTAAAACAAACATGGATAATAATAAAAACAATAATAAAAACTTCTTTGGGAATATGCCCGGAGGCAAGTCTGGCGGTAGTCAGGGAAAGAAGCCTAAATTCAGCGTGTTTTGGGTTTATGGAATCATCCTGTTGCTGATACTTGCTGTTAACCAGTATTTTACTTCCGGCGAACCAAAAGAGACAACATGGCAGGAGTTTAAGAACTCTATGCTTGTTAATAACGATGTTAGCAAAATTGTTGTCATCAGGAATGAAGGTACTGTAGAGGTTTATATAAAAGAGGGGTCGCTTGAGAAGTATAAAATTAGCGATGGTAATTTTGCAACAAAGGCTACCGGACCTCATTTTGTATTTAATATAGGATCTATAGAGACTTTCCAGAAGAATCTGGATAAAGCACAGGAGAGTGTTCCGGAAGATCAGAAGATATATCCGCAATATGACGACAATATAGATTACTTTGGTAACTTTCTTAGTTTTATGTGGCCACTACTGTTGCTTATAGCAATATGGGTGTTCATATTCAGACGAATGAATCGTGGAGCAGGTGGTCCCGGAGGAGGTAATATCTTTAATGTTGGAAAATCTAAAGCAAAACTGTTTGATAAGGATACCAACGTAAAGGTTGATTTCTCACATGTTGCTGGTCTTGAGGAAGCAAAGGTAGAGATAAAGGAAATTGTAGACTTTTTAAAGAGTCCGAAAAAATATACAGATCTTGGTGGTAAAATACCAAAAGGAGCACTATTGGTAGGACCTCCGGGAACTGGTAAAACATTACTTGCAAAAGCTGTAGCCGGCGAAGCAAATGTACCATTCTTCTCAATGTCGGGTTCTGACTTTGTTGAGATGTTTGTTGGGGTAGGTGCATCGCGTGTAAGAGATTTGTTTAAACAAGCTAAAGAGAAGGCGCCTTGTATTGTATTTATTGATGAGATTGACGCAATAGGTAGAGCAAGGGGTCGTAATCCTAGTCAGGGAGCAAACGATGAGCGTGAGAATACGCTTAACCAACTGCTTACAGAGATGGATGGTTTTGGAACAAACAGTGGTGTTATTATACTTGCTGCAACAAACAGAGCCGATATTCTTGATAAAGCACTTATGCGTGCCGGACGTTTTGACAGACAGATACATGTTGAATTGCCTGATCTTAACGAACGTAAAGAGATTTTTGATGTACATATGAAGCCTCTTAAAACGGCATCTGATATAAGCTCTGATTTCTTATCAAAGCAGACACCGGGATTCTCGGGAGCAGATATTGCAAATGTGTGTAATGAGGCTGCCCTTATTGCTGCACGTAAAAATAATAAAGAGGTATATCGTCAGGATTTCCTTGATGCTGTTGACAGAATAATTGGTGGTCTTGAGCGTAAGAACAAGATTATTACAAAGAGCGAGAAGGAGACAATCGCATTTCATGAAGCAGGACACGCTACAGTATCGTGGTTGTTAGAGCATGCACATCCGCTTGTAAAGGTTACAATTATACCGCGTGGAAAAGCACTTGGTGCTGCATGGTATCTGCCAGAAGAGCGACAGATTACCACAACCGAGCAGATGCGCGATGAGATGTGTGCTACATTAGGAGGACGTGCTGCCGAGGAGATAATGTTCAGTAAGATATCAACAGGTGCACTTAATGATCTGGAGAGAGTTACCAAGCAGGCATATTCAATGATTTCATATTTTGGTATGAACGATAAGATAGGTAACATAAGTTACTATGACAGTACCGGACAGAGCGAATTCTCATTCGGAAAACCATACTCAGAGAAAACTGCTGAGGTTATAGATGGTGAGGTTAAAAGTCTTATTGAGTCAGAGTATGATAGAGCTAAGAAAATCCTGCGCGAGAATAACTACGGATTAACTAAACTTGCACAACGACTATTAGAGAAAGAGGTGATATTTAGCGATGATCTTGTAGAGATTTTTGGTGAGCGCCCGTGGGGAGTGCCGGAGAAGGATGTGAGAAAAGGTGCTGAGAAGGATAAAAAAATAGAATAAATTGAAGAACTTAATACAACGAACGTTAACAGGAATAATATTTGTTGCCGTTATAATAGTGTCGGTCCTTGGAGGATCGGCACTGTTTACCGGCATTTTTAATATTATATTGATATTTACCCTATATGAGTTTTACGGATTGATGCGTAAAAAAGGGTTTTCGCCACAGACAGTACCCGGAATTGTTGCCGGATCGGTACTGTTTCTTACAATGTACAAAGTAGCCGATGGTTTCTCACCAGCACTGTTACTTGTGAATATATTTACGGTATCAATAGTATTCTTTATTGAGTTGTACCGTAAAAAAGAGAATCCGCTTATGAATATAATGATTACTGTAGGCGGAATAATATATGTTGCATTACCATTCTCTGCTCTGCATTTTATAGGGTACTATCCGGCAGAAGGTGTTGTAATGGAATATAATTGGTACTTATTGCTTGGGTTCTTTGTAATACTTTGGTCAAACGATACGGGAGCATATGTAGTTGGTTCACTAATAGGAAAAAACAGATTGTTTCCGCGTATATCTCCAAAGAAATCGTGGGAAGGAAGTATTGGGGGCGGACTATTTGCCTTAGGAGTTGGATACCTGTTCTATATGCTATCAGGTTTTGGAACAATGTATACATGGGCTGTTTTATCTGTAACAGTAGTTATATTCGGAACCCTGGGCGATCTTGTTGAGTCATTAATAAAGAGAGATCTTGGCGTTAAAGACTCAGGATCAATACTGCCTGGTCACGGAGGATTTCTTGACAGGTTTGATGCAGTATTAGGAGCAGCACCAATGGTTGTTGTTGCTATATATCTTCTTAGTTACTTTATGTAGTTAAGATTACAGTGTAACGTAAATGTATTGTAAACGTAAATATATTTGTTGCTGATATAGTCAACTATATCAGCAACAAATAACTAATTATAGTATTATGGATAGATTTTTCAGATATCTTATAATTACAATATCAATTACAGTTATAGGATTGTTGCTGTGGTATTTCAGTTCAATTGTATCTTACCTGCTTATTTCGGCATTCTTATCTATTCTTGGTAAACCGCTTGTTCAGCAGCTTACACGAATACATATCCGTAAATGGCAACTGCCTGTAGGTTTGGCTGCAGCAATCACTCTTGTTGCAATGTGGTCTTTAATACTATTGGCTTTCAGGTTTTTTATACCACTTGTGGTTAATCAGGCAAGTGAGTTATCAACAATAGATATTAACAAATTTGTATCAAGCATTAGCGATCCGCTACATCGTATAGAGGAGTTTTTTGGTAAAGATGTATTAGCTGCACAGCAGGTAGATCTTAAGCAGGTTGTAACTGAGAATGTTACTGAGTATGTTAAAGGAGGTGCATTTGCCGGAATATTTGGTAGCATTACCGGTTTTGTAGGAAACATATTTGTCGCAATCTTTGCTATATCATTTATCTCATTCTTCTTTCTTAAAGATCAGAAATTGTTTGAGCATGGTGTATTAGTGTTTGTTCCTGCAAAATATGAGGATAAAGTAACAAATGCACTCACATCTGTATTCGGGCTTCTTAAACGATATTTTATAGGTATTGTTATTGAAGTAATAGGTGTGGCACTGCTTGTAACAGTGGGCATGCTTATAGTCGGAATTAATTTTCAGACTGCTGTTGTTTTAGGGCTTATATCCGGGCTATTGAATGTTATACCATACATTGGACCAATTGTTGGTACTGCACTGGGAGGGCTTATTGGTATTGCGGTTAACCTGCATATGGATTTTTATACCGGAATATTACCAATACTATCATATATGGCACTTGTGTATTTGATAGTTCAGATAATAGATAATATACTGTTTCAGCCGTTTATATACTCTAATAGTGTTAATGCTCATCCACTTGAGATATTCCTTGTTATATTAATAGCTGGTAGCCTTGCCGGAATTGTAGGAATGATACTGGCTATACCTGCATACACGGTAATAAGAGTGTTTGCAAAGGAGTTTTTTAATAATTTTAAGGTTGTTAAGGAACTGACCAAGAAAATATAATTGGTTATTATTAGTTTTTTAGAAACTTCTCAACTATTTTTGGAGGGTAAGAGAGGTTAAATAAAATCTTATAATTTAAGTGAAATGAAACGAAACAACTAAATCGTTTTGCCTGATTTATCTGTATCGTTTACATGTGGCTATTGAATATAAAATTGTGAACACATGAAGAATATCTACATTATAGTATTAGGATTGTTTATTTTTTGTTCGTCTGCATTCTCAGCTGTTGTTGATTTTGCATTTGTTCAGAAGAGCGAAAATGCAGCAGGAATAAAGGAGTGTGGCAAATATTTTGTGCATTTTGAGGCAAGTTTACCAGATGGTTCAGCTCTTTCGTGGGTTTTTGATGTTGCTGGTGGATCGGCGCCTGTAGCGGTAAATAAGCAGAATACTGTACATGAATATTCAGGACCGGGTGAGTATGAAGTAAGCTTAACATATAATGGTACAACGGTAAAGAAGAAAGTTAAAATTGAAACTATACCAACCATGACAATTGAGATGAAGAATACTGTTGATAAGTATATAGACGGAGAGGTTAAGACATCTAACCTTGCATATTATCAGCGAAACTTTGTATCAAGTATAGTTCCTGCGGAATCTAAAAACTGGGATTTCTATTGGACAATTAATGGCGATACAGAAGGACGTAGTTATAATTTTGAAGCATATTTTTATGATAGTGGAGATTATACAGTATCGTTAATGGCGGAGAAAAAAGGCGGTAAATTATGTGTTACACCAACAGCCGATATAGATGTTACTATTGATAAAACTTACGATATTCCTAATGTAATAACACCTAACAACGATGGTATTAATGATGAACTTAAAGTTATTAATCCATCAAATGATGATATGACATTTACACTGTTCAGTAAACAGGGGGCATTAGTTAAAAAAATTACTGGAAAAGTTATTACATGGACAGGTGATAATATACAGGGAGAAGATCTGCCATCAGGTATATATTACTATATTCTTGAGGTATCTGGTAAAAATCCGGAGGTAAAGAAATCATTTATATATATTTACAGATAGGTAATTAATATAATTTTTATATATATTTAAGGGAGACTAAATTTTAGTCTCCCTTTTTTTAAACATTTTATAGAGATTTATGTTGTCTCTATGTCTGATCAATCTGTATATTTAATAAGGGATTACGCATTAGTCAGAGATAATTTAAACCCGTTTATGAAACTTGCATGTGATATGTTTAATACATTGTTGATTAACAAATAAGCAGGTTGCATACGAACGTTGAAAAAGAAAATTTAAACTTATGAAGCGAAATATCTTTATACGAGTTGTCGACTTTTATGTCGAAGGATTTAAGAGCATGCAGGTTGGCAAAAAACTATGGTTGATTATTCTTATTAAACTGTTTATATTTTTTGTGTTGATGAAAATGTTCTTTTTCCCAAACGAACTTAAAACAAAGTATAAGGATGATGAAGGAAGAAGTAATCACGTATTAGAACAATTAACAAATAAATAACTGTAATGATTGAAAATTTAGATCCCTCGTTAGTCGATTGGTCCAGATATCAGTTTGCATTAACAGCAATTTACCACTGGATATTTGTGCCTTTAACATTAGGTCTGGCATTTATTATTGCCATAATGGAGACTATTTATGTAAAAACCGGAGATCCGGAATGGAAACGCATTACTAAATTCTGGATGACACTATTTGGTGTAAACTTTGCCATTGGTGTGGCAACAGGTATTATTCTGGAATTTGAGTTTGGTACAAACTGGTCTAATTACTCCTGGTTTGTTGGCGATATTTTCGGAGCACCCCTCGCCATTGAAGGTATAATGGCGTTCTTTATGGAATCTACCTTTATAGCTATTATGTTCTTTGGGTGGAACAAGGTTAGTAAGAAATTTCACCTTGCAGCCTCCTGGTTAACAGCAATTGGAGCAAACCTCTCCGCATTGTGGATTCTTGTGGCAAATGCCTGGATGCAAAATCCGGTAGGAACAACATTTAATCCGGTTACGGCCCGTAATGAGATGACAAGTTTCTGGGATGTTGCACTGTCGTCAACCGCAATAAATAAATTTTTGCATACAATAACACAAGGATACATACTGGGAGCAATATTTGTTATAGGTGTAAGTTGCTGGTTTCTACTTAAAAAACGCGAGATACTGTTTGCTAAACGCAGTATTATTGTAGCAGCAGCTTTCGGTCTTATATTCTCTCTTGTAGTTATTGGTACCGGCGACAGTTCTGCAAAAGATGTGGCAAAATATCAACCAATGAAATTTGCTGCAATGGAGGGACTTAAAAAAGGATCTGAAGGACAAGGTATTGTGGCATTTGGTATACTTAAGGAATTTGGCGAAGAGAAAAACGTAGACTTCCACTTTAAATTAGAGATACCTAAGATGTTATCGTTCCTTTCAGATTACGACTTTAACTCATTTGTTCCGGGTATTGATGATATTATTGAAGGAAATGAGGAGCACGGACTTATGCCTGCTCAGGAGAAGATAGAGAGAGGAAAAGTGGCTATTGATGCTCTTAGAGCTCTTAATACAGCTAAACAAGATAACGATACCGAAAAACTGAACGAGCTTATTGCACTGTTTCAGGATAAAGACTTTAAAGAGAACTACTTTAAATATTTCGGATACGGATACTTTAAAGATACAAAAGACCTGATACCTAATGTGCCACTGGTATTTTACAGTTTCCATATAATGGTAATTCTGGGAACATTCTTTGTTGCAATGTTTGCACTGTTCCTTTACATGGGAATAAAGAATAAAATTAAGAACCAGAGATGGCTGTTTTATTTGGGTATATTGTCGATACCACTTGTATACGTTGCATCGCAAACAGGATGGATTGTTGCAGAGGTAGGACGTCAGCCATGGGTAATACAGAACCTTATGCCTGTTAAAGTTGCAGTATCGCAGGTTAGTACAACAACTGTTCAGACAACATTCTGGTTATTTGCAACAATATTTACCGGGCTGCTTATAGCTGAACTTAGAATTATGTTTAAACAGATTAAAATAGGACCAAAAGAAGGGAAATAGTTATGTTTGAATCGTTATCATATATTTTACTACAGCAGTACTGGTGGATGATTATATCTCTACTGGGAAGTTTATTGGTTTTTCTTCTGTTTGTTCAGGGCGGACAGACAATGATATATACATTAGGTAAAACAGATATTGAGCGTACAATGCTTGTTAACTCTCTTGGACGTAAGTGGGAATTTACATTTACCACCCTTGTTACATTTGGAGGAGCATTCTTTGCATCATTTCCGCTATTCTACTCAACAAGTTTTGGTGGAGCTTACTGGGTATGGATGATAATACTGTTTGCGTTTATTCTGCAAGCTGTATCGTATGAATTCAGGTCTAAACCTAACAACTTTTTCGGGAAACGCGTATTTGAGTCATTCCTGTTTATTAACGGAGTAATAGGAACTGTATTTTTAGGTGTTGCAGTAGCAACATTCTTTACCGGATCAGAATTTATAGTAGATAAAACAGCTATTACAAATGTTGAATCGCCTGTAATATCAAGATGGGCAGGTGCAGCAAGAGGACTTGAGGCTGTACTTAACTTTACTAATGTTGCATTAGGACTTGCTGTATTTTTCCTTGCACGTATTATAGCATCGCTATATTTTCGTAACTCAATTGATAATAAAGCAATATCTGAGAGAATAAAAAAACAGTTGCTTTACAATACAGTACCATTCCTGATATTCTTCCTTTGGTTCCTGTTTGCACTAATCCTGAAAGATGGATTTGCTGTTAACCCCGATACAAAAGAGGTTACTATGGAACCATATAAATATCTGAACAACTTTCTTGAGATGCCAATAGTACTATCGGTATTCCTTATTGGTGTTGTATCGGTACTATATGGTATTATAAAGTCGTACTTTAAGTTTGATACCTTCTCAAACAAAGGTGTATGGTATGTTGGTATAGGAACAATACTTACAGTGTTTGCACTATTCCTTCTGTCAGGATTTAACAATACGGCTTACTATCCATCAGTTACTGATCTGCAAAGCTCTCTTACAATAGAGAACAGTTCATCAAGTAAGTTTACGCTTACTGCTATGAGTTATGTATCGTTAATGGTTCCGTTTGTTGCATGGTATATTTGGTATGCATGGAAAGCTATTAATAAAAAGAAGATAGATCAGGATGAGATGGAGACAGACTCACACGTTTATTAATAAAAAACTAAAGTTATGACATATTCATTAGTAATGCTGGTTGTATGGCCGGTGCTTATAGTAGCAAGTTATTTCTTTGTTAAATGGAGTCTTAAAAAGTTCCATAATAATATAGATTTGAATAACGAAAAATAGATTATATAAGCGGATTCACTGTAATCCGCTTTATTTTTTCTCTTATCACATATAGTTTAATTGTTATTAAGTAACTTTGCTCGAATTTTTAAAGAACAGAGATGGGGGTTGAGCTTGATATTATACCTGTTGCAGATTGGTTTACCGATATATCTGATTATCCTGTAATAATCTCAGGGCCATGTAGTGCTGAGAGTTATCAACAGGTTGTTGATACTGCCGAACAACTACATAAAACCGGAAAGGTTAATGTATTCAGAGCGGGTGTATGGAAACCACGTACCAGACCAAATAGCTTTGAGGGTGTTGGAGAGATAGCTTTTGAGTGGCTTAAAGAGGTAAAAGATAGATTTGGCTTTAAGATTGCTGTTGAGGTTGCAAGCAAAGAGCATGTGCGTATTGCACTGCGTAATAAGGTAGATATCCTGTGGATTGGAGCACGTACAGCATCAAACCCATTCTCAATGACAGAGCTTGCTACAGAATTGGCAGGCACAGATATCCCAGTTCTGGTTAAAAACCCTGTAAACCCTGATATTGAACTATGGATTGGTGCTTTAGAACGCCTTAATAAAGCAGGGATAAAAAAGATTGCAGCAATACACAGAGGATTCTTTCCGTTTGAACCATCACAATTCAGAAATATTCCGCTTTGGGAGGTTCCTATAGAGCTAAAGTTACGTTGTCCGCAGTTATCAATAATTAACGACCCAAGTCATATAGCCGGCGACAGAGCACTATTGTATGATGTTGCACAAAAGGCAATGGATCTTGACTTCTGCGGATTAATGATAGAGTCGCACTGTAGTCCGGACAAAGCAAAGAGCGATGCAAAACAGCAGGTAACACCTGATGATCTTAATGCTTTATTAAGTAAACTGGTAATACGTAACAACAGGTCGTCAGACAAATCATATAAAGACCAGATAGATGCATACCGTAAACAGATTGATGAGATAGATGACAGACTTCTTAATCTGTTGTGGCAACGCATGGATGTTGTACGACGTATAGGAGATATTAAAAACAGAAACGATGTAAAAATACTTCAGCTTAACAGATGGGAGAGCCTTGTACGAAAACTAATAACTAAAGGAACCAGACTTGGACTGAGCGAAGTATTTATAAAAAAATTACTCCAGCTTGTCCATAAAGAATCTATACAACAACAAGCTGAAGTAATGAATAAAAAGGAGGATTAACTTAACTCCTTAATCTCGTATTCAAACCCTTCCATAATTGGGTTTATTAGTACCTTATTACAAATCTCTTCTGTTTTAGTAGCTGCCTCCTTTTGGTTGGCTGCTTCTAACTCAAGAGTAATGTGCTTACCAATTCTTACATTCTCAACTGACGGAAAACCTATGTTATGCATAGTGTTTGTAACTGCTTTACCTTGTGGGTCAAGTAATGCTTTTAAAGGCATAACATTAATATCTACAATGAACTTCATGATAATATGTTTTATTGATACTCTATTTTTTAATAATGTTTTCAATCACCGAAAGTAATATATAAACAACTATTATAATCGGTATAGCTACAATTCTAAAAATCACCAGCAAAATTAGCGAAATTACAATAAAAACGAAGCGTATTTTATTATCGTTGAACCTTAAATTCTTGAATTTTAACGAAAATAAAGGTAACTCGGCTACCAGCATACATGCAAATAGTACACTTACAGCTGCAAGAACAAACTGATTGTATATAATAGTTGAATATTCCGGGTAATACTTTACAATTAATGGTAACGACAATATTACAAGCGCATTTGCTGGTGTTGGTAACCCAATAAACGACGATGTTTGTCTCTCATCAATATTAAACTTAGCTAACCTAAGAGCAGAGAATACAGCAATAAGTAAAGCTGTAGACGATAAAGCAATCTCTCCTGCTGTTAAATCAAAGAAACTATCTTTGCCAAATGTGATAAGAAACATCTTTAGAACAATTACAGCCGGAGCAGTACCAAAACTTATCATATCAGCTAAAGAGTCCAGTTGTTTTCCAATATCAGAATATGCTTTTAGCAATCTGGCACTCATTCCGTCAAAGAAATCGAAGATGGCAGCAGCAATTATAAGGGCTGAAGCCAGATCCAGTCTGTTCTCAAAAGCCATAATTACAGACAGTACTCCACAAACAATATTAAGCGATGTGATAAAATTCGGGATGCAATTTATAATGTATCGTATCATTTTTCGTTGTTTTTACAAAAATAGACTAAAAAAGAGATTACCAAGATACAACCTTGAAAAATTATTATATTTGTTTTAACAAAAGATGTAGATGCGAAAATTATTAATATTGATATCGCTCCTGTTAATTACAGAAGTGATATCTGCACAGTTTAGGAAATACAGTAACGATTATCTGAATATTGGTGTTGGGGGGCGATCTTTTGCCATGGGTAGAGCTGTTATAGCTTCATATGACGGAGTATATTCTGCATACTGGAATCCCGCACTGTTAACCCGGATGAACACAGATATGGATGTTGCACTAATGCACTCAGAATATTTTGCAGGTGTTTCAAAATATGACTATCTGGCAACGGCGTACAGGATAGATTCAACAAGTGTTTTGTCAGGATCGCTTATAAGGTTTGCTGTTGATGATATTCCCGGAACAATAAACCTGATTGATAAAGATGGTAACATAAATTACGACAACATAGAGAAATTCTCTGTTGCCGACTATGCACTGTTTATATCATATGCAAAACAGTCGCGTATAAAAGGTTTGTCATATGGCGGAAATGTTAAGATACTATACCGCTCTGTTGGTAAATATGCAAATGCATGGGGTATGGGCTTTGATCTGGGAGCATATTACAGACACCGCGGATGGAATTTTGCAGCAGTACTCAGAGATGCTACATCAACATTTACAGCATGGAGTTTCAGTAAAAAGAATCTGGAGATAGTAACTACTGATGGAACTATTATAAACAGTGCCCCCGATAACAGTTTTGAGTGGATGGCACCAAGACTTGTACTGGGAGCAGGTAAACGATTTAAGGTTTATCGTAAATTCTCTGCGCTTGCCGAACTTGATGTTGAGATGACATTTGATGGTAAAAGTAACCAGTTAATATCATCTGATTTTATATCTTTAGAACCACAGTTAGGTTTAGAGATAGATTATAACCGACTCTTTTATCTCAGATTAGGATTGAACAACTTACAAAATCAGGTAGGTTTTAACAAACGTGAGTATGTTGATTATCAGGTAAATTTTGGGGTAGGAGTTGAGTATATGAAGTTTAAACTTGATTATGCGCTTACAGACTGGACTGACACAAAAGATAATTTATATTCGCATATATTCTCTTTGCGATATAGTTTTAACCTTTAAACACAAATAGATACATGTTAAGAATTGCAGTAGATTTTGACGGAACAATAGTTGAAAATGAATACCCCAACGTTGGAAAACCTAAGCTATTTGCATTTGAGACATTAAAAATGTTGAACAGAAAAGGTCATATACTGATATTATGGACCTGTAGAGAAGGACAAAGACTTGATGAAGCAATTGTGTTTTGTAAAGAAAACGGGGTAGAGTTCTATGCTGTTAATGCAAACTATCCTGGCGAGGACAGATGTAATCCTTCGTCGCGCAAGATAGATGCACACATATATATTGACGACAGAAATATTGGAGGGCTTATGGGATGGACTGATGTGTGGAATACAATTCATCCGGAAGATTCTGTTTCTGTGCAGGAGAAGAACTTTTTTAAAGGACGATTTTTTAGAAAGATAAAGAAACATGGTAATAGGTAAATTGAGAGGTTTAATTATTATAACTCTCTCTCTGTTGATAGTTTCGTGTGGAAACGACGAAACAAAAAGTAGCAAAAAGACAAGAGCAATAAAGGTTAAACGCGAAAAACCGGGTGTATTCAGATTTGCTCCCGGAGGTATAAAAACACTCCTGAACAGAGGTAACGAGATGAATTTTGTTTGGACAGACGATTATGACTCTGTGCAGATAAGTATCTACGGAAAAGGAACGCATACAACTAAGGATAAATCGTACAAACTTAATACGGACAACTGGAGAGTAGGACGATACGGAATGCGTATTGTTGGATTCAGAGCCGATAAAAAATTTGAAGCACGCCGTCAGATTGATTTGTGTGCGAAGAACAAGCCTGAACAGTATAAACTAAAGGTGATTAATAAATACCCGCATAATGAACAATCGTTTACTCAGGGGTTATTCTATAATAATGGCATGCTTTATGAAGGTACCGGTCAATATGGCGAGTCGCAGCTGTTGATGAACAATATAAAAACCGGTAAAACAGAAAAGAGTGTTAACCTTGCATCAAACTACTTTGGTGAGGGAATAACGCTTGTAGACAATAAGATATACCAGATTACATGGATGTCGAAAAAAGCATTTGTGTATAATGCAGAGACCTTTGCACAGGAGAGAGCTGTTGATTATCAGTTTTATCAGGCATGGGGTGTAGCTACAATAGGTAATAAGATTGTTTTAAGTGATGGTACAGCAACAATAAGAATTGTAAGTACCGACGATTTCTCAGAACTGGAATCGTTTCAGGTGTTTGACAACAACGGAGGAGTTGATAAACTTAATGAACTTGAATATGTTGGTGGGATACTATATGCCAATGTATGGCAAAAGGATTATATTGTTATGATTGATATTGCTACAGGAGAGGTTACCGGAAAAATTGACTGTAGTGCAATAGCATCGGCAAATGGCGATAAAATAGACAATGTATTAAACGGGATAGCATACAATCCGGTTAATAAACATTTTTATGTTACCGGAAAACGATGGAAAAACCTATATGAGGTAACTTTTGAATAATTAATGATTAAACACAATTACAACAATGGCAAAGATATTAGTTATAGACGATGAGAGAAGCATAAGAAATACCTTGCAGGAGATTCTTGAATATGAATCGCATGAGGTTAAACTTGCTGAGGATGGAATTAAAGGGCTGGAACTATTAGCTAAATCTAAGTACGATGTTGTAATGTGCGATATTAAAATGCCTGAGATGGACGGGCAGGAGGTACTAAAAAAGATAGTTGAGTTATACCCTGATCAAACAGTTGTAATGATAAGCGGACATGGCGATATTGATACAGCTGTAGACTCTATTAAACACGGAGCATTTGATTTTCTTGCTAAACCACTTGATCTTAACAGAATTCTTATAACCATAAAGAATGCACTTGAGAAGACAGATCTGGTACAGGAGACAAAAGTGTTGAAGCGTAAGGTATCAAAATCGTTTGATATTGTTGGCGAATCAGAGGCAATAGTAAAGGTTAAAGATATTATAGATAAAGTTGCCCCAACCGATGCCAGAGTACTGATTACAGGCGAGAACGGAACAGGTAAAGAACTTGTTGCACGTTGGTTGCATGAGAAGAGCGACAGAAAACCAAACCCTTTTATTGAGGTTAACTGTGCAGCAATACCTTCAGAACTTATAGAGAGCGAACTGTTTGGTCATGAGAAGGGAGCTTTTACATCGGCACATAAGCAACGTAAAGGAAAATTTGAGCAGGCAAATGGCGGAACACTGTTTCTTGATGAGATAGGTGACATGAGCTTATCGGCTCAGGCAAAAGTGCTTAGAGCATTGCAAGAGAATAAGGTAAGCCGTGTAGGATCAGATAAAGATATAAAGGTTAATGTACGTGTTGTTGCCGCAACAAACAAAGATATAGCAACAGAGATTAGCAAAGGTAATTTCCGCGAAGACCTTTATCACAGACTTAGTGTGATACTGATAAAAGTACCACCATTGAGAGAACGCAAAGGCGATATTAAACTTTTAGCTGACCATTTTGTTAAACTTGTTTGTAAAGAGCACGGAGTAAAACAGAAGAAGATATCAGAAAAAGCAGTTAAAGAGCTTGAGAAACAACACTGGAGCGGTAACATCAGAGAGTTCAGAAACGTTATTGAGCGCCTGATAATATTGTCGAACGACGAAATTACCGAGCAGGATGTTGTAGCGTATGCTTCTTCAGCATTATAATAACAGATGAGAAAAGAGAGCGATTTTCTTGGAGAGGTAAAACTGCCAGATGATGCTCTGTACGGTATAAATGCCTACAGAGCACAACATAACTTCCCGGACACAACACCATTTCATAAAGAGTGGTATAAAGCAATTGGACTTGTTAAAGAGGCTTGTTATAATACTGTAATCAAGTTCAGAAAACGTGCATCAAAAAAAATTGATATAGATAAACTGCCTGTTGCCATACCAGCCGAAGATATACTTAAAGTTATGGCAACACAGGCACATATGGTTGCCTCGGGCGAATACTTTAACCACTTTATAGTACCTGCAATACAAGGAGGTGCCGGAACAAGTATAAACCTGAATATAAATGAGATTATTGCAAATGCATCGTTACATGCAATAGATAAAAAACACGGAGATTATGATGTTATAGATCCGTTTGAACACGCAAATATATACCAGAGCACAAACGATGTAATACCAACTGCACTTAAAATAGCAGTACTTGAACTACTGCAAACACTTGAAGATAGCATAAACGATCTTAGAAAAACTATTGAGAAGATAGAGTCTGAGAACCGACATGCAATGCGTATAGGATATACACAACTTCAGGAGGCAGTGCCATCATCGTTCGGTATACTGTTCAGCACATACAACGAGGCTCTGTCTCGTGACTGGTGGAGAGTATCTAAATGCTTTGAGCGGATAAAAACTGTAAATATGGGCGGAGGAGCAACGGGTACAGCAATGTCTATACCACGCTTTTTTGTTATGGAGGTAGTATCGGAACTGCAACGTTTAACAAAACTGCCAATAACACGCTCAGAGAACCTCTCAGACACAACAAACAATCTCGACTCATTTGTAGAGATTCATGCAATACTGAAATCGCATGCGGTAAATATAGAGAAGATGGTTAACGATATCAGATTGCTGGCAGCCGATGTTGTTACAGATAAAGCACTTGATATACCACAGGTACAGACCGGAAGTTCAATAATGCCCGGTAAGGTAAACCCTGTAATACCAGAGTTTGCAATAAGCTCTGCACACAAAGTATATAGCAACGATATGCTGATATCATCGCTATGTGCACAAGGTAATTTTGAGTTGAATGCATATATACCAACAATAGGGCACGCTGTAATTGAGAGTATAAAACTACTTATTGCAGTAAATCGTTCGTTAAAAGATCGCCTGTTTAATGGTTTGGTAATACGCAAAGAGGCATCTGAGAAGAAACTCTACAGCAGTGCATCAATAACAACAGCGCTGATACCATATATAGGATACAAAAAAGCCTCAGAGATAGCATTTACAATGCGTGATAATAACTGCGATGTTTTTGAGGCAAACAGAATGAAAAAGGCTATAGAAGAGGATAAGATAAAAGAGATACTCAGTTCGCAGAATCTGCTTAAGCTGGGGTTCTCTATATTTGAGGTGTAATCAATAGATAATTGTTGAGAATAGATTAATACGCACTTATGAGACGAGGAAAAGAGACAAAGCCACATATAGGAATTTACGGAAGACGAAATAACGGGAAGAGTTCTCTTATAAACTGTTTGGCCGGACAGGATGTTGCAATAGTATCTGACTTTGCAGGAACAACAACCGATCCTGTAAAAAAATCGTTTGAGATAACCGGATTTGCTCCTGTAGTACTTATAGATACTGCCGGAATTGACGATACCGGAGATCTTGGTAATATGCGTATAGAGAAATCGTTTGAGACAATACCTAATGTTGATCTTGCTCTGCTTGTAATATCAGGTAATACATATGGCGAGTATGAGAATCTTCTTGTAGATGCATTTAAAAAGAATAAAGTACCGTTTCTGGTAATACATAATAAATCAGATATTGAGCCTGCAACAGAACAAACCAGAGAGTACTGGATACATAATCATGAGAAATCTCTGTTTGAATTCAGCACAGTAGATGCACTTAATCTTGACGATCTTGTTAAAGATATCAGACGAACAATACCAGAACGTAGTTACAAAAGCCCATCGCTTGTTGGTGATCTTGTGTCGTATGGCGATATTGTTCTGCTTATTGTACCAATTGATATTGAGGCACCGGCAGGCAGACTCATACTGCCGCAGGTACAGGCAATACGCGATATACTTGATAACGATGCTGTTGCTATTGTATTAAAAGAGCGTGAGGTTGATGCCTTTCTGAGAAAAACAGATATCAGACCTGCACTTGCAATAACCGATAGCCAGATATTTACAACTGCCGATGCATCAATTCCAAAAGATGTTCCGTTAACCAGCTTTAGCATTGTTCTGGCTCGTAATAAAGGAAACTTTGAGGAGTATATAGAGGGAACCAGACATATTGGTAACCTAAAAGATGGAGATAGAGTACTAATGCTTGAATCGTGCTCACACCATACATCGTGCGACGATATAGGGCGTGTTAAGATACCACGATGGATAACAAATTATACCGGAAAGAAACTACAATTTGATGTAGTAGCCGGGCTTGATAAATTACCCCGATCAATAAAAGATTATGCACTTGTTATACAGTGCGGAGGATGTGTTATTACACAAAAGCAACTGTCTGGTCGACTTAGCCCTGCTATAGAGGCAGGTATTCCGGTTACAAATTATGGTATGGCAATATCTTACGTACAAGGAATATTTAACAGAGCTGTAGCTCCTTTCCTTCCTAAAACCGACGATGAGGCAGATGAGTATCTGTAGCATACCAATGTATAAGGTTTGCAACGCAAGGTAACCTCTGCAAACTCGAATATTGTAGGAAAATGTGCATAGTTTGTTTTGCAAAGTGGAATATTTTTTTTGCGGACAGCACCTTCAATCTTTGGGAGTAAAAGATTAAAATATAGGAGTCCAATTTTGTAGCGAAAAATGCATTGTTTGTTCTGCAAAGTGGAATATTTTTTTTGTAGACAATACCTTTAATCCTGCGGAATTAAAGAATTAAAATTGAGGAGTCTAATTTTATATAAAAAAATGCATGATTCATTCTGCAATGTGGAGTATTCTTTTTGCAGATTTCGTCTTCAAACTTACAAAGAGGAATGATATTTTTGCGGAGCCCTTTTTTAATCCTTCAAAGGGGAACATTTTTTTTGCAAATAGCGCCTTTAATCTTGCGGAATTAAAGAATTAAAATTGAAGAGTCGAATTTTATAGAAAAAAATGTACGATTTATTCTGCAATGTGGAGTATCTTCTTTGCAGATTCCGTCTTCAACCTTACAAAAGAGGAATGCCATTTTTGCGGAGCCCATTTTTAATCCTGTAAAGAGGAATATTTTTTTTGCAAATATCGCCTTTAATCTTGCGGAGTCAAAGATTAAAATTGAGGAACCGAATTTTAATAGAGAAAAATGTATTGTTTGTTCTGTAATGTGGAGTATTCTTATTGCAAACTCCATTTTCAATCCTTCAAAGAGTAATATTGAAAATTATGTAGTCTGATGTTTGAAAAAAAGAATATGTTTCTGTTTTATTAGTGGGGGATGATATAGCATGGGGTAAATTATTATATCAACGGTTGGCGTTGTGTTAATATAATAATTTCCTTATATTGTTAAGGAATCATGAAGAAACAGAGGTGATTATAAACTCTGCATAAACCATAAAACCTTAAATTATGAGCGATTTTATATTCAAATCGGCCTCAGAACTTGCTATGCTGATAAGAGCCGGTAAAGCTACCTCAACCGAAATTGTACAGGCACATTTAGATCATATCAGGAAACACAACAGACAGCTTAATGCAGTAGTGCAGTTTTTTGAAAAAGAGGCGCTGGAGATAGCTTCTGAATGTGATAAAGAGGCAGAACAGGGGAAATTCAGAGGTTCTCTGCATGGAATACCAATGACAATAAAAGAGCAGTTTAGTATTAAGGGGACACCATCTACACTTAACTCTAACAGACTTAAAAACTGGATTGCTACTGACGATTCTGTAGTTGTTGAGAGACTAAAAGAGGCGGGAGCTATTATAATTGGTAAAACAAATGTTGCAAAAGAGCTATTTGATTATCAGGTGTATGGTGATGTGTATCCGGTTGGTAAGAACCCTTATAATCTGGGGTACTCTCCGGGTGGTAGTAGTGGTGGTGCATCAGCATCGCTTGCTTCAGGAATGACACCCCTTGAAGTAGGTGCTGATTTTGGAGGATCAATACGCATTCCTGCAAACTTTTGTGGCGTATATGGGCTTAAAACAACAGAAGATACAATACCCCGTAAAGGAATTGTTCCGCGTAAAAAAGGAGAGAAAGCTTTTGTATTTAATATGGCGGTTGCAGGACCAATGGCAAGAACACCTGAGGATGTTGAATTACTGTGGAAAGTACTTGTTGGATCACATAAGAGCGATAGGAACACACCAAAAATAAACTGGGAAAATATACCAGATAAGAGACCAGAGGAGTACAGGCTTGCATGGACAGACAGATGGGAAGGTTATGAACCAAGTAGTGAGACACAGGAGGTTATTAAAGATTTTGTAGAGTTAGTAACATCAAAAGGATATAAAACAGAGAGAGCAATACCCGATAAGGATCTTCATGGCAGATCACTATCACTATATAAGAGATTGTCGTTACAGCTTATTATGCAAGAGATGCCATGGTATGTAAAACCTCTGTTTGTTAAACATATTAAGAAATCTGTTTTTAACGGAAACAAAACAAAGCTTAAATGGAAGTTCAGAGAGAGTATGCTTGATTACTCTGAGGTAATGGGAAAGAGAGCAGATATAATAAATGAGTGGGAGACCTTCTTTGAGGATTATGACTTCCTTATATGCCCGTCAGGTTTTGGTACTGCATATGAATGCAGTAAACCGGGTGAACCTATAAATTACAGAGGAGAGAAGATTGCTTATATGGATTATGTTTGGCCATATAATGCCTGCTTTAATAGTAGCGGGAATCCATCGTTAAATATTCCTTTGGGTATTGGACGTAACGGTCTTCCGGTGGGAGTTCAGATTGTTGGGCCATATTGGAGCGAACCTGAATTAATAAAATTTGCAAAACATATATCGCAATATACAACAGGATTTGTTAAGCCTGGTTGGTACTGATAACTGTTTGGCGAAAATGCCACCTGTTAAAGTCGGTTTTGCCTGTTTTTAAAGAGATGTGATACTGTTAAATTTGCTGTATAAAGTTGTTACATAATTAATTTATAAAGATATAGTATCATGAAAGACAAATTAAAAGAGCTAATGGATTCGCATCAGCTTATGCGAATAGCAACACTTGATGAGTCCGGTTTTCCTAATGTGAGATCAGTAGATTTTGTTTGTGCTTCAGAATCGTCGGTATATTTTACCACATTTAAACAGACACGTAAGGTAAAAGAGATAGCAAAAGATAATAGAGTATATTTTGTTATCGACAAATCGGCTAATACAATTGAAGAGCTTGCCAAAATAAAATATGTAAGAGGACGTGGAAGAGCATTTATGGTAGATACTCAGGAGGAGATGCAGGAGTCTATGGGAATGTTGTTAGGAAAGTATCCATTCTTAAAAGATCTGCCAGGTGATCCAACAATGATGTATATCTATAGAGTAGACATAGATAGTGTTGAGCTTACAGACAATACCAAAGGATTTGGTCATGTAGATATTATAGAATTTTAGATAATCATAATTGCATATAATAATCATCTTATAAGAGCTTTTTGTCGATCTTGTTTTGACAGAAAGCTCTGTTTTTTTGAATAATAACATACCATTATGTTGATAAAATGGTGTATTAAAAATTTTTGTACTATTCTGTATTTTAGTTATGTAAGTTTCTGATTCTTTTATTAAAGCCGCTATTTGTACCTGTTTGGGAGTAATGTAAATGAATAAGAGCAGTTTTTAAAGTTAAGAATTACCTTATTGGTGCTCTATGTTATTAGTAATTATATAAATAGGTGATGCATATCATCTTTTTTGTATCGTTATTATTATTAACTTAGTAATAAGAGAAATGGAAATTGTTTTTCATGGCTATATAGTTTAGGTTTAGGGTTTAAGGATGATTAACGTACATATTGGTACGGAAAAAGGGGCGCCAGCCCCTTTCATCTTTTTATATAGTTCTTATTATCTTATTATGATTTATATCTGAACCATTTCCAGATCTCTTTGTATGAAGGTTTTTTTCCGTACATAAGAATACCTGTTCTGTAAATCTTACCAGCAAACCATGTTGCACCAACAAATGTAAGAATCAGTAATCCCATTGACAATAGTATTTGCCATAATGGTGGCATTCCGAAAGGTATTCTTGCAAGCATCACAACCGGCGATGTAAACGGAATAATTGATAACCAATCGGCCATTGCAGTATCCGGATTCTTAATAATATTAAACATTGCATAGAATCCGATATACAGAGGAATCATTACCGGGAACATAAACTGTTGAGTATCGGTTTCGTTATCAACAGCAGCACCAATAATTGCAAATATTGCTGCATACAGAAGGTATCCTCCTATAAAGTAGAACAGGAATGCAAAAATTATGAATCCCCACTCAAAGTTACCGATAGACTCAATTATATCCATAAACTGATTCTGCTCTGTTACAATTGCAACCTCAGGCATTCCCTGAGTCATTCCACCTGCCTGATCAATTATTGTTTGAGTAACCTCTGTATTTGCTTGTGTATTTACTTCAGGCATAATAAATTTCATACCTACCATAACAAGTAAACCTGTAAGTATTACCCAAATAGCAAATTGAGTAAGCCCAACAAGTGCAATACCAATAATTTTACCCATCATTAACTGGAATGGTTTTACTGACGATACAATAACCTCTACAATACGGTTGCTCTTCTCCTCAATGATACCACGCATAACCATAATACCATACATAAGAACAAACATAAAGATCAATATACCGCAACCAAAAGCAAGAGCAGTAGCAATTTCAGAAGAGCTCTTTTTCTCTTCGTCGCCATCCCACTGTCTGGTAATTATGCTGATATTAGAATCCTCTTTGGCTTTGTCAATTACATCTTTATCAATACCTACATTATTTAGTAGTTCATTAAGCTTTTTACTCTCAATAGATTTCTCAATATATGACTGAACCGAAAGACTGATTTTCTTATTAGAGAACAGTTTTACTCCCTCTTTGGCATTTCCATCTTTAATTGCTTTGTCAATATAAAGTACTGCGTAATATCCTGATTCATCAAAGTTCTCTCTGAAATCCTGTACAGTCTTATCTTTTGCAAAATCAAATGTAAGTGTTTCTGTATTTTTTAGGGTTTCCTGAAATAGATATGTATCATCAATTACAGCAATCTTCTTTTCTGATGTATCTTTTTTTGTTGCCATCCAGCCAACAAAAGCAAAGAACCCGGCAAAAAGTATCGGGCTTAATACTGTCATCAGAATAAACGACTTTTTCTTTACCCGTGAAAGGTACTCTCTTTTGAGTACTAAAGATGTTTTATTCTTCATCTGTCTGTATTTTTATTCAGTTATTGTGCAACAAGTATACTGCACAAGAGCTGATTATATTATTTGTTATTATTAAAGTTCTCTACAACATTTATAAAAATATCGTTCATGCTCGGAATTAACTCGTTAAAGCTTACTATCTCGGCATGTTCTGCCATGCTCTTTATAAGTTGGTTCTTGCCTTTTGGCGATAACGACTTAATGGTAAGCTCCTGCATGTTATTTCTCATATCCTGCTTCTCTATAAGCTGATAATCGCTTTCCGGAAGGAACGATAGATCCTCTATTTTACCATTCAGGTTAAAGTGGAACGTATTTGTCTTAAATCTGTTTTTAACCTCAAATATATCGCCACTAAGGATATTCTGCGATTTGTTAATAAGTGTAATATGATCGCAAACCTCCTCAACAGAACCCATGTTGTGAGTAGAGAATATTACAGTTGCACCTTTTTTACGCAGTTCAAGTATCTCTCTTTTTAACAGATTAGCATTAATAGGGTCAAAACCACTAAATGGCTCATCAAAGATAAGTAGCTCAGGTTCATGCAGAATTGTTACAATAAACTGTATCTTCTGTTGCATACCTTTAGATAGTTCTTCAACCTTCTTGTCCCACCATGCAGATATCTCAAACTTCTCAAACCACATCTTTAATCGCTTAATAGCATCTGATTTACTCAAACCTTTAAGCTGTGCAAGATATATGGCTTGCTCTCCAACCTTCATCTTTTTATAAAGACCTCTCTCTTCAGGCAGATATCCTATTCTGTGAATATCTTCAGCCTTAAGAGGGCGTCCTTTAAAATAAAGGTTACCAGAATCTGGTGCTGTAATTTGGTTAATAATTCTAATAAGAGTTGTTTTTCCGGCACCGTTTGGCCCTAAAAGCCCATAAACGGTGTTTTCAGGTATTGTAATGCTTACGTCGTTCAGTGCTCTGTGATTTGCGTAAGTCTTTACAATATTTTCCGCCTTAAATATTTCCATAGCTATTGTATGTTTTATTTCTATTCCTATTCCTGTCTTTTTAAGACTCTATCTGCAAATATAAACTTTGCATTTGATAATGCATAGACAACTGTTTTATTAGTTAGTTTATTCTTTTGTTCATTTATTACACTAAAACTGAAAAAAAATATTGTTTTTTTTATTCATTGGATATAGAGGCAGAAAATATTGATTATAAAATATATACTTTGCGAAACCTACTGTTTGTGGTGCCTTGAAAGGAAAAAAGATTGAAATTTTTTCTAAAAAAGGTTTGGAGGGAACAAACCTTTTATTACTTTTGCACTGCTCAAACGGAGGGATGGGTGAGTGGCTGAAACCACCAGTTTGCTAAACTGGCATACGGGTTAAACCGTATCGGGGGTTCGAATCCCCCTCTCTCCGCTGACTCGGGGTGTAGCGTAGCCCGGTTATCGCGCCTGCTTTGGGAGCAGGAGGTCGCAGGTTCGAATCCTGCCACCCCGACCGAGTTAAGAGAGAATTTTAGGATTCTCTCTTTTATTTTGCTCTTTTAAAATCTTGGACTGTGTGCAATTTTTTATTGTAAAAATAATTTGCCTGTAAATAGTTGACTTAAAGTTGATTTATTGAAAAGGATAAAAATTTTAAATAAAAAATTAAAAAAGTTTGCAGAATTAAAAAATGTCTGTATCTTTGCACCGCTTTTAAGAACAACGGGGTGTAGCGTAGCCCGGTCATCGCGCCTGCTTTGGGAGCAGGAGGTCGCAGGTTCGAATCCTGCCACCCCGACAAGAGTCGTTTGATTCTTAAAAAAGTAAGTTTTAGGGTTTTTATTAGGGTTATTAGTAGTAATTGAATTTTGGTTTTAATTGGTTTGGAATGGGTTGTCGGTAGACAACCCATTTCGTTTTTTATATACTTTCTAATTTCCTGATATAATTGTTTATACATTTCTTGTCTCATATTCTGAGAATAATACGGATTCAATAGAACCGTAGAAAACCATCTAAGATATTTAGTAGTAGTATTCTATTTTTGATATTAGAAGTAGGTTATTAATAATTTAATGCTCAGTTAAATTTAAAGAGAGTGATATTTTATTTAACAAATAATAACATCTTGAATTGTTGCATTTGCGTTTTTCAATCGTCTTTATGTAGTTAAATAACTTAATGCTATTTATAACTGGAATTTAAGCAGACTACTATTAAAGGTATGATTATTGATAATTTCAAAATTTATAAGAGACTAAATTTAAAATCATCTTATATGAAACCAAGCATGAGAAAGAGTTTTCACGCACATGAGAATGATTATAATGCGTGGTTCCATATGGCAAATGAAAAAACAATTATAAACATATGAAACGAAGCATGAAAAAGAATTTTCACACACACTAGAGTGATTATTATGCGGAGTTCCATCTGACCATTAAAAAGAAAGAATAAACAGATGAAACGAAGCATGAGTAAGGGCTTTTCTCACACACGGGAATGACTATTATGCGAGTTCCATATGACCATTAAAAAACAAATTTAGACATATGAAAAAACAACTATTTATTGTCTTTATGACTCTGTTCTGTGTAAATGTATTTGCTGGCGGAGTAAAGGGAGTTATAAAGGATGAAAAAGGTGCGGCAGTCCCCTTTGCCTCTATCTACATAGCAGAACTGAGTATTGGTACCACAACAAATGATAATGGGGAGTACTCTATTAAAGTGCCTGATGGCAATTATACATTTCATGTAAGATTTCTTGGTTACAGATCAATAATGGAGAAAATATCAGTTTCCGGATGGATTGTTAAGAATATGGTTTTAGAACCACAAGCTGTAGAAATTCCTGTTGTAGTTGTGTCAAATAAGAGCGAAGATCCGGCATATTATATTATGCGACACGCTATTGGTATGAAAGAGTACTATGTTAAACAGGTTCAGAAATATTCGGCAAGAGTATATCTTAAAGGAGGAGCGCAACTTAAAAAATTGCCTAAGATGTTTGCGAAACAATTGGATGTTGATACGGGAAGTCTGGGTGTTGTTGAGACCCTGTCTGATATCTATTTTGAACAACCGAATAAGTTGGAAGAGAAGGTAATATCAATGCGGTCAAGTGGTGAAATGGGTGAGAATCCTATGCGTTTTGCAATGTTTAATATCTATAATATAGAGACTTTGGATGTGATATCTCCACTATCAGTAAATGCTTTCTCTTACTATAAATATAAACTTATAGGATCTTATCAGGATAATGGCAGATTGGTTAATAAGATAAAAATTATACCCAAACGAAAGGGAAAAGATCTTATTAAGGGTGTTATACATATTGCAGAAGACTTCTGGAATATTCAGAACTCAGATATATTTATACAGACTCCGGTAGGCGAGGTTAATGTAAAGGAGGTATATTCTCCGGTAGAGAGTAATGTTTGGCTGCCACTTACCAAAGGTATTGATATGGAGGGTAAGTTTATGGGAGTTGTGTTTGCCTTTAACTATGTTGCATCAATTGATAACTATAAAATAACACTGAATCCGGAGATAAATCATGGATATCTTAGAGAGGTTGCCAGAAAACTAAATCCTGAAGCAGTAGAGAAGGTTCAGAAGAAAAGTAAGCCGGTTAATGTGGTTGCTAAGGTTCCTGAGAAGAGTAAAGACGAGAAGGTGGTTGAGGAGTTGCTGAAGAAGGATGAGTTGACAAATAGCGAGATGCGAAAGTTGGCAAGAAAAATGTCTAAACTATCAAAAAAAGATAAAAAACCGGAGCCTCTTGAAATTGTAGATGATATAATAGAGATTGCCGATGATGCAAGAAATAAAAGCACGGCATTCTGGGATAGTATAAGATCTGTACCTCTGTTAAGTCATGAAATAAAGAGCTTTGAAGAGAAAGACTCGATAGATAAGATTCGTAATAGTCCTGAGTATAAGGATTCTGTACGAATGGCTAAGAAGAAATTGACTTTTAGATCAATTATTTGGGGAAAGACTTTTGAATATAGAGATGATTCTGTATCGTTGGCATATGGCGGACTGCTTGATTATACTGATGGAATACGTTTTAATGCTGTAGACGGACTTGCATATTCACAGTCTCTTAGGTTTTATAAAAAACAGAAAAGTGGTCACAGATACAATATAAAAGGTAATGTTGGTTATGCATTCTCTCGTGAAGCTCTTATATGGCGGTTATCGTTTTTTAAAACGTATAGTAAAATGCGCAGAGGTAAACTAATGGTTGCAACAGGAGTAAGATCAACAGATTTTGTATATGGAGATGAATTAAGTATGCTTAATTCATCATGGTCACTTATGAATAAGGATAATCTTAGCAGGTTATATGAGGAGAGTTATTTTGGTATAAACAATAATATTGATATTGCTAACGGACTTGTGTTAGATGTTGGTGTAAGATTCTCAGACAGAAAGATACTTGAGAATAATACAAACTTCTCGTTCTTTAAGTATGATGATTTGTATGAACCTAATACACCGGATAATGTACATTATAATTCTAATGACTTTGCATTTAATGATAACAGAGCATTTATTGTTCATGTAGGTCTCAAGTATCGCCCTCGTTATAGGTATCGTATTGTCGACGGTAAAAAGCAGATGGCATATTCACGTTATCCTACATTCAGGTTAAATTACTATCAGGCAATTGATAATGTTTTTGGAAGCGATAACAGGTATAGTAAGATTGATTTCTCTGTTGAACAGAATATTAGTACCGGCATGATGTCATCGTTTGTTTATAAATTGAAGACTGGAGCATTTATTAATAAAGATAAGGTTGGTTTTCAGGATTTTAATCATGTGAAATCAAACTATGTGTTCCTGTATACAAACAATGATATAACAAGATTCGGGTTGTTACCATACCATAAATACAGCAGTACAGATGCTTATATATTAGGGGCAGTAGGGTATAATACCGGACGATTGTTGCTTAAACGTCTGCCTCTGCTGAATAATACTTTAATACAGGAGAGTATAACATTAAGGTATTATAACAGTAACACCTTAAAAAACTATACAGAGATTTCGTATGGCCTTAAACAGATTTGGTTTGTTCTGAATGCCGAAGTATACGTAGGATTCAAAGATTTTGAGTATGATGGTTTTGGGTTTAAGCTTGGTATGCCTCTGTTCTAAAAATGTAAAAACTTGTAAATAAGTAAGCTGATATTGCTGTTTTTTTAATATTAAACGTTAAATTCGCATAATTGATGTAACCTTGATTTTTTAACCTAAATATAGGAAAGCGTATGACGAATTTTACTAAAAGAGTGACGAATATCAGCTTACTACTAGCATTACTGATGATGTTTCAATCAGTATTTGCTAAGGCAGATAATGCTGTATACTTAAAGAGCAGATCAGGAAGCTCTGTTGAATTATCGGTTAAATTACCGGATTATAAATTCAGCAATGTTAGCACCAATAAAGGTGTGTATAAGACAATAACAGGTGATTTTGGTTCTGCAATATTAAAAAAAGGAGCACCAGAGTTACTTAAAATTACAACAACACTTCAGGTACCTCATAACAGTGTAGCAAACATTCAGATTGTTGGTTCAGAATTTGAGGATTATAATGATGTATTAATAGCTCCGTCAAAAGGAGTATTATACAGAGATGTTGATCCGTCAACAGTTCCTTATACATTCGGTAAGGAGTACAATCAGGATAAATTTTTCCCGGAAAACCTTACACAAACAAATGACAAGTTTGTTTTCAGACGTAAGTCAGGGCAGACAGTAGAGGTTTACCCATTTCAGTATAACCCTGTTAAACGAGTATTAAGAGTTTACAAAAGTCTTGAGCTAAAAGTTACATTTAAAGCAGATGGCAGATCGGTGGCTAAACTTAATACAAGAAATACACCAGACAACAATATGTTTGAAGGACTTTACAGCGATCTGTTTATAAATAACACTAAAGCAAACGGAAGATATAAGGCTGTTGAATATGAGGGAAAAATGCTTGTTGTTGCACATGCAGATTTTGCTGATGAGATGGCAGATTTTGTTACCTGGAAAAACCAGAGAGGTCAGGAGACAAAACTTGTTACATATACAGAGATTGGTGGAACAAAAACAAAACTTAGAGAGTATATCAAGACAAAATATACAAATGAGGATATAGCATTTGTTCTTCTTGTAGGAGATTCACAACATATTCCTGCAGATTATAAGAGTGGTGACTCTGATAATAAGTATGGTTACATAGAGGGATCAGACTCTTATCCGGAGGTTATTATGGGACGTTTCTCTGCTGAGACTGAGGCTCAGGTTACCACAATGGTAAAGAGAACAATTGCATATGAGCGCGACCTTGATCATACAGACACATGGCTTACAAATGCAACAGGTATTGCATCTGACGAAGGTGGATATAATGGCGATGATCATGAGACAGATATCCAACATATGAATAATATCTCTACAGACCTGACAGGCCATGGTTATACTGTTAAAAAGCTTTATGATCCGGGTGTTACAAGATATCAGGTTTCAGCAGCTGTAAATAACGGAAATGGTGTAATGGGTTATGTTGGTCATGGATCAAACACTGCCTGGGTGACATCATACTTTGGAGTTAACGATATTGATGGTTTAACAAACAAAGGTAAATGGCCATTTATATTTGATGTTGCATGTGTAAACGGAAACTTTGTTAATAAAACATGTTTTGCTGAGAAGTGGATAAGAGCATCAAAAGATAATGAGCCAACAGGTGCTGTTGCTATTATTGCATCTACAATTAATCAGTCATGGGCTCCACCAATGAGTGGTCAGGACGAGATGTACGATCTTCTTGTTAAGGATATGGATGCTAAAATAAGAAAGACATTCGGTGGTGTTACTCTTAACGGATGTATGCGCATGAATGAGAAGTATGGTGGTGGAGGAAACTCTATGACTGATACATGGACAATATTCGGAGATCCATCGCTTATATTAAGAACAAAAACACCAGTTAAGGCAACTATTACTCATGCAGATAATATATTTACTTTTGTACCAAAATTTGTTGTAAACTGTTCGGCAGAGGGAGCATTAGCAGTTGTTTCTGAGAACGGAAAGATACTGAACAAAGCATATGTTACCGGAGGTAAAGCAGAGATAAGTACTGCCGGAATGAAGCAAGGAAACGTTACCCTAACCATTACTGGTCAGGATATGATAACATATACAAAAGATCTTACTGCTATTCAGAGTTCATTAGTATTGGGTGATATTAAGCTTAAGGACGACAACGACGGACGTCTTGATCCGGGCGAGAGCGCAACATTAGTTGTACCTGTAAAGAATAATGGAAGTTCTGTTGTAAATAGTGTAGGAGTAACAATGTCGTTCTCAAAAGATATTCTTACTCTTTCAGAAAAGAGTAAAACAGCTACAGATATTGCAGCCGGAGCAACTGTTGAGTTAGAATTTGCTGTTACATTCCCTGCCGGAGCTACAAAGCATGCTAAGCTTAACTGTATTTTGGCGGTTGATTCAGATATTGATTATACAACAGAGAAACCATTAGAGGTTGGACTGGCAAACGGAAAGCAGATTGGAGGAGGAGTTCTTACATCGTCTAATCCATTTAACAGAGTAAAGAAATATCAACGTTCACAATTCCTTTATGAAGGTAGTCAGTTTGGTGCTGGTGACAGAGAGATAACTTATATATCACTTAACATTAAAGAGGCAAAAGATGCTCCTTCATACAAAAACTTTAAGGTTCTTATGAAAGAGATTGATGCTGCTGAAATGACTGCTTTTGTTGATATGTCTGATGCAGATGAAGTTTATACAGCAGATGTATTCTCACTTTCAGAGACACCTGGTTTAAGAAAGATTGATATCTCAGGATTTACCGTTACAAACGGAAAGAACATTATAGTTGAGTTTGTTTGGGGAAATGATGAGCAGGTGGTATCAAATCTGTCACCAAAGGTATACTGTTCTGAAACCAGCAAAAACAGTGCTGCAATTGCCGTTTACGATGCACAAGGATCTGCAGGATCTCCTGCTCTGTCAAAATCAAGACCTGATCTTTACTTTGGGTTTGATATGCCAAAATATAAGCAACAGTTTAATATTGTTGATTCAAAAGGTAATAAAGTAACTAATGCTTCGCTTTTTGTAAACAATAATAAAATTGTTGCAGACTCAGATGGCAAGTATATAAACAAACTACTTAAGGGTGATTATAAGTATAAAGTAGAGGCAATAGGATACAATACGGTTGAAGAGAACTTTACTGTGTCTTCTGCAAAGATTATTACTATTACAATGCAGAAATCAGTTACAGATATTAAGAGTGAAAAAGATAATGTTATAATCTATCCTAATCCTGTTAAACAGAGTCTGAATGTTAAGATTACAAATGAGTGGGTTGGATCAGAACTATTTATAATAAACTCTATTGGAGTTACTGTTTATAGTGATATTGTAAATGCAGATACAGTAAGTATGACAATATCTGATCTTAAGAACGGAATATACTTTGTAAGACTAAAAGGAGTTGATGGTGAGATTATTACAAAAAAGATTATTATTAAGAAATAGTATTACCATATTATAAAATAACAGAGGGAGCGAACATGGTTTGCTCCCTTTTTTATTAGCAAGTATAGTTTTGATGAAATATGTTGAAATATGAAATTTTTAGTTAAAGAGGTAACTTTAAATACCTAAGTTTTTTTAACTAAAAATTAAATATTATGATCAATTTTTATCAAAAAATCAAATTATCCCTTGTTCTTGTGGGAGTGATGTTCTGTTACATCTCATTCGGACAGAAAACAGAAGTTATAAACCTTAAATCCCAGAATCGTAGTCATATTGACTTGTCTGTTAAACTTAAAGACTTTAAGTTTAAAACTGTTGATACAAAGTTTGGTGCGTATCAGCTTATTGAAAGTGATTTTGGTTCAGCTCTACTTAAAAAAGGAGCGCCTGATCTTTTAAAACTATCTGCAACACTTCAGGTTCCTGTAAACTCTTTAGTTGATGTTGAGATTATTGATGCAGTTTATGAGGATATGAACAATGTACTTATTGCTCCTTCAAAAGGTAATCTATTAAGAAATGTTGATCCTGACAAGGTTCCATATACTTTTGGTAAGGAGTATAAAAAAGATATGTTTTTTCCTGGAAAACTTACATCTGTTAATAATAAGTTTGTTTTCAGAAGCAAAACAGGACAGACTATTTGGGTATATCCATTCCAGTATAATCCGGTTGAAAAGAAGCTAAGAGTATACAAAGAGATGACACTTCGTGTAACATACAAAGATGATTCTGGTTTTGCAACTAAGTCAGATATTGGCAATGTAAAGGATACTAAGGTATTTAATATGTTATATGATGAGTTGTTTATAAATAACACAAATAATAGCCGTTATACATCTGTTGATGATGATGGTAAATTATTAGTTATTACTTATCCTGCATTTGAGGATGAGATGCAACCATTTGTAGATTGGAAAAACCAGAGAGGACAAGAGACAGAGATGGTTACTTATACAACAGCTGGAGGTTCATCGTCTGCATTAAAGACTTATATTGCAAACAGATATAATAACGATGGAATTACTTATGTACTATTAGTAGGTGATGCAGGTCAGATTCCTCCAACGTATAAGAATGGAGATTCAGATAATGCTTATGGTCATATTACAGGTAATGACTCTTATCCTGAAGTTATAATGGGACGTTTCTGTGGTGAAACGGAGGCTCAGATAACAACAATGGTTAATCGTACAATTGCATATGAGAAAGACCTTAATACAACAGATACATGGCTGAATAAATTCACAGGAATAGCATCTGGTGATGGTGGTTCATGGGCAGATGATGGTGAAACAGACATACAACACATGAATAATATAAGTACTGATTTTACAAACTATGGTACTACTGTTACAAAGATATATTATCCTTCAGCCAATAGCACTACAGTAAAGAATACTGTAAATACAGGTAATGGAATGATGGCATATGTTGGTCACGGATCAAATACATATTGGGTTACATCGTATTTTAGTACAAGTCATATTGCTGGTCTTACTAACTATGGTAAGTGGCCATTTATATTTGATGTAGCGTGTGTAAACGGAAACTTTAAAAACTACGAGTGTTTTGCAGAGAAGTGGATTAAGGTATCAAAGAATAATCAACCAACAGGAGCTGTTGCAATTATAGCATCAACAATTAATCAATCGTGGTCGCCACCAATGGACGGACAGGATGAGATGGTTGATCTTACAGTTAAAACAATTTCTGCAACTGCACGCAAAACATTTGGTGGAGTTACAATGAATGGTTGTATGCATATGAATCAGGAGTATGGTTCGGCAGGTAACAGAATGACAGATACATGGACAATATTTGGTGATCCAACAGTTATTTTAAGAACTAAGGTACCTGTACAACCTACAGTATCGCATGCAATTACAATAGGACAAACAGCTGGTTACTATAATGTATCATGTTCTGTAAACGGTGCTCTTGCAGTTCTGTATAGCAATGGTGCAATTGTTGGTAAAAAGTATGTTACAAATGGTAGTGCATCTATTCAGGTTACAGGAAATATCTCAGGTAGCGTAAAACTTACTATTACCGGACAAGATATGGTTACATACACAGCAAATCTTTCTGTAACAAGCTCTTCTTCTCGTCAAATAGATGAACTTAATTTCAGATCAGAGCAAGCAGGTAAAGAGCTAATGAGTGATGATATTAAGGTAGAGATTACTCCTAATCCTGCAAGTGATAATCTGGATATTATTGTATCTGATATATCAAGAGGCGGAGATATTACTCTTGTTAATTCAAACGGAGTTGTTGTACGTAAAACAAAACTTAATGCCAACAGAAGTAATATGTCTGTTTCGGGATTAAGCTCAGGAATCTATTTTGTAAAGATAAATACCAATAATAAGGTTATTACAAAGAGAGTTGTAGTTAAATAAATATACTCTGATACAGAAAAGAGGCCTTTTAAACATGGCCTCTTTTTTTATGGTTGATGAATTCTCATCGGAAATATATATGTTACTGCTACCTTTTCGCCATTCTGTTCTCCCGGTATCCACCTCGGAGATCTGATTATCTCGTCAAGAAGTTCTTTTACTCTCCATTTATCTATCTCTTTAGTATCTTCTCTGGCGTGTATAGTGTATCTTTCAGGATTGCTACCCTCTTTTAATCTTAGAATTTTAGCATAGTTCAAATTACCATCAGAATCAACAATAATCTTTACAAATACAACAATAGAGCTGTCTCTTTTCAGGTTCTTGTTTCCTGACTTCTCTTTTATATACTCTCTAAAATACATTATAGCACTATCGTCTGTGTGACCCAGAAATTTAGGCATCTCATCAACTTTCAGGAAAACCAGTTTTTCCAGAATCTTTGTGTTATTCTTTATGCATTCGTATGGTCTGGGAAAATATATTGAGTCACTATTCTCAATAATATATGGTACCTTACTTAAGTCAGTATCATGAAATTCTCCTTTGTTAAACCAGGTTTTCCCGGTAAAGGCAATTAACAGAAAGATCATTGATAATATAAGAACCTTTCTTTTTCTGCGTTTTCTTCTGTGTCGGCGCATTCCGTGGTATTTTTAGTAATTACAACTGTTTCTACGTAAAAAAACATTTTAGGATATATTTTTTTTATTATTTATTCAGAACAAAATAGATGATTGGCTGTAATTATTATCGGATAATTGGTCATTATTGTGTATTAAGCCTGAGTTTACAGCTATGAATCATAGAAAGTTTTTTGTAGCTTTATGAATTGCATTACGTGAAAATAATGACTTGATAAATAATAACTTAAAATATTTAACTATGTCAGTTTTGAATATTGGAGATAACGCTCCTGATTTTGTAATAAAAGAAGAGAACGGAGCAGAAATAAAACTAAGCGACCTCAAGAACAATAAGATAATACTATATTTTTATCCAAAAGATAACACACCGGGATGTACAGCAGAGGCATGTAACCTCAGAGATAATTTTGATGTGCTATCAGAGAACGGATTCAGAATTATTGGTGTAAGTCCGGATTCACTTACATCGCATGATAAATTCAGGACAAAGCATAATCTTAACTTTGATCTTGTAAGTGATGGTGATAAAGAGATTATGAATGCCTATGGTGTATGGGGACTTAAAAAGATGTACGGAAAAGAGTACGAAGGAGTTATACGTACTACCTATATTATAAACGAGTCTGGTAAAATAGATAATGTAATTGCCAAGGTAAAAACTAAAGATCATGCTAAACAGATACTTGATCTTTATGGTATAGAGTAACAAAAATAAACAGAATATAATTATGAGTAAAGAAGTTAATCAGGATAAGTTAAAAGCGTTACAGCTTACTCTTGATAAGATTGAAAAGGGTTATGGTAAAGGGACTATAATGAAACTTGGTGATAATGTGGTTGTAGATGTACCAACAATATCAACAGGATCAATTGCCCTTGATGCAGCTATTGGAGTTGGTGGTTTTCCTCGTGGAAGAATTGTTGAGATATACGGTCCTGAATCGTCTGGTAAAACAACACTTGCAATACATGCAATTGCTGAAGCTCAAAAAGCAGGAGGTATTGCAGCAATAGTTGATGCCGAGCATGCTTTTGACAGATTTTATGCTGAAAAACTGGGTGTTGATACAGAGAATCTATTTATCTCGCAACCTGATAATGGAGAGCAGGCACTAGAGATTGCTGACCACCTTATACGTTCTGGTGCTATTGATATACTTGTTATTGACTCTGTAGCAGCACTTACACCAAAGGCTGAGATAGAAGGCGATATGGGTGATTCGCGTATGGGACTTCAGGCAAGACTGATGTCGCAGGCACTTAGAAAACTTACTGGAAGTATTAATAAAACAAACACAACATGTGTTTTTATTAACCAGTTGCGCGAAAAGATTGGTGTTATGTTTGGTAACCCGGAGACAACAACCGGAGGTAATGCTCTTAAATTTTACGCATCGTTACGTCTTGATATAAGAAAGATAAGCCAGCTTAAAGATGGAGAGGATGTTATTGGAACACGTACACGTGTAAAAGTTGTTAAGAATAAGGTTGCACCACCATTCCGTAAAGCTGAGTTTGATATTATGTATGGCGAGGGAATATCAAAAGCAGGTGAGATAATTGATATGGCGGTAGAGCATGAGATTGTTAAGAAGAGCGGTTCATGGTTTAGCTATGGTGAGACCAAACTCGGACAGGGACGCGAATCGGTTAAACAACTGATAAAAGATAACCCTGAGCTTGCAGAGGAACTTAAAGAGAAGATCACCGCAAGTATAGAAGAGAAGAGAAATCAATAGAGAATATATTAAGAGAATCGCGTAACATAAGTAAATTGTTACGCGATTTTTTTATTAATCAGTTAATTAATAAAAGTTATGAGAAAATTACTATTTGCTCTTCCTTTTGCAGCACTTATGGTTACTGGTTGTAATCAACCATCGTCTGATGAGGCAGCTAAAACAGAAGAGATAATCTTCAGAAAGGAGATTAATACAACAAACAAACGTCTTACACCGGAGATACTTTGGTCTTTTGGAAGACTGAGTGATGCTCAGGTTTCGCCTGATGGTAAACAAGTTCTTTATGGTGTTACATATTACGATATAGCCAAAAACAAGAGCAACAGAGAGCTGTTTGTTGTTGATGTTAAAGGAGGAATATCAAAACGCCTGACAGAGTCGGCTGAGGGAGAATATGGTGCAACATGGCGTCCTGATGGCGAGAAGATAGGATATCTTTCTGCAAAGAGCGGAAGCATGCAGCTTTGGGAGATGAATCCTGACGGATCTGATAAAACTCAGATTACAAAAATAGATGGAGGTGTTGATAACTACATATACTCGCCAACACAAAAAAGAATACTGTTTACAAAAGATGTTAAAATTCTTGAAACTGTAGCCGATATATATCCTGATCTGCCTAAATCAAACGGAAAGATTATAACTGATCTTATGTACCGTCATTGGGACAGATGGGAAGATGAGAATTTTAGTCACCTGTTTGTTGCAGATTACAATAATGGTAAAGTAGGAGAGCTACTTGATATTATGAAGAATGAACCATATGACTCACCTCTTAAGCCATTTGGTGGTGTAGAGGAGTTAGCATGGAGTCCTGATGGTAATAGTGTTGCATACACATGTAAAAAGAAATATGGTAAGGAGTATACACTTAGCACAAATTCAGATATATATCTATATAATATAAAAACAAAAGAGACAAAGAATCTTACAAAGGAGAATCATGGTTACGACAGATATCCTGTATTCTCAAATACCGGTAGATATCTTGCTTACACAAGTATGGAGCACGATGGATTTGAGGCTGATAAAGAGCGTCTGTTTATTATAGACCTTGATAATGGCACAAAGAAGCAGTATATGCCAGAATTTGACTATAATCCATCAGGATTGGTTTGGGATAATAGAGATGAGAGTATCTATTTTGTTGCCGGAGTTCAGGCAACACACCAGATTTACAATCTTAATTTGAAGGATGAAATGCCAAAAGCTGTTACCAAAGGACAGCACGATTATCATTCAGTAGCACTTGCTGACGGAAGACTTGTTGGAACAAAGGTAAGTATGGTTATGCCTCAGGAGATTTATACAGTTGATGCATCTACAGGAGAGGAGACACAACTTACAACTGAGAACGAACATATTCTTAGCAAGCTTGATATGCCAAAGGTTGAGAAGCGTTGGATTACAACAACCGATAATAAGAAGATGTTAACATGGGTTATCCTGCCACCAAACTTTGATAAGACAAAGAAATATCCTGCAATATTATATTGTGAGGGTGGTCCTCAGAGTCCTTTAAGTCAGTTTTGGAGTTATCGCTGGAATTTCTCATTAATGGCATCAAACGACTATATTATAGTTGCACCAAACCGTAGAGGAGTGCTTGCAATGGGGCAGGAGTGGACAGATCAGATAAGTAAAGATAATGCCGGACAGGCAATGCGTGATCTGCTTGCTGCAATAGATGTAGTAAAACAAGAGCCATATGTTGATGAGACAAAACTGGGTGCTATAGGAGCAAGTTTTGGAGGATTCTCTGTATACTGGCTGGCAGGTAATCATAACGACAGATTTAAAGCGTTTATAGCACACTGCGGTGTATTTAATTCAGAGATGGAGTTTGTTACAACTGACGAGAGTTTCTTTGACTATTGGGAAAAAGGTGGTGCACCTTGGGAGAAGAACAACAGTGTAGCACAGAAATCGTTTGCTGGCTCTCCGCATAACTTTGTTGAGAACTGGGATACACCGCTACTTGTTATTCACGGAGGATTAGATTTCCGTATTCCTTACACACAAGGTATGGCAGCATTTAATGCAGCACAACTGAGAGGTATTCCAAGTGAGTTTTTATACTTTCCTACAGAGAACCACTGGGTACTGTCACCACAAAACGGAATATTGTGGCAACGCCGTTTCTTTAACTGGTTAGATAAGTATCTTAAGGAGTAGATAAAGTTTAGAAAATATATCATGGGAGGGTGCTATTGTATCCTCCCATTTTTGTTTAAAACAAAAAAACGGCTACCATATGGCAGCCGTTTAATATATTGTGTAATACCTAAATTACTTCTTTAAATCAGCATAGTGCTTGTAGAAGTTAGGAATAGTCTTAATACCATTGAATAACTGCTCTAATGGGAAGTTCTCATTAGGCGAGTGAATAGCATTTGACTCAAGACCGAATCCCATAAGGATAGATTTAATTCCAAGAATCTCTTCAAAAGTAGAGATGATAGGAATTGAACCACCACTACGTACAGGAACAGCAGTTTTTCCGTAAGTATCTTTAAGTGCAAGCTCTGCAGCTTTGTACTCAGGAAGATCGATAGGACAAACGTATGAAGGACCTCCGTGAAGATACTCAACATTAACCTTGATATAATCTGGTGCTATACTCTCAAAGTACTCCTTAAACAGCTTAGATATTTTCTCGTGCTGCTGGTTAGGAACAAGTCTTGATGATATCTTAGCATAAGCTTTTGAAGGAAGAACTGTTTTAGCTCCTTCGCCAGTGTAACCACCCCACATACCGCAAACATCAAATGTTGGACGGATACCAGTGCGCTCGTTTGTTGTAAATCCTTTCTCTCCCCAAAGCTCTTTAACATTAAGAGCATCTTTGTAACCTTGCTCGCTGTATGGTGCTTTTGCCATAAGAGCACGCTCATCGTCAGATACCTCAAGAACATCATCGTAGAATCCTGGGATTGTTACGTGATTGTTATCATCAAGCATATCTGCAATCATCTTTGCAAGCTGGTTAATAGGGTTAGCAACAGCTCCACCAAATAGTCCTGAGTGAAGGTCTCTGTTAGGACCAGTTACCTCAACCTCCCAGTATGAAAGACCACGAAGACCAGTTGTAATTGTTGGAACATCAGGAGCAATCATTCCAGTATCTGAAACAAGAATAACATCTGCCTTAAGCATCTCCTTATTGTCTGCACACCACTTAGGTAGGTTTGGTGATCCAACCTCCTCTTCACCCTCAATCATAAACTTAATGTTACAAGGAAGAGTGTTGTTTTTAACCATTATCTCAAACGCCTTAGCGTGAATAAATGCTTGTCCTTTATCATCGTCAGCACCACGTGCCCAGATTTTACCATCTTTAATTACAGGCTCAAACGGATCAGTATTCCATAGCTCAAGAGGATCAACTGGCATAACATCCATGTGTCCGTAAACTAATACTGTTGGCAATGATGGATCGATGATTTTCTCACCATATGTTACAGGATTTCCTTCTGTTTCATAAACCTCTGCACGGTCAGCTCCTGCCTCAAGAATAAGCTTTTTCCAGTATTCAGCAGCTTTGTACATATCTGGTTTGTTCTCTGCTATAGAACTAATAGAAGGTATTCTGATAAGACCGAATAACTCTTCAAGAAAGCGGTCTTTATTCTCCTCAACATACTTGTTAATGTAATCCATATTTGTAGTTTTTATTAAGTTTTCTTTTGATAAAAATAGTAAATTCTTTGTATCAGACAGAATTATTGGATAAAACGTCGTTAAAGTTTGATATCCGGATTTTTCTGCAGCAATTTGTAAGCCTCTTCCATCTCGTTATAGAATGTTTCACCATACTTAGTAATGATCGGATCTTTCAGAAACTTATAAATAGGCAGACCAAGTTTTTCTCCTTTTCTGCGGGCATGTTTACATATATCCCATATATCGTAGTTCAGAGCCTCAAAATCTGCGTATTTCTTAACTCTTATCGGATACAGAGCACATGATATTGGTTTTCTGAAATCAACCTTTTTGTCAATCCATGCCTTCTCAATACCACATAGTGTAATGCCATCCTCAACCACAACAAAAGCGCATTCAGCTCCTTGTACAAGTGGCGTAACAAGATCACCATCAGAATCAACAACAGGTATTCCTTCTCGCTCAATAGCCTCTCTGCTTTTATCTGTTAAATAAGGCAGTACCTCCGGCAGAGCTTCAATAAGCTGATCTACCTCATACTCTTCAAGTGGTGCACCGGAATCGCCATGTACACAACATGCTCCTTTGCACTTTGGTATATCGCAACAGAATTTTCTCTCAAAAATATCAAGACTAATTATCTTATCGTCTATCTGTATCATCTGTGTATATAAAATTAACAGCCCTTTACGGGCTGTATAAATGTTCTTTAAACTAATGCTTTTCCAGTCATCTCATCAGGGATATTTACATCCATGATCTTCAGAATGGTTGGGGCTATATCTGCAAGTATACCGTCGTTAACCTCTTTAATTTTGTCACTTACAACAATAATAGGGACAGGGTTTGTTGAGTGAGCTGTATTAGGCGATCCATCATTGTTAACTGCAAAGTCAGCATTTCCGTGATCAGCAATTATTATTGTTGTATATCCGTTTGCAGTTGCCGTTTCAACAACCTCCTCAACACAAGTATCAACTGCTTTTACAGCTTTTAAAATGGCCTCATAAATACCTGTATGACCAACCATGTCGCCATTAGCAAAGTTCAGACATACAAAATCTGTCTCACCTTTGTTAAGCTCATTTACAATTTCCTCTTTTACAAGATAAGCGCTCATCTCAGGTTGCAGATCGTATGTTGCAACCTTTGGCGAAGGTATAAGGATACGCTTCTCTCCGTCAAACTCCTCTTCGCGTCCACCGCTAAAGAAGAATGTTACGTGCGCATATTTCTCTGTTTCGGCAATACGAATCTGCTTTTTGTTATTTGCAGCCATTACCTCGCCAAGAGTATTCTTAAGATTATCTTTATCATATACTACATTAACACCTTTAAAGTTTTTGTCATAAGCTGTCATTGTAACATAGTGAAGTGGCATTTTGTGCATTCCCTCTTCCGGCATATCCTGCTGCGACAGAACTGTTGTAATCTCTCTTAATCTGTCTGTACGGAAGTTAAAGCATATAACAACATCGCCCTCTTTTATTGTTCCTTTAGGTTGTCCGTTTGCGTTGTTAAAAATAACAGGCTTAATAAACTCATCGGTAACATCATTAGCATATGATTGCTCTACAGCTTCTGATGCTTTGTTTGCTACTTCTCCTTTTCCACTAACAAAAAGATCGTATGCAAGTTTCACTCTGTCCCATCGTTTGTCACGATCCATTGCGTAGTAACGACCAATAAGCGATGCAATCTCTCCGTTAGATTTCTCCAGATGATTCTCAAGGTTTTTAATGTAACCAAGTCCGCTTTTAGGATCGGTATCTCTACCATCTGTAATTGCGTGTATGTATACATTATCTAAACCATGCTCTTTTGTTATATCGCATAGTTTATAAAGGTGAGAATCCTGTGAGTGTACACCTCCGTCAGATATAAGACCAATAAAGTGTACCGATTTTTTATTTGCTTTTGCATATTCAAAAGCCTCTACAAGAACCTTGTTTTCAGATATTGAGTTATCCTCTATTGCTCTGTTTATTCTAACAAGATCCTGATAAACAACCCTTCCGGCACCAATATTAAGGTGACCAACTTCTGAATTACCCATCTGTCCTTCAGGTAATCCAACGTTCTCGCCAGATGTTAATATTGTTGCATTAGGATATTTTGTATATAGACTATCAATATAGTTTGTCTCTCCTGTAAAGATGGCGTCAGATTTATCTCTGCTTCCTATTCCCCAGCCATCAAGTATCATTAATAGAACTTTATTCTTCTCCATAACTAATTATGTTGTTTTCTCTGTTTATATAAAACGTATCATCACTTTATAAGTTCAGAACTTAACAAGTCTGGCAAAAGTACTCTATTTTGCACAAAATAACGACAGTAGAGGTCTATAATAATTAGGTTTTAATCAAAAGATTGTTAGATTTGTCAGCACTTAAATCATTATGACTAAATTATTATGGCTGGAATAGGAAAGGTTTTTAGGAAGTTCCCGGGTACATTCTGGACTGCCAACGGAATGGAGCTGTTTGAGAGAGCGTCGTGGTATGGATTTTATATGCTTCTGGCAAACTATCTTACAAAATCAACTGATATTGGGGCGTTGGGATTCACTCAGGTGGAGAAGAGTTTGATAATGGGTGTGGGTACAGCAATACTCTATCTGTTGCCTGTTATTACAGGAGCAATTGCCGACAGATATGGATATAAGAAAGTGCTGGCAATAGCCTTTACTGTATATATTGCGGGGTTTGTTATGTTCCCGTTTTGTAAATCGTTTGGAGCTGTTTTTGCAACATACCTTGTGTTGGCAGTAGGAGGAGCGCTGTTTAAACCTATTATTACGGCAACAGTATCAAAAACAACCGATGATGAGACCTCGTCGGTAGGATTCGGAATATACTATATGATGGTTAATGTAGGAGCTTTTATTGGCCCGCTTGTAGCACTCCATTTTAGTAAGATATCGTATGATATGGTATTCTATATAAGTGCTGGTGTAATGGCACTTAACTACGGACTGTTATTTTTATTTAAAGAGCCGGGCAGAGAGAAGATAAATACATCGTTCGGATACTCAATGCAGAAGGTTGTTCGTGATATTGGAACTGCACTTAGCGATATCAAGTTTGTTGTATTCCTTATTCTTGTTGCCGGATTCTGGTCTATGTACTATCAGTTGTTTTATACAATGCCGGTATTTATAGAGCAGTGGGTTGATACAAAATTGCTATATAATTTCTTATCAGAGAATATGTCGTGGTTGGCGGGTATTGTAGGATCGCCTGACGGAACAATAAAGTCGGAGTATTTTACCACATTAGATTCAATGTATATTATATTCTTCCAGATAATTATATCGGGTGCTGTTATGAAGTGGAAACCGCTTAATGCAATGATGACAGGTTTCCTTGTGTGTTCTATAGGATTAGGACTTACACTGTATACAAACAACCCATTCTTTATTGTTGGAGCAATATTAATATTTGGTATTGGAGAGATGGCAGGATCGCCTAAGATAACAGAGTATGTAGGTAAGATTGCACCAAAGGATAAGGTAGCTCTGTATATGGGATGTGGATTCCTACCGGTTGCAGGAGGTAGTTTACTTGCAGGTTATCTGTCTGGTGGTGTGTATGAGAGTATGTCAGATAAGATTGCTATTGTAGGAAAAGAGCTTGCTAAGAGAGGGCTTGAAATACCTAAAATATCAGAAACTTTCTCACAAACTGATTACCTGAACAGAGCAGGAGAACTTATGAATATGAACCAGAGTGAGCTTACATCATATCTGTGGACTGCTTATAGCCCTCAGAATATATGGATTGTTCTGTTTGGTGTAGGAGTGGTATCGGTACTGGGACTGTTTTTGTATGACAGATTATGGATAAGCAGAAAGAGATAATTTTGAATATATAAATTTATATAAGGCGGTCTTAGGATCGCCTTTTTTGTTACGTTTTTCGGGTATTTTATTTGTGGTTTATAATTGTTATATTGTTTATGAATAAACATTTATACTATTATGAAGAAACGTAGAAAAATCATTTACTGGACATCTACACTTGCAATTACTGCACTTATGCTGATGTCTGTTTCAATGTATCTTTTTAATCACGAAGAGATACGTGCTGCTTTTACAAATCTTGGTTATCCTACCTATCTTATCTATCCTTTAGCAGTGGCTAAAATACTTGGATTAATAGCTATTTTAACTGATAAATCGAAGATGCTTAAGGAGTGGGCATATGCAGGGTTCTTTTTTGATTTTATACTTGCCTTTTTTGCCCATATTATGGTTGCGGATGGTCAGTATCCGGGAGCTTTGGTTGCTACAATACTATTGATTATATCATATGTGTACGATAAACGTGCTTTTTCAGAAGATACAAAGTAGATATTGTATATAACAAAAAAACCGGAACAAGTCCGGTTTTTTCTGTGGTGCCACCTGGAATCGAACCAGGGACACAAGGATTTTCAGTCCTTTGCTCTACCAACTGAGCTATGGCACCGCTTATGAAAATGTTTTTTTGGTGGTGCCACCTGGAATCGAACCAGGGACACAAGGATTTTCAGTCCTTTGCTCTACCAACTGAGCTATGGCACCATTGTTTTCAAAAGCGATGCAAAGATGTTGCTTTTATTTTATTTTCCAAAATAATATTGAGAAAAAATTGTCTTTTTTTTTGTTGCCTTTCCCTTGTGGTACCGCGTTTCAGTGCTTAATCAGGCTGTAATCAGAACAATGTACAGATTTGTAGAATGAGTCTAAATAATATTTGTGCAAATGCTTGTTGTTAGTTAAAATGGATATTGACGTTAGTGCACCGTATATTTTTTATACCTTTGCGCCTTAACAAAAACCCGTACATGGAATTGTATATTGGAGAGCTATCAAACGGAATTAAATTTATACATAAACAGGTAAACTCACCTGTTGCTCATTGTGGCGTTATAATAAATGCCGGATCGCGTGATGAACGCGAGAATGAACATGGTCTTGCGCACCTTATAGAGCACATGGTTTTTAAAGGAACCAAACATCGTAAAGCGTATCATATATTTAGCAGATTGGAGGATGTTGGGGGTGAGATGAATGCCTATACAACAAAAGAGGAGACATGTGTTCATGCAACCTTTCTGACCGAGTATTACAGCCGGGCGGTTGAACTATTATCAGATGTACTGTTTAATTCTGTATTTGATAGTAAAGAGTTGGTTAAAGAGATGGATGTTGTACTTGATGAGATTAACTCATACAAGGATTCTCCATCGGAACAGATAATGGATGATTTTGATGAGTTGATATTTCATGATCATCCTATGGGACGCAATATTCTGGGAGATGAGAGTACTCTTAAAGGATTATCGCGCGATCAGATATTGGAATTTATTAAGCGTAACTATGTACCACAGAATATAGTAATTAGTTCTGTAGGTAATATAAGTGGCGAGCGTTTTAAAAGTATTGTATCAAAATATTTTGATATGGATATAGTAGATAGTTCGCCTGTTAAGAGAATTGAGCCGGGTGTGTATATACCTTCTAAAAAGGTGATTAGCCGTAATACATATCAGGCGCACTGTATGATTGGTGCCAGAGCATATCATATTAAACATAAAGACAAAATGGTTATGTATATGCTGAACAACCTGCTTGGAGGACCCGCTCTGAACTCAAGACTTAATATGAGTGTAAGAGAGAAGAATGGTCTTGCATATAGTGTAGAGTCTGCGTTTCAGCCATTCTCAGATACGGGGATATTTACAATATATCTGGGTACCGATAAGGAGATGGTTAACCGTGCACTTAGGGTTGTTAAACGTGAACTGGACAGATTCAGGAATACAAAACTCGGGGTGTTGCAGCTCTCAAAAGCAAAAAAGCAGCTTATTGGTTACCTTACAATGTCGGCAGAGAATCATGAGAGCCTTATGTTGAGTATTGGCAAGAGTTTGCTGTTTTACGGTAAGGTTGATCCTTTAACAAAGGTGTATGAGAAGATTGAGGCAATAACATCGGAGCAGATTATTGATGTTGCTAATGATGTTTTTGAGTGGGATAAGATGAGTAAACTAGTATTTGAATAGAGGATAAGGATTATGTATCAGGAGACGGATATTGATAACTATATATCAGATAATTCATCGGCAGAGGATGAGTTGTTAAAGGAGTTGTACAGAGAGACGCATGTAAAGGTTTTGCAACCACGAATGGTCTCGGGACATGTTCAGGGAATTATTCTTAAGATGATAAGCGGAATGATTAAACCGCAAAATATCCTTGAGATAGGAACATTTACCGGATACTCTGCAATATGTCTGGCTGATGGGTTGACAGAGAGTGGCGAACTACATACTGTTGAGATAAACGATGAGCTTGAAGATTTTGCCAGAGGTTACTTTGACAGGAGCATACATAAGAACAGAATAAAGCAGCATATTGGTAGTGCTATAGATATTGTACCAAATCTTGATATGCAGTTTGATCTTGTTTTTATAGATGGCGATAAAAGAGAGTATCCGGAGTATTACGATATTGTATTTGATAAGGTGAAACCGGGTGGATTTATACTTGCCGATAATGTTCTTTGGAACGGAAAGGTTGTTGAGCCAATTGATAAAAAGGATCTCTATACCAAAGGGGTTGTTGATTTTAACCGTATTGTTACAGAAGATCCTCGTGTTGAAAATGTGATAATGCCTTGGCGTGATGGTATTATGCTTGTAAAGAAATTATAGTGCTGTTTTTATCCATACAGCACTTTCCATCTCAAGAGTACCGTTGTTTAATTGATTAAACAGATTTGTAAGTTTGTTTATAGTATCATCACCCATAAATAGTTTTTGTCCTTCTATATTAAAGCTGCCATCGGCTATCTTTGTTAATAACTTTTGTAGTGCTTTGGAACTATCCTGAGTCTGATTGGTGAATGTTTCAGGTATAAAACCATATGATGCCAATATATTGTGAATAGCGGTTCTGTGAGCCATAAAACTCTGTTCTCTATTATCAGCCCATGGCAAAGGGTACGATATATTATTATCATTAATTGCTTTAAAAATATCATAATAAACAAATCTTCCTCCACTGCGTATTGTGCGTGATATCTCGCTATAAAACCTCTCTTTATCCTCAATATTCATCTGTACATGTTGGGTTATAATCAGATTAAAACTACTGTTAATAAAAGGTAGTTTATTGGCATCGGCAGTTAAAAAGGATGTGAGTTTATCTGTTTTTGTTAGCTTGGATAGTTTCTTTGCAGTTCTTATATACTCTTCTGTTATATCAATACCTGTAACATCGCAGTTATATTTCTCAGCAATCATTCGACATGTACCTCCCGGACCACAACCAATATCTAATACCTGTGAGGTATCATTTAACTCTATATTGTTAAATATACCCTTTGTAACCTCTCTGCCTCTTACATGAAATTCATCAAATGCAGATGTGTGTTTTGTTGTAATGCTCTTTTTGTCTACTCCTGAACTAATAATTTGTTCAAGAATATTCTCATACAGGGTTGTTGTTTGATATTGTGTATGTTTCATCTGTTTATATTTGTTTTTCATTTGTCATATGAAACTCGCATTAAGATTGTTCTTGTGTGCTGGAAAACCTCTCTTATGCTCGTTTCATCTTTTTTGTTTTAAACAGCTATTAAATATACTACTATTGAATGTATATTAAGAATGATATAAACGAAAAATGCCGGTGGGACACCGGCACTTCTTTTCATAACTATAAAAATCTGAAAACTCTGAAAGAGTAGTTGGCAAGTGTTTGCTTTTTCCTGCCCTACATAGACGTTGGGGGACTCTATGTTTTAATCATGATGGGGAATGATACTTGTATTTTATAATATTTTAATTGTTCTATCTCCAAATCTGCATGACAAAGAAAGGGCAATATGAAGTTACTTCCAATTGTCAATGTTGTCAATTTTTTTAGCCTAGCTTTTTGGGGTAATTTTTTTTTGGCTAAAAGTTATCAACAGGCAGTTAATTAATTTGTGATCATTATGTTAATGGTAAAATTTGGTGCAGTTATCAACAATAGTGCGGAGACACCAAAATTATGTTTTAACAGGTTTTTTGTCACAAAACAGTGTTTTTGTCACGATTTGTCACAGTTTGTCACGGGTTGTTTTGGGGTAAAATGTCATTTTTTATGAAAAGTCGAATTTTTGTCTGAAAAAAGTGAGAAATCAGAGTCTGTTATTAGTGACTTCAGCAGCAGTTTTAGTGGATGAGTTTATACACTGTTTTCTGTTATTTTACTCTTTTTGCTTAAGTGTGTCCCGGAATATTTTTAATAGTATTTCTGAAGGTACAGGTTTGTTGTTAAAAACCTGTAGCATTCCTTTATGTGTTACTTTGTATTCTATTAGTTGATACCTGTAGTTATTAACAGCTCTTGCTCCAATGTTGATATGATCATTAAATGGAATTATGTGTAGATGTTGCGGGAATTGAATTCGGAACGGCATACTCCTGGAGCAGAACTGTTAGAGGCGAAATGTGGGTTTTACAGCTCACGTCCGTATGCTCGATTATCGGCTGCATTTTCCTTCTGCATATCCCTCTCATGTTTAAGTATCCACTTGAAATATTCTTTACCTTTTTTAGTCAATTTAACCAAATGGTTTGCATTTGGCAAAGGCTGGATTAATTCTAAAGTAATATTATCATGATAATCATTTTGTTGTTCAACGGAAATATAATCATTTCCAAGAAGCTCTATCCGTCGTTTAAGAATCGGCTCTGTTATTCCTGAATCATAGTAATCTAAAAATTCCTCATTTTGTTGAATTTCTGGTCTTGATGATTTTAATTCTTCTATTTGCCTTTTTAGAGATTCGTTCTCCATTTCATGCTTAAAAATTTCTCTGTCTTTGCTGAGAATTTTCTTTTGCGTTTCAATATCATCACCTTTCAAAGAAAAATATTTACTCCAAATAGCAGAAATTAATTGCCCTAAGTGCAGCTTAGAATAATTTAAAGGCATTAAATGAAGTAGGTCATCAGTTAATTCTGGATATCTCTCTGCAATTTGTTTATATGTTTCTTCAGAATCAAAAATTGAAATAATTTTATTCAAGTTGAAGTCATTTCCTTTATTTAAGTCCTCTCTGAGTACGTGTTTGATTTCTTTATCAACCCATGAAGACTTAAGTGAATGTTGAGTAAAAAAAATTAATGCAATATCTGCCTTATCAAGTCCATCTCGAAAAATTGATTTTCTCAAGTTTTCTCCAGGTGCAATCTTTCTTTTATCAAGCCAAACATTTATATAACAGTCTTCTAAGTCTCTTACAACTGGTTCAATTAAAGACTCCTTGTCTGATGACGAATGACTTATAAAAACTAATACTGATTCTGCCATATTTTCTATTTTTATGTTGTCGATAACGGTAACTTGTATGAGTAGTGGTAGATTGCGTGGACTTTCCTATCAGGCAACGACGAAGTTTGAGCGGGCTACAAACCTTAATATATAGTACTTTGCCTGCCATTACTTATACAAAACGTGTGTGCCCTGCATGTGTATCAGTGCACACTTGTTAAAGTTATTTACAAAACGGAAATATACAAATTTACGTTAGAAAAAATAATAAACAAGTGTGTTATTTGTTCTGAAAGGTGAAAGTCCTTTATGGGTGCTATTAGTGCCTAATCATTAGCAAGCCACAAGCTGGTTCTTTGTGAAAAGAGCAGTGAATAAACAGCATATGAGACATGTAATTTGGAGTAAGTAATCACATCATTGTAACGCCCATGAAACGGAATTATATTTAGATGTTGCGGGAATAGAATTCGGAACGGCATACTCTTGGAGCAGAACGCTTCATTTTTGACATTAAAAATCCTTTTTGTCAACATTAACAATTATTTGACATTTGTCAAAATATCTGTCAGGCTATCTTATTCATATAGCATAAAAATCAGAAACAAATTAAATTTGACAGTTAAACCATCTCTCTTGCATTGGCTACAACATCATGATAAACCAACCTATTATAAAAATATAGTAGGTGTGTATATTCAACTATTATTCTAAAAGAACAATGCTATTTCAACCTAATTTGTAACTGAAAGAGCAAAGTCAGCGTGCGTACGGTGGTACTTTAACATAACTCAGTAGAACTGTGAGAGGCGCAACGTGGGCTGCTCTATAGCTCACGTCCGTTTGCTCGATTGGGTGCCGTAATTATTCATTCCAATTCCTAATATTTACAATTAATTCGTTTAATTTTTCCTTTAAATCTAATACGTCAATCGAGGTTGAATCAATAAACTCAGAAATTTCTGCAGAATACACTGTTTTACTCGAATTATATTTCAATTTTATCTTAGTATTTGATTGTGAGATATTGTCCTCAAGTTTTGTGTTTTTTTCATTTGTTAAACTTGAATTATATCCATGCTTCTCCTTTAACCATTTTTTTATTACATCATCTGAAAGATAATTCTCAATCTCTCGACCTTTAGTAATCCAAAAGTTGGATGCTCCAATTTCATCTGTTATCCTTTGTTTAGTCTGGTTTATTTTAGAATTCATACTTTTTCCGTCCCTATCAATTACGACATAGGCATTTCTATTTATTTTCACTAAAGGGATTACTTCTTCGTTAAACCATTCAAAATCAAAAGATAAATTTGATAAAAGTCGACCGCCATAGAACATTATTGAATAATGAAGTCCTTCTTTTAATTCAGGAGCTAAAAGGCTCAACCATTTATTTATATAATTCCTATCACTTGGACCTTCAACCCAAATAACACCGTTACTTTGTAAAATATCACTTGCTTTCAGTCCTAAGTCATTCAAAACATCTTTTGTCCCTTGGTATGAAAGTAAAGTTGATGATTTAGATTTTGTTCCATCATTAGTAACATGAATAATCTGTGAATTTTCATATGTTCCAAAGGCATCAATAACCACATTTGAGTGCGTTGTTAAGAAAAAATAAGTAGATGTGTTTTCGGAGTAATTTTTAATGTAATTATACAACCGTCTTTGAAGTGAAGGATGCAAATTGTTTTCCAATTCTTCAAATGCAAATATGTAAGACTCTTTATTTTTTGCTTCAAATACCGGACGAACAATTAGATTTAACAAAACCAATAAAACAGTTTTTACTCCACTTCCCATTTTTGATAGTGCAATTCTATTATCCTCTGAGTCCTCAAAAAACAGTTCCCATTTGCTGTTTAAATTAAGTTGCACAAGAACACGAGTGAATTTTATGTCTGGATTTACTATCACATTCAATTCTTTTAATAATTCTTGTTCGATGAGTTTGCTATTTTGGTCTGTTCTATTTAATATGTGCTGTACAAGGTTTGTTGCACCAGAGCCATTGGGAGACAATTCAATAATTGTATTTACTATTTCAGGAACGACATCTCTTTCAGCGGTTATATTACAAAATTGTTTATTTCTAAAAGGTAACTGAATTGTATTTGCTATTTCAATTAATTGTTTGTGTGCTTCAGGGACAACTTTAAAATCTGCCTCCAAAAAGGTTTTTCGACCTTGTTCTGCCAAAGAATAACAATACTTTCCTCCAATAAACTGCTTACCATATTCATAATGATTCTGCCCTGGTATTCCACCACCAGAGGTGTTTGACTTAAAATTTGCAGAGATTTCTTGGTCAGTCAATTCATGAACAACAAATACTTCAGATTTATTTCCGTTACGACCTGCCTCAATAAAGTCTTTATTTTGCTCAATAAAATACTTTACTAAGTCAATTAGACTGCTTTTCCCTGAATTATTTTTTCCAATAATTATATTTATTGGCATAAACTTTTCGAATCCACCACCTTCGGAATCAAAACATTTGTAATTTCTAACTTTTATAGTGTCGTTTATCATTTTATTCTGTTTATACGCGATGGTTTGTTTTTATGGCACCCAACATCACAATAAACCAACCAGTTCAGGTTATCAAACCAATAGATATAATTGGTTTATTGTTCTAACAAATGTAATTAAAATTAATTGTAAGCCTTTGTTTAAGGGGTTTTATTACGGGTATGTTTTTAAGTTAAACCAACTTATTGTAAAAATATTGTAGGTGTGTATATCCAACTATTATTCCCTTTCTTTCGGTCTCTTTTTATAATCTATTTCAAATAAAACGGTGTTTTAATATCATTTACATATCTTTCAGAAATCTTAAAAGATAAATATTATAGGTTATGAGACAGATAGTACTTTTTGTTGCAGCAATTTTTCTGTTTGGTTGTGTAGATAAACAGAAAACAACTATAGATCAGGTTGCTGAGGATTATGTGAAACTTGTGTTAGAGGTTGGTAAATACGATAAATGGTATGTTGATGCATACTATGGCCCTAAAGAGTGGCGAACAGAGACAAAAAAGACAATTTTGCCATATGAGCAGCTTAAAAGCGAGCAGACAAGATTACTGAATGCTGTTAATGAGATATCGGCAAATGATAACGAGGCAGATAAGATAACAAAACTGCGTTATAAATATCTTGCCACACAGATAGGTGCTGTAGGTGCAAGACTTGATATACTGAATGGAAAGAAACTTACGTTTGATGTGGAGAGTAAATTACTTTACGATGCTGTTGCACCTCACTATAGCGAGGAACATTTTGATAATATAAAAGCCAGTTTAGAGAGTGTTGTTCCGGGCGAGGGTGATCTGCTGACAAGACTTACGGAGTTTAATAAGCAGTTTATTATACCGGAGAAGAAACTTGACACTGTTTTTCAGGCAGCAATAAATGAGGCACGTAAGAGAACATTAAAGTATATTAAGCTTCCGGCTAACGAGAACTTTACTGTTGAGTACGTTAAAGATCAGGTTTGGGGTGCTTATAACTGGTATAAAGGCGATTCATACAGTCTTATACAGGTTAATACAGACAGACCTATGGCAATAAGCAGAGCTATTGATCTGGCATGTCATGAAGGTTATCCGGGGCACCATGTGTATAATGCACTGCTTGAGACTAAACTTTACAGAGAGAAGGGGTGGGTAGAGTACTGTGTATATCCGCTATATAGTCCGCAATCGTTTATAGCAGAGGGTACTGCTAATTACGGAATAAATGTTTGTTTTCCTCCTGCCGACAGATTAGCTTTTGAGAAGGAGGTACTATTTCCCTTGGCAGGGATAGATCCGGAGCTTGCCGAGAGATACTACAAGATACTGGAACTGTCGCATGAGTTGAGTTATAGCCGAAATGAGGCAGCAAGAAAATATTTTAGTGGCGAGATGACAGAGGATGAGGCTGTAGCATGGTTATCTAAGTATAGCTTACGTACACCAGAAGCAACAAAAAAGAGCTTTGCTTTTATAAAGGCCAATAAGAGTTATATAATTAACTACAACTATGGTCAGGATATGGTAAAGAGATATATGCAACGTAAAGGAGCCGAAGGCGGATCGGAAGATAAACTTTGGGATATATTTGAAGAGTTATTGTCGCAGCCTCAGGTTGGTTCTAATCTGGAATAGAGATAATTTATAATAAAATAATGAGCCGGAATATTGTAAACATTCCGGCTCGTTTGGTTGGTTGCAGTATATTGTTATTATTTGTGGGCTATCTCTTTTTTCTTGTAAATGCTTTAAGGTAGCTGAATTTATCTGTTAACCCTCTTCTGGTTGTTATTGTGGCATTGTTAATCATATCGGAGTTAGGATTCATAATTAGTGCATCCATTACATGATTAATTAGTGCCTTACCAAAATCTTTTGATGAGCTGCGTGGTAATTCGCTTGGCAGATTATCAACAGCCATTACGGTAATATTCTTTGGATCTGTAAATGCAACTTCTTCCTTCTCAGTAACCGGATTGTATCCGTAAAATGATTCAGCTATAGTTGAAGCTCTTAATGTTGACGGAACAGCACCGGGTGTATCGCATGTAACATCTGCAATAACAGATATTCTGAAATCCTTATCTCTTATATCTTTTCTTGTAAATAGTACCGGAGCATTCGGGTCCCAGTAATGGCAGGCAATTAATATATCGCACTCATGTGTATAAGGTTTCATTGCCGGAACATAATCTACAGGATGTATCTTATAGTCGTTGTAGCTGAATACCGATAGCGATTTGTGTTTAGCATAGTGCGACGGGTTGAGCATTGTTACAACTGGTTTACCATGTTGCTTATTAAGAAACTCCTCTGGCGATACCTCTGTTACACCTGCCTCCATAAGTGTCTCCATTGCACCATGTGCAGCGCGCCCTTCGCCTGTTATAATTATTTTAAGATCTGGTTTAAGCTTTATAAGTCGTAACCCAGCCCACATCTCATCAAGATCGTGACATGCAAAGGCGGGTTTAAGCTTAAAGTAATCGGTTCTTATACCTCTTGCACGTAGTGCTTTATATGCACCAATCATTCCTGCCCATCGTCCAAAAGCTACAACACGTTTGTTATGGTCGTTCATTATAAACTCATAATCTATAAGTGTTATTTGCTTTCTGATAATGGTTTTTAACAGCTCTCTGTTGTGAGGTTGCTCTTTTGCTACATGTGCAAAGAACATATATGTCTTTTGAGGAATTAAAGCCTCAGGATCTACCTCTTTTATACCTAATAATATATCGCAGTTACTCAGGTCTTCCTCAACAGGTATTCCCAGATATTCATACTCCTCATCTTCGTAGCATCTGTATTTGCAGGGTTGTATGTATATCTCAATATGCCGATGCCGTTGCTTAAGCTCTACAGCCTGAGCAGGCGACAGTGGTGTACGGTGATCGGGTGGCATTTTTGTTTCGCGCAGAATGCCTATTCTTAGTTTATTCATTAATAAGGGCAGTTTAATAAATGGTAGCACAATATAGACAATTAGCGCTATATTGAAAAGTAAAACGCAAAAGTTATCACCTTTAGTGTGTAGTTAATGCAAGGTTTATTTTGCTTGATACGTTTAATGTTTGATTATTAGTAACAGTATGTAATAAACATAAAAAAATCAGCACCACCTGATATTGCAGATAGTGCTGATTGTGTATTAAAACCTGTTATGAATAACTACTGTTTTAGTATAGGTTATTTAACGACTTTATTAATATATCTCCTATTCCTATTCTGTATCCGGATGTTACAGTAGATATATTATTCTTTTCTGTTATTACTGCTACAAAAGGTGTGTTTATAATATTATCGGAGTTAATAGCCTTTGCAATGTTTTTATAGTTATTGTATTTATTGTCGTTAACAAAAATAGAGTTGCCAGGCAGTTTACTTGTTATATCCTTGTTAATATCTTTAATGGTCATATTATCAGGCAGAATAAACACAATGTTTCCGTTCCACTTCTCAAACTCATCTTTCATATCTGATATCTCAATCAGTGTATGTTTGGTTGGTTCTGTACCCGGATCTATCCAACACAGTGCAGTTGTTTTATTCATATCAACCATCTTGTTAAGATTAACATTGGCACTGTTTAAAGAGAAAACCATATTGTTATCAATAGTTCCGTACGATCTGTTTATATGTTCGTATTCAGGAATAATAAACGATACCTCGCTAACCTTATCTTTGTCTATACTAAACACCTCTGTTTTGGTGAATATAGCACCATCGTTTCTTCTGTTTGATGTTAATAACCTGTACTTACCTGTTGGTAGTTCTATATTATCAGGCATACTGCTAAGTGGAGTATCCCATCCAAAATCAAGTGTGTTGTATACATTATCAGATAATCTGGCAATAGAGAAGTGTGTACGATACTTTGGTTCAGCTTTAAATGTGTTGTTGTCTGTTTTAAGAACCATAGTTCCTGTCTCTGGTTGTGTGCTGTTCTGTTTCTCAAACATTACATTTAACCACTGCTGCCCGTTGTAGTACTGTGGTTCTTTATCGGTTGGGTTTAACCTTGCCGGAACACCTAAGCTTCTGCAGATAGCAACAAAATAGATATCACGCGACTCTCTGTTTGATATCTTAAGGCTGTTTACGCCTACTGGAGTTATTGGTAGCCTGTAATAGTTATCGCTCTCGTTTATCTCTATATCGTTGTTAATTTTGTTTACTACTGCATGTACAGTCTCATCTCTGTTTATCTTCTGTTCGTTAACAAAGTTCTGTTTAAGCAGATGACGATAACTAACCAGCATCTCATTCTTTATTCGTGGGTTAAGAATATAGTTGGTGAATATGTCTTTACTGCTGTATTCGTTCTCGCTACACTCTGTAAGCGTCTCGAACAGATGACTGTTTAATACATTTAGTGAGATATCTCTTAGATCTTTTTTAGCTATACTTTTAAGCAGATTAATAGCATATCCTCTGTTTCTGTAATCGGTACCTTTTAAGAAATTTATTATTGTTTGCCAGTTGCCCATACTGTTTTTAACAAGAGTGTTCAGTTCCTGACTATCTATCTCAAGCTCATCAGCAATTTTATCAACATCCTCCTTTTTTATGAATGTATATCTGTACTCTTTACGAATATTATCCTCGCTCTTTAATCTCTTTTTGTGCTCTGCAATATTGTTGTTACCTATCTTATAAGGTATCTTCTCTGCCGGAGGATTTATTGTTATGTAAGATACAAGGTTAATCTCTTTATCGGGGTTAAGCACAAGTGTAACAGTATCTATGTTGTTAGCTTTTACAATGGTATTTGCAAACAATGTATTGTTGTGAGCCCATACCTGCATATCGCCTATACCGGATGTTAATGATGCTATACCTCTGTTATCAGTTTTTTTTGATACAGCAGGATAGAACTCAGCATAGTTGTATATACCAAAATCTACAGTTGCATTATTAACTGCTGTACCATTGTTATCAACAACCTTTACTACTGTGTTTTTTATTTCGGCGTAATTCTCTATTGTATTTATCTCTGTATAGTTCTCCTCTTTTTTTACAATCTCACTATCGGTATTGTAATCGCCAAACACCTTTGTGTGTACAATCATTGCTCTGCGTGCAGGTTCTGTAAACCATGCCATGTTTAGTTCCGGTTCCGGTTCGCAGGCACCCATGTAGTACCATCTGCCATCTACCCACACCTCAACCCAGGCATGATTATCGTCGCAATGTGCCCAGCGTGGTGTGTATACCTGACGTGCAGGAATACCTACAGATCTTAGTGCTGTTACTGTAAATGTAGACTCCTCGCCACAACGTCCGTACGATGTTCTGATAGTACTAAGAGGCGCACTTGTTCTTATATCTGTTGGCTGATAGTTAACCTTCTCGTGACACCAGTGGTTTACCTCAAGAGCAGCATGATACATATCCATGTTGATAATTCTGTTCTTAAGCTCCTTAAGAAATACAATACGTGCAGTGTCCAGATTCTCATTATTTACACGATATGGTAATACAAAATGTCTGAAGATATCTTCAGGAATACTCTTTCCCCATCTGAAGGTCTCTTTTGCTTCAAACGAGGCTTTAACCTGTTTAAGGAAGAAATTGCCGTTGTAATCGGCAAGATCGCAAAGAGGCATGTAGGCATACAGAAATTTAAGAGCCTCTTTTTCTTTGTCAGATATGTTGCTGTTCAGAACATCAAACAGCTCCTTGTCTCTGTTTTTACACATGGCTCTGCGCTGTTCAAACTTACTCATCACCTTCTGTTTATATGTCTGGTTTGTGATGAAACCACTATTGTTTTTGCAGGAGACAAATACTATAGCGGCAATGGCTAATAATAGTTTAATCTTTTGCATAGGTTTTAATTAATTAAGGTTTTTCAAGTATTTCAATAATTTCTTTTACGGTATTAATTGATGTTTCAAGGACGTTGTATTCATTGTTATTAACATCTCCGCCCATTGATATATTAGGGTTTTCATATATCATCTTTCCTCTTACATAGTGTTTGGCAGAGCAGTGTATTTCTGATGTTCCGGTATAATTTATAATGTGTTTTACATTGTCTGGAGTTACCCCGCATCCGGGCATTATAATGGTTCTGTCACCGGCAATTTTGTTCATCTGCTTTATAATCTCTTTTCCTTCGTATGCAGTTTTGTGTCCGCCGGATGTTAATATTCTGTTTACACCTAAATCTGTTAACTGTTTTGTAGCGTTTAGTATATCAGAGCTCATATCAATAGCTCTGTGAAATGTTACTTCCATAGGCGATGCAATCTTTATAAGCTCTTTTGTTCTTCTGATATCTATACAGCCATTAGCAGTGAGTATTCCGATAACAATACCATTGGCACCAAGGGCTTTGGCTATTAATATATCCTCTCTCATGCACTCAAACTCAATAGGAGAGTAGCAGAAATCGCCACCGCGTGGTCTGATTATTATATTTAGTTTAATGTTAAGATATTTTCTGGCAAGAGCAATTGTGGCAGCACTGGGTGTGGTGCCTCCTTCAGGCATGTTATCGCACAGCTCAACCCTGTATGCTCCGCCTTTCTGAGCATTTATAGCCGACTGAAGCGTATATGCACAAACTTCGAGTTTTCTCTGTTTCATGGCGATGATTTGAACCTTAAATATAATATAAATGATTAATAATTAGTCATTGCTAGAATTTATTATGATGTTAATGGTTGATGAGTTGTGATATATGTTGAAATATTTTTATTGAAACCTATTTGTTAATTTATGTTTGATAACTAAGGTTTTAACAAAAAATATAATTATGGGTAGAAATGCAAAAATCTCAATCATAAATAATACAGATTGTGATTGGGTACTTGATGAGAGTAAAACAAAGCTGACACATGGTAAATTTAACCAATCTCCCACAAAAAAAATTCTTAAAGGAACAATAGGGATATTTAAAGTTGGGAACAGAACAGGTGCTAAGATTGGACCTAAAGGTAGTTTGGTTTATGTAATGCAGAACAAGGATAAAACTCCAATTAAGATAAGTTGGAATCATCCTTTTAGTGCAACAACGAGTACATATCAATGTGTATCAGACCCTATTGGAGTAGTAAACTCTTCAGTAGATGTAACAGGAGGGCATGATCAAAAGGTTGATATTTTGGTTGTTCAGAAAGTAGAGGCTATATAATAGTCTTTATAAAATATTACCGGGTTATACATATGTTTAACCCGGTAATGATGTTAATTAACCAATAAACAGAAATAGTTTCTTAAACTACGCTAACTGTTCTTTCTTTTTTTGATGAGGCTTTTACTGTAATGCCTGTTTTCTCTCTATATATATTGTTGTTACTTACTTTTGCCCATTTATGATTACTTATCTTATCGGTGGCAATTGCACTTACATTGGCTTTAATACAGTTATTCCAGTTAGTTTCTGAGTTAGACAGATATGTTCTTGTTATCAATCTTTTATCAGTAAACGGTGGTATTGTCTTCATCCAGACATCTTTGTGTTTGTTGTATATATGAAAGTTGAAGAATACAAAATTGCCATTTGTTGGTGGTTTTACATTCGGATCATTGTCAGATTTACTCTGATCGCTGAAGCAGTACCTCTCCTTAAGATCTGTATTTGCGTACTCTGTTTTCCAGTCTTTATTGCCACTCAGACAGAATATAAACTTATTCCTCATATCAGTAGAGTTTATCTCAGGCCATCCGTGGTTAACAACATTTTCGCATAACGATTTATTGGGATCGGTAAATAACTTGCCCGGTTTAAAGATTATATTCTCGCTGAAATAACATTTCAGATAGGTATCAATCTCGTTATGAAAGTTGTTGTAACCATTTTTAGAGCTCTTTATATCAAGATATATAAGAACCGGATTGTGATTATGGTTGTTGTTATGCCATATTAATATCTGGTTCAGATATCCGGATAGTTTCTTGTTGCCAGGAGTAGTATGGGCTACAGTAAAATAATTGTCGCTTATACTCTCGTCTGGTATGTAGGCTGATGAATGTCGCCATATATCAAGCTCAATAGCCATGCAGCCGCCATCTGAAGGTGTATTATTATTAAATGTTAACTGTTCTGAAAGGCTTTCGTCTCTGTCATATGAGTTATGAGAGGCTTTAAAAATAATCTGATCGTAACTTAAATTACTCATATCTAAAATCCTTTTTATAGTTATTAGTAACAAGTTATAGAGAAAAGTTATAAAAAAAGAACAGTTATAGGTAAAAATACCTATATAGTGATTAATATCACCTTTATTACTATTGTTGATTTTGCAAAAATGATTAGTAGCAGGTTGTATATCTTGCTGCTAATCATCTATTTTTAAAGATTCCAGTATGAATGATATATCTCTTCTGCTTTTGTACTCTTTATCTTTAAAATAACAAGCTATAATAAAATATCTGTGATGTTTAGAGTTAACCTGAATTGCACAAGCAAGATATGGAGAGGTTATACGCTCTAAATTTTTCATGTTGAATTTTCCGTTTATAGATATTGCATTGTAGTTATTTACAGATATTTGGTTTATTATATCTGAGAATATAAACCCATTTTCTTTAAGATTTAACACAATTCCCTTAAGTGTTTCGTAACGTTCCATTTTACGCATTATCAAAAAACTCCCGGTTCCAAACAGTTTTGTTGACAGATATATTTTTATACTGTCACTTTTGTTTCTCCATTTCTTAGGATACTTAAGGGTAATATCTTTATAACTGATCTGCTTGGTTTTTCTTGGTTTATATTGTTTGGCATTTGAAAAGTTTATTGGGTACTTCATAGTATATGCATACTTCTTACCATTGTATGTACCGGGAATCCAGCTTTTGAGTGATTTTAAGGCTTTAACAGCTGCTGCATCGGCATAAGGGTCAACAGATTTTATAACTTCAGTATCGGTAATATGTCCTGTTGTATCAACGTTAAATGTTAAAACAACTTTTCCGCTACTAAAGTTTTTCATGCAGTATTCCGGCATCTCTAAAGCTTCTGTCATATCTTTTGCAATGCTCTCGCCAGTGTACTTAGGTAGCTCGCCTGTCTCTTTAATTACTATTGTGTCTTGCGCACAGGCATAGCTGGCAGAAACCAGTAGTATAATTACCGATATTAGTGTCTTAACATTGTTTCTCATGTTGTTCTGGTTATATTTTTTAAAAGTTTTATTTCCTGTTTAATATTCTCAACAGCTTTGTCCTGATATTTATAGTTGAAAATACTTGTGTGATAAATAGAGTCTCTTGTTATAAGGTCTTTTAGATGTTTTAGTCTGCCAGTAACATACTCCTTGTCTGTATATAGGGCATACTCTGATCTTATAAGATTGGTGTACTCTCTGTATACTCTCTGTTCCTGTCCTAAAATAGTAAGATCAGTATCCAGAAATATATTTGTATCGTTGCAGGTAGTTTTTTTGTGGTTTGCAGTTGCAATAATTGTATCGTAACACAAACGTACAGTTTCGTTATCTACGCCAATTTTTGTTAATCTCTCTTTTGCTGTTTCTGCGCTTAATTTCTCGTTATTGTTACTTGTTGTATCGTAAACAAAATCGTGATAGAACGCTGCAAATAGCAGAGCATTAATATTGTTAATATGATCTTTATGACTGTTAATAAGCGAAACTATATGCCCTACATGTAGTAGTGTATGGTAGTATCGTCCTTTGGCTGTGTGCGCCAATTCAACTTCAGACCAGAGTGTACTTATAGTGTCGTTATTGTTTGTATATAAAGAGCATATATCTTTCCAGATAATATTAAGAGGCTTGTTCATTTAACTCTGATTTTAGGCAGTAGCAGTTTGTAATTTGGAAGTCAAGAAATTGTTTAAAATTTATCCTTCAGTTTTTTTATATGAAAATATGAATCATAATTTCGTTAAATTTCATTTAAATGGAACCACCATTCGCATAAAATTTGCCTCATTATGCTTCAATTTTTATTCATAAAAAATTCAAAAAACAAATTTAAACAGTTTCTAAATATAGACTATCTTTTTCTGATATATATTCTATGTATGCATAAAAGTTATCAACTATTGTGATGAGTCTGCAAATTAAAGCTATAAAAAATCAAAAATGCTTGATACAGAATATTGATCGTACCAACAGAATTATGAACAATGTCACAATAAATCTTGTCCAAATAACAGTCGGTCCGGGAAAATGATAATCTGTCGGGGGAAATGACAATAAGTGAGGGAAATGCGACAGTTTTTCGAAGAAATCTACCAATAAGTCGAGGAAATTCAACAATAATTCCGGGAAAAACTACAATAAGTCTGGAAAAATGACAATAAGTGGAGGAAATGCGACAATTTTTCGAGGAAAAACAGCAGTAAGTCTAAAAGGTATAATGGTGCGTTCAAAAAACTAAAAGAGGAATTTTTAATTAATATTTTTCTCAGCTTAGTTGCCGGGTATTTATAATTAATCACTAACTCCTGAATAGTTAAAAATGAAAAAAGCTAAGAACTAAAAAAGAGGAGTCGCTTTGGTGCAGACTCCTCTAATATATAGCGTTATGATTATTTTATGACTGTTTAACCTCTTTAATGTTATCTGAAGTTTTTCTGTCTATCAGTTTATGATATGGATCTATACCAACACTAAACGGTTTTTTATCAACAGTAAATGAGAACTTGTTCTCTTTACCTGTAATATGAACCTTCTTAAGCATAATCTCCTGCTCGTTACCATCTTCATCTTTGGCAAATATTGCAAGATCAATCCAGTCGTTCATGTCAATATATTTCTTCTCGTCTTTATCCTCTCTGTTACCAAACGATATTGATACCTTAGCTTCGTCGCCTTCAATTACAGTAGCATCGCCTTTTTCAGGAGATATAACTCTGTACTTTTCAGCTTCAACCATAAACTCAACCTTATACTTCCCGTCTTCGGTTTCGGTAACAGTAGCATCTTTTACCTTATTGTTAAATAGTGTAATGGTCTCTAGCATATCGGTTATAACATAGTCAAGAGTATCAGGCATATGTTTTTTCATAAGGTCAACAAATTCAGGCGATGTAGTGTATGGTGGCTCCTGGAATCCTACCATATCAATGTACTCGCTAAGTGCGTTGTTTAGTTTATCAACACCCATATAGTCTGCTATTGCATACATTGCCACAGCACCTTTGTTGTAGTGAATATATTGCTGATTCTCATTATACATAAGAGGTTGCTCTTTGTGAGTCTCAAAACCTCTTCCTGACAGATATGTATTTAACTCATGTTTCATAAATTTGCGAATCTTCTCTTTATTATACTTGTTTTCAAGCACTTTAATTGCTGAGAACTCCGCTAAACTTTCAGACATAAGTGTGGCTCCGCGTACATTAGCACCAATTACCTGATGTGCCCACCACTGATGCGCCATCTCATGAGCAGTTACATGGTACACATAATCTACACCACCTTTTTCTGACTCATCAACCTTTGCTATAAATCCTATTGCCTCTGAGAATGGTATTGTGTTAGGGAACGATTGTGCAAATGTACCCATTGTTCTTGGGAACTCGATAATACGTACCTGACGGTGCTGATAATCGCTATAGCTTTTACCATAATACTCAAGCGATGCTTTTACAGCCTCTGCCATTCGCTCAATATTGTATTTGTGCGTTTTATGATAGTATACCTCAATGTCTATATCGTTATACTTGTCTTTGTATATCTCATATTTAGCCGATACCCATGAGTAGAAGTTAAGTATTGGAGCATCCATTTTGTAGTGGAAATATGTTCTGTTGTCTTTTGTCCACTTTTTCTGCAAATATCCCGGTGCAATAGCTATCTGATCTGACGATGTACTTACTGTAGTCTCAAAGTTTACCCAATCGGCACATTCAGATATGTATGTGTTACCAAGTGCAGAGCTATCTGTTGGTGATGCCATTCTCTGACGCTTAGGCAAACCATATTTTTTACGTACAGTATTATTTGATATCTCGCCATTACGTGAGTAACCAAACATAGGGAAACTCATATTGTTGATAAATGTTCCGTTACTAAGTACCGGTGAGTTCGAACGCAGAAAGTGATTCTTCTTTGTACTCATACTAAAGTTTACCTTCATTGTCTCTCCCGGCATCAGTGGTTTATCTAACTGATATATGTTGTAGTTGAACAAGGTATCTTTACTTACAAGTTTTGCATTACGAGAGAACTCTACCTTGGTATTATCGTAACTGTAGTTTACATGAACAGAGTCTATAATTTTATCTGTTTTGTTCTTTACAATGTACTGCCCTTTAATCTTCAGATCTCTTGTTTCAGGATATATATCAACATCAACATTTACATCGGTAATTCTAGGCTGAGGAATGTTGTAGTACTTAGAGTATTTTTTCTCGCACTCAACTCTCTCAAGTTCCCGCTCTTTTCCTGTTTTGTGTTCGTGTTTAATATTGTTAAACCAGAATATGTAACCACCTGTAAGCAGGAATCCGCCATAGAATACAATCAGAGCAACTTTAAGGAGTTTTGTTTTGTTCTCTTTAGCTCTTCTGAAGCGTATGCGGATTGTCTCTTTTACACCTCTGCGCCATATTGCCAACCCGGTATATAAAAGACCGAATGATAGTAGTAACCAGTATAGCCTGTAGAACATATAAGCAGGTATGTTGCTTCCGTATCCGTTCATATCTGAATATGAGAATCCAGGGCCTGAGTTGAATAAATATATTGCCTGGTCAAGTCCTGCGTATCTTAAGAACGGACTACATACGTAGAATATAAACAGGGTAAAGAATCCGATATAGAAGTTTGTGAATAGTGATTGTACAAACATTGCAAGTGCAGCCCACACAATATATTCTGGGAGAATAAGTATAAACAGTTCATACAGATAGTGTGTTGGTTCAATATCGTAATATCCTTCTGATATCTGAATAATTATTGAGCTTATCATTACAATGGCAAGTAGTATTACCTGTACTTTTACTATGGCAATAAACTTAGACATATACTGAACCCAGTTTGGTGTTTGTGTTGTGTCTACAAGTTCAAACATCTTGTTTCTTCGCTCTCTCTGTATAAGCATACCAGAGTATAGGAATGTAATCAATATCATGAACAGAGAGAATGTTTCGCCCGGAACAAGTAACATTTTCCATGTAGTAGGATATGTTTGTGTATCGTAAAGCATATGTGTTGTGGTGTGCGATACGTACATAGATAGAAGTCCTACTCCTAACAGAACCATGAATGGAACTGATTTTAGAATATATTTAAGATCGGTTACAGAACAACTCCACATAAGTTTAAGGTTCCAGTTTCTGCTTGTATCAGTAGTAACCTTTGGAAGATTAATCTCATTTATGTTATTAAAGTTATCCTTAACAACTGTTTTTCCTTTTTTACTAAACAGATTGAATGATAACGCACTTTGCGAGAATCTGAATCTGGTGTATGTCAGGGTAAATATAAGCGCCGATACGGCAAGCCATAATAATCTGTTATAAAGAACAACACCTCCCATTGGTAACAGGTTTGTGTTACGCTCGGTTACATCCCAATACTCTGTCATATGACCTATTGCATTGTTTCCGAACGGATCTAGCAGAGCTGATAGTGTTTTGCTGTCAAGATCGTTCAGTAATCCTTCTGACATTCCCTGAACAATAAACAGTATTATCATTGCAATGAATCCTGCACCAATGTTTCGTGTAAATGTTATTATACCAAATACTATTGCACCGAACAGTAATATGTTTGGTAGTATAAAAATTCCGTATATCTGAAGATATGCAAGTGGTCTGAATTCGCCAACCATACCTTCGTTTACTCCGGGTAGTAGTTTTGCAATCAGAAAACCTAATCCGAAGAATATGAATATTCCCATTGTAACAAGTATAGCACTCAGGAACTTTGCCGGAATGTATGATGATTTACGGAATGGGTAGGAGTAGAGTATTGAGTGCATGTCTGAACTGTAGTCGCGGTACACAGCTCCACCAACTATTGATGGTAGCAGCAGATATCCGAGAATAAGTATGTTGAAGCTGTAAAACAGTGCTATAGGCGAGTTGGCAATACGTACAGATGCTTTTGTTGCAGTGCTGCTATCAAACACGCCTATGTTACCCGCCATTATAAGTGTTGATATAGCCAGCAGAACTACAGCATATATATATGTAGCCGGGTTTTTAAGCCAATACTTAATCTCAAAGTTGAATAGTGCGTTAAACTTATTCATGATTATTTACCATTTTTTAGTGCAACAAAGTATACATCTTCAAGATCGGCCTGTTTGTGCTCAAAAGACTCGTCAGGTTTGCTTTCGGCAAAGATGTTAATGTTCATACTATTATCGTCGTTGAATCTGGTAGATAGTATATCAAACTTATCTTGATGTTCCTTAAGCGTCTCTCTCTCTATTCGTTTTGTCCACATCTTGTCTGCAAGTTTCTCTGTTGCATGTCTTGGTGTGTGGTGCTGAAGTATTGTACCTCCGTTCATTATAGCCATATCGGTACATAGCTCTTTTACATCCTCAACAATGTGTGTAGAGAATATTACAATGTTGTTGGTTCCTATCTCTCTAAGCACATTCAGGAATCTGCTTCTCTCGGCAGGATCGAGACCGGCTGTTGGCTCATCAACAATAATAAGTTTTGGATTATTAAGCAGCAGCTGTGCTATGCCAAAGCGCTGTTTCATACCTCCTGAGTATCCGGCAACGTTCTTTTTGCGAACCTGTGTAAGGTTTGTTTGCTCAAGTACTGCCTCTACAACCTCTTTACGTTCGTGTTTGTTTGCAATACCTTTTAGTTTTGCAAAGTGGTTAAGCAGATTCTCTGCCGACATTTTTGGGTATACACCAAACGACTGTGGAAGATAACCCAGTGTATTACGCAGGGTCATTTTGTCTTTAAGAATGTCTACTCCGTTTAGTAAAATTTTTCCTGAGTCGGCCTCCTGAAGCGTAGCAATGGTTCTCATTAGCGTAGATTTACCTGCACCGTTTGGTCCAAGAAGTCCGAACATACCGGCTTCAATGTTAATGTTTACATTGTTAAGTGCTTTTACACCATTACTATAGGTTTTAGTAAGGTTCTCAATTATTAGTTCCATATTGTTAATATATTTAGTTCTGTTTTGTTAAATGTTATTGTAGGATTGTGAAATTAACAAAAAGTTTAACGTAAAACATTAATAAATATTTTTTTATCAAAAAAAACCCGGGAATCACACTCCCGGGTAGAACCTTTATGTAAATATAGTAGCTTGAGTTTTACTCATATTTTAACACATTAACAGGTTTTGCTGTGGCAGCTCTGTAAGCCTGCCATATTACAGTAATAATAGACAAAGTAAGTAACAGTATAAACGATAGTATAAACGGAAGCGCTGATATTGATGTATGGTATGCGAATCCGGCTAACCATTTGTTCATTAATATGTATGCTATAGGGAATCCTATTACAGATGCTATTGCAACAAGTTTTGTAAAATCAATTACCAACATTTTAATTATGCTGCCATCTTTTGCTCCCATTACTTTTCTTACACCAATCTCTTTTTTGCGTTGCTGCGCTTCAAATGATGCCAAACCAAACAGACCAAGCATTGCAACGAATATTGTGAATATTGTGGCTCCGACAAACAGTTTACCAAATTCCTCTTGTTTTTTAAATTTCTTTGCAAACTCTGTGTCAAGGAATGAGTAGTTAAATGGGTATACTGATTCTGCTTTTCTCCACTCTTTCTCAATAATGTCAAGTGTAGATTTAATATCGGTGCTATTTACATTTATTACTATATGCGATCTTGGATTTCCTCCCCAGTCAGATATTGCAATAGGCATTATCTCTACATCAAAGTTGTCTACATGAAAATCTTCTACCAGACCAACTATAACTGAGTTTCTTACGCCTTTAATTCTCATAATTGTACCAACAACAGGTTCAGTAAGGTCAAATTTTCTGGCAAAGGCTCTGTTAACAATTATCTCTTGGTTATGGTTTGCAAAACTTTCTTCAGAACTATATATCTTGTTTAGCTCTTCTTCTTCAATATGTCTGTATCTGCCACCTTCAACTAACTTAATGCCCATAACATCTATAAAGTTAGGATCAGCAACAATAAAGTTATATGCCTCTACTGTACCATCTTTCTTTTCAAAGGCATTTTGTCCCATTGTTTCGCCTGGCATGTTAGAGGTTACTGATATATCAGTTATATTACTGTGTTTCTTCAGCTCCTGCATTAAAGCATCATATTTTCCTTCGGCTAAATAGTCGTCTCTCACCTTAAGAGTTATTACCTGATCTGGTTCAAAACCAAGATCTTTATTGTGCATAAAGTTTATCTGTTTGTATATAAACATTACACTTACAATAAGAACTGCCGATACAATAAATTGAGATACAACAAGAATCTTACGAAGAGTTCCTCCTTTTTTACTTGTAGAGAAACTTCCTTTAAGAACCTTAACTGGCTCAAAGTGCGATAATATAATTGCCGGAACAAGACCTGCAATAAAACCTATGAATAGTGATGTAATAATTGATATTGTGATTATCATCAAGAATCCGTTACCAACTATTGATAGTTCTTTACCAAGTATTCCGTTAAAGAATGGTAGTGTAAGTTCTGCTATAATAAATCCTAATATAAGAGCAATAAAACTTTGTACCACAGACTCTGTAATGAACTGTGAAATCAGACGACTTTTGTTTGAGCCGGATACCTTTCTTACACCCACCTCTTTTGCTCTACGGCTTGATTGTGCAGTTGCAAGGTTCATGTAGTTTATGCATGCAACAATAATTATTACAAGAGCTAACAGTATTGCGATATAAACATATGTGATATTTCCGTTTGTCTGAATTTCAAACATATATTTTGATTTCAGGTGTATATCGTTAAGTGGTTGGGCAAACATTGTAGCGTTCTCTTTATTCAGATTCGGAATGTATTGCGACATTACCGGAAGAACGTATTTCCACTGTAGCTGATTAATATTGTTTTTGAATGACTCAATATTGCTGCCTTCTTTAAGTTTAGCGTATGTGTGGTAGTTGTTTCTGGTTCCCCAGTAGTTCTGATTAACTTCATTTGAAGTGAACGACATGTATATCTCAAAATCTATATGAGCAGGTTTCATGTTCTCGTCAATAACACCATCAATAGTATACTCTCTGCCTCCATTAACCTTAACTGTTTTTCCGGCTGAGTTTATATCGCCGAATAGTCTTTTCGAAAGATCCTCAGAAATAACAAGTGTGTATGGTTTTACAAGAGCTGTTTCTCTGTTTCCGTACTTAAAAGGAAATGAGAATACATTAAAGAAGTTGTCATCAACTCTGGAGTATGTTTTTATATGGATTTTGTTATTGTCTACATTTAATACAAGTCCTGAACCAGAGTACAGATTACTTGTCCTGGTTGCATACTCAACCTCCGGTACCTCTGCCATAAGCGACTTTGCAAGTGGTTGAGATGTAATGATCATCTCTTCGTTTTTGTCGCCCATATTAAATGTTTGACCTATACGATAGATATTTTCTGACTTGTCGAACCACTTATCGTAACTGGTCTCCTCTTTTACATATAGTATTGATAATATCATTACTGCCATACATACTGATAAACCCAGTATGTTTAGAAATCCGTGCAGTCTGTTTCTGTTTATAGATCTGAATGATGATCTTATATAATTAAAAATCATAGTTATTAGGAATTAATTTAACAATGTTTGAGAAGAGTGTTTTTTAAGCAAACTCATATTTTGGTCTGTTTATCTTCTCGTTCACTACCTGACCATCAAGCAGGTTAACAACTCTGTTTGCAAAGCTTGCATCGTGGTTTGAGTGTGTAACCATAATTATTGTTGTTCCTTGTTCGTTCAGATCAATAAGCAGGTTCATAACCTCGTTACCGCTTTTACTGTCAAGATTTCCTGTTGGCTCATCGGCAAGTATTAACTTAGGGTTTGTTATTAATGCTCTTGCTACAGCCACACGCTGTTGCTGACCACCTGATAGCTGCTGCGGAAAGTGTTTTGCTCTGTGAAGAATACCCATTCTTTCAAGAATCTTATTTACTCTCTCTTTACGCTCTTTTGAAGGAACCTTTGCATAAACAAGCGGAAGTTCTACATTCTCAAATAGTGTAAGATCATCTATAAGGTTAAAGTTCTGGAATACAAATCCAATGGTTTTTGTACGCAGCTCGTTGCGTTGTTTCTTATTTAATCCGGATGTGTTTGACCCGTTAATGTTGTACTCTCCGCCATCCATATTGTCAAGAAGTCCAATTACATTCAGGAATGTTGTTTTTCCGCAACCTGATGGTCCCATTATTGCAACAAATTCTCCCTCTTGTACTTCAAAATTTACCTTATTCAGAGCTGTAGTTTCAATCTCTTCAGTTCTATACTTTTTTATCAGGTTTTCAACTTTTATTAGCGTTTTCATAATTGTTGTGTTATTTATTTTAATATTACTTTATCTCTCTCTTTGTAGTCGTTGTATGACGATGTAACTATTTTCTCGCCCTCTTGCAGACCACTTAAAACCTCGTAGAACTCATTGTTGTTTCGTCCTATCTTAATCTCTCTCTTCTCTAGCTGGTTGTTGTTAACAACAAATACCCATTTTCCGCCTGTGCTCTGAAAGTGCATTCCTTTCGGAAGTCTTATAGCGTTTATCTTGTCAGCAAACTGTATCTTAACGCTTAGGGTCTGACCTCTGGTTATCTTATCTTTTAATTCGCTATTGAATCCAAGATCTATCTGAAACTCATTATTAGATACCTCAGGAAGAACCTTTTTTATTGTAAGTTCATACTCGTTATCGTTTATGTAACAGATTGCTTTTTGTCCTTCGCGTACTTTATTTATATAGTATTCAGAAACAAATGCTCTAATAATAAATCCATCAAGTACATTTATTTTTCCCATTGTTTGACCTGAGTTGTAGTTCTGACCCAGAACCGGATTAAATGATGAAAGACGCCCGGTAATTGGAGATTTTACAGTAAGATTACTACGGTTTTTTCTTAGTATCTCAAGGTTTCGCTCCATAAGGTTTATAGATGTATTCAATCGCTCAAGTTGCTGTTCGCGGTTTTTTATCTCTTTTACTACACTTGTTTTAATCAACGCTGTTCTCTTTTTATGATACTCGTAAGATTCAACAGATTTAAGATAATTATTTTTTGCAATAACACCTTTACGGTATAGTGCTGTATCCATTTTGTATTGGCGTTCTGCTTCAAAAAAGTCTTTCTCTTGCAGGTATAATTTATCGTTAAGGTCGCGTTGTGTATTCTCTATTATCAGGCGTGTATTTCTCAGATTATTTATCTGCTCAATGGTTGCTGTCTCCTGAGTCATATATCTTAAAGATACATTTGGGTTAGATATCTTTACAAGAGGTTGTCCTGCTTGAACCATTGCACCATCTTCTGCAAATATCTCCTCTACCATTCCTCCTTCAATAACATTCACAAAAACTGTTGTTTTAGGTTCAACTGTCCCGTTTGCCATAATTATATCTTCAAAGGGTCCGTAGGTAACATCTTTTATAGTTACTCTGCTCTTATCAATCTCATATGAGAATAACTCGAATCCTGCTGAAATTGTAATTATTGTTATTGCAACAATTGTTATTAATGATATTGTTAATATTCTTTTTGGTGTAAATCTCTTCTTCTCTATTACTGTGTCCATGATTCTTTTGTTGTTTGGTATAGTATAAGCCAACAATATGCCATTATATACCATAAATACCATCTTGTTGATTATTAGCAGTTTGTTTGTTTTGACGTATTTGGTTGTGTTCAAAAATGAACACAGCTTTGCATGGTTTCGTACATTTGCATACATTTATCGTACTATTTTCCGAACAGATATGGCAAAAAAGAGATCGCATATATTAATAATAGATGATGATTCAGATGTACTGATATCAACAAAATTATTTCTTAAAAGACACTATTCAGATATTGATGTTACTGATAATCCAAGAGATATTAACAGCTTGTTGAGTGGTAACAAGTATGATGTTGTTCTGCTTGATATGAACTTCAGAAAGGGTGAGGATAGTGGCAAGGAGGGACTTTATTGGCTGAATCATATAAAGAGTATATCGCCCGATACAGGTGTGATTATGATTACAGCATACGGATCAATTGATTTAGCTGTAGAGGCTGTTCAGAAAGGAGCTGCCGATTTTATACTTAAACCATGGGAAGGGAAGAAGGTTCTTGAGGTTATTGATAAGATTTTAAGTGGAAGAAAAAAGATCAGTAATAGCGATGATGGTAACAAACCTGTTATAGTTGGAGAGTCTGAAGCAATAAAGAAATTGTTAGACGATATTAAAAGGGTTGCTATAACTGATGCCAACGTGCTTATTCTGGGAGAGAATGGTACAGGTAAACAGTTGGTGGCAAATCTTATTCATTATTACTCCTCACGAAAGGGTAATGATTTTATTACTGTTGATTTAGGATCGTTGAATGATAATGTTTTTGAGAGTGAGCTTTACGGACATGTAAAGGGTGCTTTTACAAGTGCAATATCAGATAAGGTTGGTAGATTTGAGATGGCTGATAAGGGAACCCTGTTTTTGGATGAGATTGGTAATGTTCCGGTTCAGCAACAGGCAAAGTTACTTACCAGTATTCAGAATAAGGTTGTTAATAAGGTTGGCGATGATAAAACCAGCAGTGTTGATGTAAGGATAATATCTGCAACAAATGGTAATTTGCACGATATGGTTCAGAGCGGAGAGTTCAGAGAAGATTTGTTATACCGTATTAATACAATTGAGCTTCTGGTTCCTCCGTTGAGGGAGAGACATGACGACATTCCGTTGTTGATAAATTACTTTATTAACAAGTATACATTGGAGTACGGAAAAGAGGGGTTAGAGATAGATCCGAAAACAGTTGATATAATGTGCAGATATCCGTGGCCCGGAAATATCAGGGAGTTGGAACATGCAATTGAGCGGATGGTAATTATGACAGACGGGGTGTGTATTATGCCTGATGATTTTCAGCTCAAGAGTAAGAGTCAGTCAGGTGCAGATATGTCTGAACCGGATACGTTGAATCTTGAGGAGATGGAGAGGTTATGTGTAATAAAAGCTCTTGATAAACATAAAGGAAATATATCAAAGGCAGCAGAAGAGTTAGGACTTACACGTGCTGCACTATACCGTAGAATAAGTAAGTATGAGATATAATAAGATAGCACTAAATATATCAGTAAGACTAATGTTTATGCTTTTAACATTGGTTGCAGGTATCTTGATTTGGCAGGTTGGCAGATTCTATTTTCTGTTAATTATTCCTTTTTTATTGTTAGTATTGCAAGTTGTATGGGCAATAAAGATGTTAAACAAGATAAACAATGATTTCAACAGGTTTCTTACATCGTTAGAGGTTAAAGATAATACCCTGTATTTTGATGCAGATAAGGTTCCGGGAGTTTACAAGGAGTTGTATACAAATTTGAATAAGGCAACTAATCTGTATAAAGGATACAGGGTTGAGGCAGAGAACTTGTTTTTACTGTATAGCAATATTTTGCAGAATAGTAATCAGGGAGTTATTGTAATAAAGGAGGCTGCCTTGTCTGTAGACAGAGGTCAGAACAGCGATAATGTACTTGAATTTATTAATAATGCAGCTTGTAATATTTTACAGATACCAAAGCATAAATATTGGTATAGAGTAGTTGATGCAGTGCCAGATTTTGCAGAGGTTATATCAGGCATAAAAACATCTGGTAAAACGCTTGTGAAAGTTAGTGTAGGGAGTGAGTGCAAAGAGTTGTCTGTAGATGTTAACATATGCAATGTAGCTGACAAGAGACTATTTATTATTATTTTTCAGGATATACGCGATGAGATTGAACAGCGTGAGATTGATGCATGGCAGAAACTTATTAAGATTCTGACGCATGAGATAATGAACTCTCTTACTCCTATAAAGACACTTTCTGAAACTATTTCTGAGATTATTAAAGAGGACGAACCGGATACAGAGGATATTGATCTGGCAGTATCAACAATTAACAGACGGGCTGATGGGTTAATGCAGTTTGTAGATAATTACAGATTGATAATTGATATGCCAACACCTGTATTAAAACCAGTTAAACTGGCAGATGTTATTAATAATGTTCAACAACTTATGAAGCCTCTTGTTGCTGATAGAGATATAACATTTGATATGGATAATCAGTATGGCTTTTTGGTGTTAGATTTAGATATGGCTTTAATAGAGCAGGTTTTGATAAATCTTATAACCAATAGTATTTATGCTACAGAAGATGTAACTAATGCAAAGATTAAAATTGCTGTTAACTGGATTAGTGAGAGGTACACTCTGACAGTATCTGATAATGGTAAGGGAATACCTCAGGCAAATCTGGATATGGTGTTTATACCTTTCTTTAGTACAAGAGATGGTGGTTCTGGTATTGGATTGAGTATATCAAGAAATATAATGAGGGCTCATAACGGATCGTTGAGAGCAGAATCAGAGAACGGAGAGACACGTATGATTTTATCTTTTTAGCATGTTTTTTTAACAAAAAATTGACATACATATATATTATTCGTAACTTATTATACTAAAATAATATATATGAATCTTATTGGATTAAAAGAAGAGGTTGTTATCTCTTTTGAGACTACAACAAGAGGCGAGTGTTATGAGCAGTGCCTGAATGATTTAAGAGAACGTATTGAAAATTTGAAAGATCAGTTTCAACAGGCAAAAATAGGAGAGGATACTTATCTTATTGATGATTTTAAGATTAAGAGATCGACTTCGGATAAAAAGAGTGGATTAATAACTAATCATATTGCAACACATACCATAAGAATTAAACTTGATCAGGAATCGGAAGATACAGCAAAGCTTATTGGTAAGCTTAAAAAATTAAATGAGTATTCTGATTTTAGAATTACTAAAGAGTCTGCTGCTGGTGGATTTTCAGGAAATGAGACAATGATGATTAATGTTTAAATAGATTATGGTTGAGATAAAAATCTTTTCTGAAGTAAAGAGATATACTCCTGAAGAGAAAGGGAGTATTGTGCATTTTTTGCTTGATAATCTTGATGGCTATGAAGATAACCCGGACAATATAGCTAAGGCATTAGATTTTGCTGCAAGTGAGGGCGTTTCGTTCGGAGGGTTTACTATCGTTGCATCATTAGAGAGTAAAATAATAGGTGTTTTGGTTCTGAACAGAACCGGAATGAAGAGTTATATGCCCGAAAATAAACTGGTGTATATATCTGTACATAAAGAGCATAGAAAACTAGGGTTAGGTAAATATCTGCTTACCAGAGCTAAAAATATTACAGAGGGAGTTATCTCTGTAAATCTTAGAAAGAAAGATACCTCAATAGACTTTTTTAAGAAGATAGGTTTCTCTTCAGATACCCTTGAATTAAGAATATAACTCTATATTTCAGGGTTTCTGATTCTTCTCTTTGCCAGATATAGTTGATAATATATTGGCGCATATTCTTTAATCTCCCCGGAATAGTTATTCCTTAATGTTTTTCTGTGCGAATACAGTGTGTCTCCGGGTTCAAGGTACGGACAGTATCCTGAAAGAATTTTTGGTGTTCTGTAGTAGTAATTATTTTCGTATCCTTTATCGGTAACTCGTTCAATATTTCTTGTATTGTTACCACGTATAATCTCTGTAACATCTATTTTGGAGTGTACAGTTGATACTGATTTATCAAATAGTGCATTGTATATATCAGGATGTTCCTCTCTGCTCCAGGTCCAGCAGTTTACAGATTCATTTTTTAACTTAGTATTGTGTTTGCAGTTCAGGTTGGCAATCTCTTCGCCAAACATATCAGATATTCTTATATTCAAAGACAACCTATCAATAGTGCATCTTGGACGATTCTTTAGTTTAATACAGATCTCAACAACTTCTTCGTCGTAATGTCTTGCTTTGCTTATTTTTATTAATGATGCTTTAATCTCTCTGTTAAGCTCTTTCGTTAACCTTTCGCGTCTAAAGCTGTTTGCGCATGCGGTATACTGTTTCTCACTGCATGCATTATGTATCTGTTCATAAAGATCCTGAAAATCGCGATTATATTTTGTCTTAATGCCAGAAAATACCTCTACGTCTGATAAGAATGTACCGTAAGTAATTTCGTTATCTCTCATGTATTTAAACATGGTATTTCTTATCTGTTTGTAATCAGCAGAACAGCTAAAATACTTTTCGCCGAACATAATATCGCCCTGATGTGATTTCTGCATATATTTTATATAGTGGTTTCGGCTTTTTGACATAAAGTAAAGCTCCTTAAGGGCAACTTTTTTACTATCAGATATATTCGGATTTTTATTAATAATATCAGGAACAACATTTCTTACCGTTGATAATCTGATAATTTTATCGCTGTTCTCCTTACAGGAAAAGACTAATATAGTTATGAGTAAAAGTGATATATAATGTAAAGACCTAATCATACATGTATCTGTTGTTTAAAATAAATATACAAAATAAGTCTTATCAAGTAAAGTATGCAACACTAATAATATATAAATGAGGATGTTTTTGATTAAACATTATCATTTACAGCTTTTGGGAGAGAAAATATAATTGTGGTACCTATATTTTTTGACGACAATATATTTATACTACCATTTTGTGATTCAACAAATAAACGGCATAACTCTAAACCAAGTCCGGTTCCTTTCTCATTATTTGTGCCAAACGTAGATTTATTTATTGTGCCGGAGAATATATTCTTCACCTGCTCTTCGGTCATACCAACACCATTATCTGTTATATGAAAGAATACCTTGTCGTCATCCTCTTTTGCCGATAACATTATCCTTCCGTTTGCATTTGAGAATTTTATGGCATTGCTAATAATATTTCTTACAATGGCATCCAGCATATTCTTATCAGCCTTTATATATATTGAGTCTGGAATTCTGGATACAATATCAATATCTTTAGATTGTGCCTGATTTATCATTACACTAATTGATCTGTTTATTTGTTCATTGGCATTTAGTGTATTTATTACGATATCTGATTTGCCATCTACCCCCTGAGCCCATGACAATAGGTTCTCTAAAAGAGAGTAAGTGCCAGTACTGGTTTTAATTAACTCATTAATAAATGTTGATATAGTTTCGTACTCCTGATTGCTGAGTTGTTTCTTAACAATTTTAAGCAGTTGCAGTGTTGTGCCAATAGGACCTTTCAGGTCGTGACCAATAATTGATAACATCTGTCTTTTTGTAGAGTTCGATTTAGAAACAACATCCTTTTGTGTTTCAATCTCTCTGTTTTTCTCTTCAAGCAATATGTTTTGTCTTCTTACAGATCGTCGGCTAAGGAAAACTATAATGAATATAGCAAACATTATAAACAGAAGGTATTTTAGCAGATTTATAACAGACTTGTTCTCCTTGTTCTCTTTCTGTCTTACAGCCTCTTTCTCTATCAATCGTTGGTTATATTTCTCCTGAATTCGTTTAAGATCAAAGTTTTTTTCAAGTTTCTCTATTTCAACCTGATTATTGTACATAGCAATAGAGTCTGATATTCTTTCATACTCTTTTCTGTATAGGAGAGCTTTTTTATAATTATTTGTAATCTCGTAATGTTGTGATAATCTCAGGAGGATGTCCTTATTGTTTTGTTTTATATTGTTTACTATTGCAATATCTTCAGCTTTCTTAAGGTAAACTAAAGAGATGTCAATTTGATCAATATCTCTGTAAACTAATGCTAAACCAATATAGTTTGATATAAGGTTGTTATAATTTCTGTTGGTTATATTCTCCTTTACAGCTTTATCGTACCATTTAAGACAAGAATCTGTACGTCCCTGATTGTAAAATACTATAGCTATGTTATGAAGTGTTCCTGCCTTAGTTTGTCTTGACAACTCAGGGTATTTAGATTCGTTCTCAAAGAGCATATTGAAACATTCTAACGCCTTTTTAAAATCGTTTTGATGAAACAGATAGAAGTTACCAAGATTAAGGTAGGTTCTTATCAGGTCTTCTTCGCAGTTAGCTTGTTTCAACATACTAATACTTTTCCTGAAACACTCATATGCTTTATGGTGTTGCTCTTGCTTTTGGTAAACAATACCAAGATTAGTATATGTGGTTCCCAGACCCTGAAGATCATTAAGCTGATCAAATAACTTTAATGCAATATTAAGATAGTTTATGCTTGAAAGATAGTCTCCGTTGTAACTCTTAGATGTTCCTAAAGTTCTAAGTAATATAGCGCTGTCTCTTTTTGAAGACTTGAAATCAGATAGTGACGATTTAGCATACTCAGCAGCCAGGTCGTGCTGACCTATACTTGTAAGAATAGAACAAAAAGCTATATGATTTTCTATACACAGATTATTATCGTCGTATAGCAGACCATATTCCAAAGCTTTATGCATGAGGTTAAGTGATTCGTCTATTTTTCCTGTCTGAAACTTGATTTGTCCTAATGCACTAAAAAGTATTGAAGCAACTCTGGGATTATAATCTTTATCAAGTGTTCTTAAATGATTTTGAATTATGTACTCTCTCTCTTTAATGCCTGGAAATTCTTTGTTCAGATATTTTTCAGTTGCCTTTAACGACCATTTATTTGACTCTATTTTTTGTACCAGACTCTCCGTTATTATATCAGTATCTTTACCTGAGGTACTCAGAAAAGGAAATATAGCTAGAAAAATTATTGCTATTCTGATAGTTTTCATAACAGGGACACATAATGTATTATTGTTTGTGAATATAGCCACATTTTTCTTATTACAAAAAGTAATGAATAGTGTTTATGTTGTCATTTTATATAAATAACTGATTTTTGAAGATTAAATTTATTGATATATGTGTAAAAAAGAGGTGTATATTAAATGGTAATTCTTATTTTTGCCGATTAAAATAGTTTAATTAATATTAATAGTTTGGCCCATGGAATTACAGGCAAAATACAATCCGGCAGAGACCGAAGATAAATGGTATCAGTATTGGTTAGAGAAAGGTTTTTTTGAATCGAAACCAGATAGCAGAGAGCCATATACAATTGTTATACCTCCTCCAAACGTCACAGGAGTCCTGCACATGGGTCATATGCTTAATAATACAATACAAGATATTCTTATTCGTAGAGCAAGAATGCAGGGTAAGAATGCTTTGTGGGTACCAGGAACAGATCATGCATCTATTGCAACAGAAGCAAAGGTTGTAAATAAACTTAAAGAGGAAGGAATAGATAAAGCTAATCTTTCTCGTGATGAGTTTATGAAACATGCATGGGAGTGGAAAGAGAAGCATGGAGGTATTATTCTTGAGCAGTTAAAGAAGCTTGGAGCATCATGTGATTGGGGCAGAACAAAGTTTACAATGGACGATGCAATGTCAGATAGTGTAATTGATGTTTTTGTAGACCTTTATAATAAAGGATTGATATATAGGGGAGTCAGAATGGTTAACTGGGATCCTCAGGCAAAGACAGCTGTTTCTGATGAAGAGGTTATATATAAAGAGGAACAATCAAAGCTTTATTATTTAAGATATAAGATTGAGGGTTCAGATGATGAGTGGGTAACAATTGCAACTACCCGTCCTGAAACAATTTTAGGTGATACTGCTGTTTGTGTTAACCCTAACGACGAGAGATTTACTCATCTTAAAGGTAAGAGAGTTATTGTTCCGCTTATAAACAGATCGGTACCGATTCTTATGGACGATTATGTTGATATGGAGTTTGGTACAGGATGCTTAAAGATAACTCCTGCACATGATATTAACGATTATGAAATTGGTATAAGACATAATCTTGAGAGTATTGATATATTTAATGACGATGGCGCGCTTAACGAGAAAGCAACAATACTAGTTGGTGTTGATAGATTTGAAGCTCGTAAGCAGATTGTACCAATGCTTGAAGAGGCAGGTAATGTTGTAAAGCTTGAGGACTATGTAAATAAGGTTGGTCGTTCAGAAAGAACAGACTCTGTTATTGAGCCAAAGCTTTCTATGCAGTGGTTTCTTAAAATGACAGAGCTTGCAAAACCGGCTCTTGATGCTGTAATGAACGATGATATAAAATTACATCCACCAAAATTTAAGAATACATATCGTCACTGGATGGAGAATGTTAGAGACTGGAATGTTTCGAGACAATTATGGTGGGGACAGCGTATTCCTGCATATTATCTGCCAGACGGATCGTTTGTTGTTGCAACAACACCTGAAAAAGCTTTAGAAAGAGCTATTGAAAAAACTGGTGATAGTAATCTTACAATGTCAGATCTGCGTCAGGACGAGGATGTTTTGGATACATGGTTCTCTTCATGGTTATGGCCAATATCTGTTTTTGATGGTATCAGAAATCCTGATAACGAAGAGATAAAGTATTATTATCCTACAAATGATCTTGTAACAGGTCCGGATATTCTTTTCTTTTGGGTTGCTCGTATGATTATTGCTGGTAAAGAGTACAGAGATGAAAAGCCATTTAATAATGTATATCTTACAGGTATTGTGAGAGATAAACTTAGACGTAAAATGTCTAAATCGCTTGGTAACTCTCCAGACCCGTTAGATCTTATAGCAAAATATGGTGCAGATGGAGTACGTGTTGCTATGCTTCTGTGTTCACCTGCAGGTGGAGATCTTCTGTTTGATGAGGCATTAACAGAACAAGGACGTAATTTTGGAAATAAAATATGGAATGCGTTCAGACTTGTTAAAAACTGGGAGATAGATGAGACTATTGAGCAACCAGAGCATTCTAAAAAAGCAATAGAGTGGTTTAACCAAAAGCTGAATCAGACCATTGAGTTAATAGATGATCACTTCTCTAAATACAGATTATCTGAAGCTTTAATGGTTATGTATAAACTATTCTGGGATGAGTTCTCTTCATGGTTATTAGAGGCAGTTAAACCAGAATATCAGAAACCTATTGATAAAAAGAGTATTGAAGAGCTTACAGAGATATTTGATAAGTTGTTGAGAATGCTTCATCCGTTTACTCCATTTATTACAGAGGAGATTTGGCAGCTTCTTAAACCAAGAGAAGAGGGTGACAGTATAATGATTAACAGATTACCTGAAGCAGGAGAGTATAGCGAGGAGTATCTTACAAGATTTGAATATACAAAAGAGGTTGTAGCAGCTGTACGTAATGTAAGAAGCGGTAAAAATATACCAAATAAAGAGACTCTGGCACTTTCTGTTCTTTCAGATGATAAATACAATACAGAGTTTGATAGTCTTATTGTTAAGTTGGCAAATCTTTCTGAGATTGAGTTTGTAAATGATAAGGTTGATAATTCAGCATCATTTATTGTTAAAACTACAGAGTATTTTGTTCCTCTTGGCGATTTAATAGATAAGGATGCTGAGATAAAGAAACTGGAGGATGAGCTAAAATATACAAAAGGATTTTTGATTTCGGTTGAGAAGAAGTTGAGCAATGAAAAATTTGTTAACGGTGCACCTGAAGCAGTAATTAATCGCGAACGTGCAAAAAAGGCAGATGCAGAATCAAAAATTAAAACTATTGAAGCAAGCTTAGAGCAGTTAAAAAAATAGTGATAAATTATATCTACAAAATGAAAAGGCGTTACCTGTTTGGTTGCGCCTTTCTTGTTTCTAAAATCGTTTTTCTCTTACCAAAGGAGGGAAAGTATACAATACGGTATTCTTATAGACTTAAAATTGATAAATATTTGGTGATTTTGATTTTTAATCAGTGAGTTAAAAGAGCCTTATAGGTGTTAATGATTTTGTCTGTACCATTCAAACAGTACAACTGCTGCGGCGTTGGTGACATTAAGAGATTTTACAATACCAGGCATAGGTATGTAAAAAATATCGTTGCAGTTATTAATAATTTCTGTTGATAGCCCATGCGATTCGTTACCAATAAATATTGCAACTTTTTTCGGAATCGATGATTTGAATATATTTTTAGAGCCCTCAGCTGTTTCAAGACCTATTAATCTATAGTCTGAATCTTTTAGCTTTTTAATTAAATCAGATGTTGGTGTAAATATAATATCTACTTTATTAAATGCTGTTGTGGCTGTTTTTTTAACTTTTGACAATCTTACATCTTCTGGATCAGTATCCGTAATATAAATACTATTGCATCCAATAGAACCTGCTAGACGCAGTAAACTACCTATGTTTTCTGGTGTTTTTAAGTTGTCTCCAATTAATATTGGAGGATTATAATCAGATGATTGAGTATCTTCAATATTGCTAAAAAATTTGTTAGCCTGAGTGCTGTTTTTATCTCTCATATCAGAAGTGTATATATACAAAAAAACCTTACTAAATATAGTAAGGTTTTTTGTTCTTGAGCGGAAAACGAGACTCGAACTCGCGACCCTAACCTTGGCAAGGTTATGCTCTACCAACTGAGCTATTTCCGCAACTCATATTGAGTACCCGAGGCGGGACTTGAACCCGCACGACCGCGATGGTCACAGGATTTTAAGTCCTGCGTGTCTACCAATTCCACCACTCGGGCATCCTTAAAAGAACTAACTTTGAGCGGAAAACGAGACTCGAACTCGCGACCCTAACCTTGGCAAGGTTATGCTCTACCAACTGAGCTATTTCCGCGTTTCCCTCAAATGCGATGCAAAGATATATAAACTTATTTTCCCTCCAAACAAAAACGTAAAAAAAATGAAATAAAAATTCTCTGTGTCCCGCGTAAAATCTAGTTTAGACCAGCTAACTTTTTGATTTCGTATAGTTTGTTAAGAGCATCCATTGGTGTAAGATTATTTATGTCAGTAGCTGCAATTTCATCTCTTATCTGTTTTAGTACCGGATCATCGAGTTGAAAAAAGCTTAATTGCATACCTTCTCTGTTTTCTGCTATATTATCAATCTGTTTATTCATGCTTGAGTTGTTCTCTGTCTTCTCAAGATCCTCAAGTATCTTTTCGGCTCTTTTTACAACGCTTTTAGGCATTCCTGCCATCTGTGCAACATGAATACCAAAACTATGCTCACTACCTCCTTTTTTAAGCTTTCTTAGGAATATAACCTTATTTTCGTGCTCTTTTACCGACACATTATAATTCTTTACCCTGTTAAACGATTTCTCCATCTCATTTAATTCATGGTAGTGAGTAGCAAATAGTGTTTTTGCTCTGTTAATTGGCTGTTCATGCATAAACTCAACCATTGACCACGCTATTGAAATACCATCGTAAGTAGAGGTTCCTCTTCCTATCTCGTCAAGTAAAACAAGGCTCCTGTCTGAAAGGTTGTTCATTATACTTGCAGCTTCCTGCATCTCAACCATAAATGTAGACTCTCCCTGCGATATATTATCTGAAGCGCCAACTCTGGTAAATATCTTATCTATAATACCAATATTAGAAGCGTCTGCTGGTACAAAAGAACCGATCTGAGCCATTAAACATATAAGAGCTGTTTGCCTTAACAGAGCTGATTTTCCGGCCATATTTGGACCTGTAATCATCATTATCTGCTGAGACTCGTTGTCTAAGAAAACATCATTGGCAACATACTGCTCTCCATCTGGTAACTGTTTTTCAATAACCGGATGACGGCCGTTTTTTATATCAATAGCAAATGAACTATTTATATTAGGCTTGCTGTATCTGTTGTTTTTAGCAATTTCGGCGAATGATTGTAAAACATCAAGATTTGCTATTTTGGTAGCGTTTTGTTGATTTACGTTGATATATTCTGTTAGTGCTGCTATCAGTTTATTATATATATCCTGTTCTAGTGATAAAATCTTCTCTTCAGCACCAAGTATTTTTGTTTCGTACTCCTTAAGCTCTTCAGTAATATATCTCTCTGCTCCTGTTAAAGTCTGTTTTCTAATCCAGCCTTCTGGTACTTTGTCTTTATGTGTATTCCTTACTTCAAAATAGTATCCGAAAACATTATTAAAACCAATTTTAAGCGATGGAATACCTGTTTTTTCGCTCTCCTTTTGTTGTAATTCTATCAGGTAATCTTTACCAGATCTTGATATATTTCTTAACTCATCAAGTTCGCTATTAATTCCATCGGCAATAGCGCCTCCTTTATTAATAAGAACCGGTGGTTCTGCAACTATCTCTTTATCTATTCGGTCTCTTATTAGTTCGCAGTAGTTAAGCTGATCTGCAATGTTTCTCAGTGTATCACTTTCAGCTGATTTGCATAGTTCTTTTATCGGCTCAATTGCATACAGGGCATTCTTAAACTGGACAACCTCTCTTGGATTTATTTTTCCAACAGCTATCTTAGATATTAAACGTTCCAGATCACCTATTTTTCTGATATTTTCTCTTATTGAATCTGTAAAATCAATATTCTTTAAAAAATACTCAATAGTGTTAAGTCTGTCCTGAATTTGATTCTCTTGTTTTAGAGGTAAAACAATCCATCGTTTTAGCATTCTGGCACCCATTGGCGAAAGTGTTCTGTCCAGTATATCAGCCAATGTCTGACCACCTTCATTTATAGGATATATAAGTTCCAGGTTTCTTATAGTGAATTTATCCAGCCATACATATAAATCTTCTTCAATTCTTGATATTGTATTTATATGTTCAATTTTATTGTGTTGAGTTATAGATAGGTATTCAAGGATTGCTCCGGAGGCTATAATTCCAAGCTTAAGTTCGTGTATACCAAAGCCTTTTAAGCCTGTTGTGTTGAAATGGTTTAGCAATCTGTTTGTTGCATTCTGTTCTGTAAAAACCCAATCTTCTAGTTTATATATATAGTGTCTGTTACCAAAACATGATTCAAAAACCTTTGTCTGTCCTCTCTCAATTAGAATCTCTTTTGGAGCAAAGCTGCTTATTAATTTGTCTATATATTGTAAAGAGCCTTCTGCGGTAAGGAATTCTCCGGTTGAGATATCAAGCAATGATATTCCTGCACTCTTCTTATTTATATATACTGATGCAAGAAAGTTATTTTCTTTTTGTTCAAGAATATTATCATTAATAGATACTCCTGGTGTAACCAGTTCTGTAATACCTCTTTTGACAATCTTTTTTGTCTTTTTAGGGTCTTCAAGCTGCTCACAAACAGCAACTCTCTGTCCTGCACGTACAAGTTTTGGCAAGTATGTATCAAGTGCGTGATGTGGAAAACCAGCAAGTTCAACATATGAAGCTGAGCCATTAGCTCTTTTGGTTAATGTAATTCCAAGTATTTGCGATGCCTTTATAGCATCGTCGCTAAATGTCTCATAAAAATCACCAACTCTAAACAGAAGAATTGCATCAGGGTGCTTTCCTTTTATATCATAATATTGTTTCATCAGCGGTGTTTCGCTGCTTTTTGTCTTTTTAGCCAAGATTTTCCATTTTTTAATGTTCGGGATAAAAGTACCAATTACATAAATATTATAAGAATTCAATGTTGTTTTTTGTTATAAAAAATGCAAACAGAGGGTAGGTTCTATATGCTAATAAGTGTAATTATGTATAATAAATTGGCAATTGTTAAAATCAAAAGCATGTTTTTTTTAATGTTTTTTAACAATTGAGAAGGTGTGTTGGTTATATTATTGTAAATAAGATGTATATGTTGTAGTGAGTTGGAGGATCATGTTATAAAATGTTAAAATAATACGATAAATTTTTATCGTATAGCAAAATGGTTAATTAGTAAAAAAAAATTGAAATACTTTGTAAAATCAAAAAGACATGTATATTTGTGAGCAGGATTTAGATCAAAGGATTTAATTTGGTGTTAAAATGATTGCTGTTGTTGATGAACTAGCAGCTTCCAAAATATTATTTTTTACTTTTATTATTAACCTAAAATGTTTTACATGAAAAAGCTATCAGTTTTAATTGCTTTTATCGCATTCATCGGGCTATCGCTTGTAAATGCGCAGACACGAGCGATTACTGGTACCGTTACTTCTGCTGAAGACGGTATGGGTATTCCTGGTGCTAACGTGGTTGTAAAAGGAACCACATTAGGTGTAGCTACAGATATTGATGGTAAGTATACCATTAATGTTCCTGAAAACGCTACAGTATTGGTTTTTTCTGCTATGGGATTTGCAGATAAAGAGGTTGCTATTACTGGAACCGTAATTAATGTTGTTCTTGATCCTTCTAACATTGCTCTTGATGAGGTTGTTGTTGTTGGATATGGAACAAAAAAGAAGAATGAGCTTACCAGTTCTGTTACCACAGTAAAAGCTGAGACATTATCTCAAGTACCTATGCCATCAGTAGAGCAGGTTCTTCAGGGAAATGTAGCAGGTCTTTCATCTGTATCAACAACAGGACAGCCTGGAGCAGCACAGCAGATTAGAATTAGAGGAATTGGTTCTATCAATGCATCAAGTGCACCTTTGTATGTAATTGATGGAGTACCTGTTGTTTCTGGGGATTATTCACGTCAATCAACATCGTCAAATGCAATTGCAGGATTAAGTAGTAACGACATTGCAAATGTTACAGTACTTAAAGATGCATCAGCAACATCTGTATATGGAGCACGTGGAGCAAATGGAGTAATCCTTATCACAACAAAGAGTGGTAAA
>JAOARD010000012.1 GCA_025210735.1 Bacteroidales bacterium
ATGTGAAGAGTAAGGTAACAAGTAGATGTATTCCCGAATATATCAGTAGCCGTCCATGTAATAGTATAGTCCCCTATTGCAAATGTAGCCCCATTCAGAGTAGGTCCACCACCACCGTAATCATGTTCAACAGATTGTATACCTTGTGCATCAGTAGCAGTAGCATTAAGCCCATCGCCAACAACAGTATATATTCCCCCCGGAGTGTTTGTGGTAAGAGTAGTCTCTCCCGGACAGTTAATAACCGGAGGAATATTATCTCTAATGACCTCAACATCAAAACTACATGTAGCAGGCCCGTTTCCGGCACCATCAGTATATGAGTATGTAACAGTAGTGATACCAACGGGGAACGCTGAACCAGAACTTAATCCGGAAGTAAGACTACCCGTAAGGTTTGTACCATCAACATTATCAGCGAATCTAGGAATAGTATAGTTTACTACCTTACCAGCATCGGCCGGACCGCAATATACAGTAATATCGCTTTGGCATTGAGTAACAGTAGGGGGTGTGATATCTCTGACAGTAACCAGTGCATCGCAGAAAGAACTTGCAAACAGATCATCTATCACAGTTAATCTGACAGTTTGTGTTCCTATATCAGCCCCAGTGAATGTTTTGGTAGCATTACCATCAATTCTGAGTGTAACTGCAGACCCTTCGGGATCGTATGAGCCATCGTTAATTTCTGAAGCATTCATAACATATTTTCCTGTAGCATCCAGATCAACAGTAATATCTTTACATATAGCCACAGGGGGGTCGTTACTGGTAGTAACATTAATATTTACTTCAGCAATGTTCGACTCTTTACTAGGATTACCATCAATTACCATATCGTATACCTTGTATCTGAACAGATCGGCTCCGTTGTAGTTAAGATCAGGAGTATATGTAATAATTCCAGTAGCATAATCAATAGACAATGTTCCGTCAGAAGGTGGTGTTGTAATAACTATAGCTCCTTTATCAATAGTAGAGTTACCATCCAGATCCGTATCGTTTTGTAGAACGGGCATATCTATGCTTGTATCCTCAGCAGTAGAGTAGTTGTCGTCATTAGCTACCGGGGCAGCATCGTTATAGAATTTTACAGTAAAAGAACAAACAGCCACAGCCGATGTATTCCCATCGTCGTCTCTCAGATAGTACTCAAAAGAGTCAGTACCAAAGAACTGCGGATTAGGGTCGTAAGTAAATGTACCATCGTTATTGATAACCAGAGTACCATTACTAACATTTTTAGAGAGGTATACAAGAGCATTATCACCGAGTCCGGTATCGTTAGTAATAACATTACCAGATAACTGCGTGTATGCCGGATTTGTAAACTCCTCAATAGGTCCAAATGTATCAGGATTAGCTATAGGCACATCATTAATAGGGTTCACCGTAATAGTAACAGTAGCAATATCAGTATCACCATCGGCATCTGTAACCTGATAATCAAATGTGTCAGGACCATTAAAATCAGGAGCAGGAGTATAACTGAAAGTACCGTCGTTATTAAATGTAATATTACCATTAATAGCTGCTATTGGTGTAACCAGAGCAAATGTAACAGGCGTATCGCCCAGTCCAAGGTCATTCCCTTTAACATCACCGTTTAGTGGCGTAGTACTATCCTCATCAATATTAAACCCGTCATCTCTTGCATCAGGAGTTTCGTCATCGTCAATAATAGTACCTGTGGCCTGATTATTATTCAGGTCAACCAGAGGCGAGGATGATGTAATATCGATAAAGAAAGTCTCGTTACCCTCTTCCAGTACATCCTGAGTAGTATTAAGTTCAAAGAAAGTTTTTAGTGTACCGGCAGTAATGGTTACAGTTCTGTCAGTAAGTACCTGTTCGTAATCGATACCTCCTGTAGCCGTACCATTAGATGTAACAAAGGTGAATGAGACATCAGAACTGCTAGGGATAGAGAGATGAGCTCTGAAAGCTATTTTATTACCCTCAATAGCCGTACTATCTTCAATAATAAGGTTTGGTTTACCATTTTTGTCAAATATATCACCTTTGAGCGTAAGCGGATTAGTACCGATGTTACAGTTTACCGGATCAGACAGAATAAGGTTAAAACTTTCTGTTGTTTCCGATATCCCATCGTCAATAGCCGGAATATTAAACGTAACAGTATTTTGCCCCGGAGTCAGAGTATATGTCTGTTTTACCGGAAAACCAGTATAATCTGTAGGGTGATTAGCTGTTAAATCGCTTGTAATATAATCAATAGTAATATTCTTACTACAAGTGTGCGATAGAGTACCCAGAAAATGCAGGTTATTACCCTCAGTAGCCGCTTGATCTGATATTGTAAGAACCGGTGGATTTTCATCGTCGTATATTCTGACCTGAACAGTAATAGGTGTTGTAGATATAGTATTAGTAAAGTTAGATAGTTGTAAATCGAAATATTCGTAACCAGCTGCTTCAGGTTCATATACAGCATCGTTGTTAATAGATATATCAAACGATTTAGTAATTTCGCCCGGAGCAAATGTAAGTTTCGAAGGTATTGTGCCAAATACATCAACTCCAACAGTAGCGGTTTGCGAAACAGCAGCAACATCCATCTCGGTAGTATATCCACTAGGTTTGTCAAGCGAAACAGTAACAGTAAACTTACCTGCCGGATCATCCTCATCAATTCTTATCTCAGTAGTTGTGGTAACATCCGGTTTAGGATCGCCATCGTCCTGTATGGTAATAGTAGCCTCATCTACATTAATATTGGCATTTGTAGGTACCGATATATTTACTTTGAATGTTTCATCAGGTTCAGCCAGCAGATCTTGAGTGATATTAATATCTACATCAATGTAATCGTCTCCTGCCGGAATAGTAAAAGTGTTCTGAACCGAACCAAAATCTTCATTTAAACCAGCAGTTTCTCCTGTTGTTTTTAATTGGAATGACACAGGATCTGTGATAGCATGTGTAAGTTTAACACGTACCTGAATAGTACCATCTGCCTCATTAACAGTTTTGCTTACAATTTCCAGACAAGGTCTTACAACAATTGCATTAGACGGAAAAGTCTCAATCCACCCACCATTACATGGAGTAAGTCCTGTAGCCATATATCGTCCGGGATCTGTGATTGTAAGAACTTCGTTGTGTTCTCCCGGAATCTGAACGCCGTTATTGTACCAGTTGTATGACGGGAAATGACCAGCATCAACATTAAGATCCATATCTCCGGCACACAGAGCACCTCCTGTGATGTATGGCTTTCCTCCAATCTGAGGTTTATCACCAAAACCGGAGTAGTAACCTCCTGCGCCAACAATTGTACTCTCTACTGACAGAGAGGCATTAAGAGCACCTTCAGAGCTAACCTCAAAATTCCAGTTATTTGCTATAGCGCCAAATGTGTTTTGTAGCTGAGTTCTTGTAATAGAGTATGTTTCCCAGTATATATTTCCTGTAACTGTTTTAGCCCATGTTTTTGGTACATTGGTTCCGTTTATGGTTACCTGCGATCCCTCTTGTGTAATGATACTTATTACCGGGTTTACCTCAGCACCAAGATTAACCAGTGTATTGGCATATGATATATTTACAGAGTGATCGGCAGTACATTTAAGCGGAGGAATGAATCTGAAACCTCCTGTCTGTCTTTTTATACTACCAAACAGTGTTTGATACACATATATATTTCCTGATGCAAGAATATGCATGTTATTGTTACCATCGTACCAACTCTCATTTAGTATTACATAATCTCCGGCATTAGTCATTGTATTACCCCAGCCACCTCCATTAAGACTAAGTTGTACATTATCTTCAGCAGCAACAACAATAACTTTCTCTACACGATCATCTCCTGAACCTCTTTGAACAATGTATTCATTATCAACAATATTATCCGGTACTATCTGATCAAATCCAATATCTCTACCACCTAACTCAGTAGAAGAACACCACGATCCTGTTACTACAGCAATTGGTTTGTTTGATGTAATGTGTGTTCCGTTAAGTGAGTTAATTGTTGTTGTTATGTTGTTCAAGTCGTTGAATGTAGAACCAAATACATATGATTCTCCTTTGTTAAGTCTGATACCTGCTCTACCACCTATTATTGTACCAACATTGTTTCCGTTAAATCTTACACCCGGATTGTCATATGAAATAAATGTGTTATCTTCTGTTGCCATAACAGAGATAAAATGCAGATCTCTATGTGGTTCACCCTCTCTGAAACCATACATTTGTCCGGAGTAGAATGAACGTCCCAACCCGGTGGTTCCTTTTGATGTAAGGATTGCTCCTTGTGCATGCGATCTGTGCCTTATACTAACAAAAAATGGTTTATCTCCTGTTGCAATTATACCTTCGTTTGATAATGGAGTATTAACCTGACCATCTCCAATTATACCAATTACGCTATTCTCAACTCTTGACCCTGCTGTTCCTGTAAACATAACAGCTCCCATCTGTATTATTCGCGGAGTACTTTTACTTATAGATACTGTTGTTGTCCATGTACCATCTCCATTTGAAAGAGTAACATTAAATGGTGTTATTTCTCCGGTTGAAAGCACAATTACGTGATCTCTGTAATCGGCATCTTTTCCGTCAGAGGCCCATGCAGGAGGAATATAATGCGTGACATCTAACTGTGCATTCACAACCAGATTAAGTTGTGTAAACAGTAAACACAATATAATAATTTTAACAGAACCACGAAAGAGGTTCCTGTAGATTAGTTTTAGCATAGCAAAAATGAAAATATAACAATGGTCAAATATAGTAATATTCGGGTTATATCCTTTAAAAAACAGTACTTTACAGTAATTTATTTATTGAAATATATTCTGTTGGGTTAGGTGACAACTGTTTGCTAACTGTATTTTGTATATAACAAAAAGCCGCCATGTTAATACAATGACGACTTTTGTTTTTATTGTAAATGTATACTGTTATGTATACTCTCTATTTATGTATTGATACTATTTTGTTAGTATCTCTTTTGTTGCTTTTTTTCCTGATAATCAATAATGAATATTTAATCACCTATTAAAATAAAGCCTGCCCAGTCTATTGGTAAATACCCTTTTTGTATACAGTCTTGTTTGGCTTTTTGTAGGGCATCTGAGTAACCTGAATTATCTTTCAGAAGGTGGTTGTAGAAAGATATCATTAGATCTTTTGTTGCTTTGTCGTTAACCTTCCAAAGACTTGCTATTACATTAGGAACACCTGCGTATATGAACCCTCTTGGTAGCGACATTATGCCTTCGCCTTTATTTATAACACCTATTCCGGTTTTACATGCAGATAAAACAACAAGGTTTGGTTTGTAGTCTGTGGCGAAAATATCTCCCAGACTTATGTACTCTTCGTGGTTAAATTTACTATTGTTATTCTTGTCCTGATAAAGATAAACACCTGAACGCTCATAATCTTTTTTATTGGCAGAACCATGAGTTGAGAAGTGTATAATTTCGAAATTACTATATATTTTGTTGTAAGCTTTTTCTGTTGCACTCTCGTTTTTAAGAATAGTACTTATGCCATTATTCTTTTTGAATATACGGCTTATTTTACTTATCTCTCTTCCTGAATAAGGGAGCATTTCAAAATTTGTTTTTGATCTGTATGAGTTTGTTAAAACTATACTGTCTGAACTTTTGCCGGCAAACGGAGCAATTAATAGTATTGATCTGTTTTTAGGCTTTTCTTTTTTAATACCTGATACCCATATCTGACTGGAATAGTTGTAAGATATAGTGTATTTATCAATAAGCATTTTATCTGTATTGCTTATATCTGTTAATACCTCAAAAGGTATATAATTTATCCAGCCATGAGGAATTATTACAATTTTCTTTATACCATTTAAATTATTATTTATTGGATTAATAAGCAGTTCAGCTATAGTTCTGTTTGTACTCTCTTTAAGCTGTCCGGTTTTTAGCTCTTTTATGAATCTTCTGTATTTTTTCTTGAGACCTGTTGTTTTGATGCACTTTAACTTGCTCTCCTTGTTTGTTATGACAATACTGTATATAGCATCTTTAAATGTGTAGTATTCAATAAATGCTTCTTTGTCATTCAACTTTTTCTGAATATCCGGAATAGATTTAATATCTGCTGATTTGTATCTACTCTTACTCTTCTGATCTGTAATAAACTTGCGTAACCAATAGTTATTGTACAACTGGTCGGTGAGGATTAAAGTAAGACTATCGTTATTTCTGTCTACTTTTAGTTTATTCTTAGTAAGCTGTATCTCTTTCAGGTTTCTTGTATAAGCATTGAATAGTGAATCATTTTTTGAGAGACCAGATTCATTAGCAATACGTTTTATACCATTATTAGTTGTTTGCGATTTAGACGATATAATCATATTCATAATTATATCTTCAGTTAATATCTTGAACTGAAATTTATTTAGATACGATTCCAGAATAATGCCGGATAGAAATCCATTGTACCTGTTCTGTATATCATGTAGTTCATGAGAAGAGGTGTTACTATTCCATAAATCCATGTATTCTTTATATCCAATTAAGGCATGTCGTTCAAACTGATCTCTGTAAAAATCATTGTTGGTTGTTAGATATTTATGATAACAAGCCTCTGAATAGTTTAGATTGCAGAAGATTCTCTGCAGGGGTACTTTTAGGTCAAAGTTTATAACCTTTTCAGTTTTTGTTGTATCATAACCAAAATGTTCCACGCTCCAGTCAATGGCATCGCTGTATCTGTTTTCATTAATGAGTACGGTAAATTTTCCATAACCTACGTAATCTTTTCTTTTTTTATTCTTAGAATATTTTAAAGCAAGATTAAAAAGCTCTTCTCCTTTTGTGCTATCCAGGGGATATATTTTTCTTGCATAATTTGTTGTTAACAGACTGCGATTAGCATCTGCAAACATCTTTGAATATACATATGGTTCAGACTTCTTTGTGTATTTGTTTGCCTTTGCTGTATCGTTTACATGAAGGTACAAACATGCCAGAGATGTGTAACAGTCAGCAATGAATACAGATCGTTTATTAACCAGATCTAATGGTACTTTATTGTATATGTCTATAGCCTTTTGATATTCATTAATACTGTTATAGTAGTTTGTCAGGGTAGAAGATAATCTGAGAATAACCTCCGCAGATAGATCATGAAATCTTTCGTAATTGTCCCAATGTTTCTCTATCAGATTAATATAATTTTCGTAAGCGAGTATAATTGAGGGTTGTAAATCTCTGGATTCTGTAAATGTATAACTCATATACATTCTATCTATCTCTGCAAGTTCGTAGTAATTTTTCTCCTGTTTTAATATATCTCTTAGTTCGTTACTAAGCAAGTAGCAGTTATTATAGTCTTGGTAATAGAATGCTGTTTTAATACTGAACTGCAATAGTTTGTTATATGGATTATTCTCTACTTTTATTTTGTTATAATCCAAGCCTCTTGCTATATCTAAAGCACTATAACAAAGTTTTAGTCGGGTAGTTTTGCCATTATAGTAACGCGGAGGGATAAAGATGTTTGTATATTTAGATACCAGATACTCTATATGTATTGTATCATGATTTTGAGCAAATATATTACGTGAGCTATATAGTGTATTTATTGCCTCTTTAAATTTGTATACCGATTTATATAGATTAGCAACCTGATTTTTGCAGAAGAGGTAATCTTCATAGTTACCTTTTTTTCTGTATATCTCTGCAAGTGAATCAATGGATGTAATAGCTTTTAGTTTCTCTTTACGTGAGTAGTTCTTGTCTATCTCAAGATATTCCTGTTTTTTCTCAATATCCCGGAGGTTTGCAAAGTGAGCAAATATCTTATGTTGCGCATTTAACTGTTTGCAACCTAATGTGAATAGTATAATTACAAGAATTCTTGTAAATACCATCCTCTTTGTAGTACTTAAATGATACATTGTTTTTTATTTATTATTTGTGAAGTCTTGTCGTTTTATGATTAAATGCTAATCATATATATTGTTGCACAAAATTATAAATTTTGAAAAGTGTTTTTACTCTTATAATATAATAAAACAGTTCAGTGTTAATTTGTGACATGAGTCTATTGCATTGATAAAAAAAAGGCAGCCTACATATTGTAGTACCGCCCTTTTCTGAGAGTAGATTAATATCTTTATGGGTTAGGAATAATATATATTGTTCCGCTAACCGGTCTTCTGTGCACGGTAACAGTAATCTTAGAGCTTGAAACAGTACCATAATTATCAGTAACATCCACATGCACCTGTTGTCCGTCGGTAAGAGCAGATGTTGTAAATACATTACCAGTAACACCTACTGTCTGCACCACATTGTCTACATAGAATGTGTATGTAATGGTTCCTGAACCACCTGTAGGCATAGCCGTAAATGTAATATTGTCACCTTCGCATATCTCGTCGCCAGGTATATTACTTGAGAG
>JAOARD010000013.1 GCA_025210735.1 Bacteroidales bacterium
ACAAAATTAAAGGTAAGTACCTCCAGTTATATCTTAATGAGTTTGTATACAAGTTGAATAGAAGATATTTTGGAGAAAAGTTATTTGATAGGCTTGTTATAGCGGCAATTACAGGATTATGACTTATTACGGATATACAGTAAAGATAATTACGAAAAGTGTTTCAAGGGTGATACTATTGATATATTCAATACTATAGAGGGAACAACGTATGATTTTGATGAAGAGTATCTTGTTCAATTAAAAAGTTTACGTACTCTAATTAAGAGTAAAGAAATATTACTTCAGAAGCAAGAATTAGTTTGGAATAGTAAAACAAAGAATAAGCAAAAGTTACGGATTTATATGACTCCAATAATTGGTAAATTATGTAATTGTTGTTTGTTTATTGATGATAAAAAAGGATCAAAATTAAATTTTAAATCACCAGTATTCATCCCTGTAGGAGGATTTAAATATGATAAAGATTTTGAATTATCCGAGTTATATAAAATAGTATTAATTACTGATTTTAGTAGAGTAGATTTTTCAAGTCATTTCCCTGTTGATATTTATGGAAGATTTGTGTCAAAAGCTAGAATTAAATAAATGTTGATAACTTATGAATATTCAGTGCTTAATCAGTATGAAATGAGGCTAATATTTGGTTTTAATTAATCTATCCAAGTTAATTATTATGAATAAGTTAATTTTGTTGCTTATTGTCTTTTTTACATTTCTTAATAACAGTATTTTAAATGCTCAGGATAATCCGGTTTGCTTGAGGGAGTTTAATGATTATCTGTTGTTTAGATTTAAGTCTGAAATTGATATATATTTAGATAATGAGGTATACAAACCAATACCACTATCTGTAGAATTACCAGATAAAATTAAATATTGGGAGATAACAAATAGTAGTAATTTCGGATTCTATTATAAATCTGATCAGGTAATATTTATTTCTACTGATATTTATGATAAAAGGGAGAAAAAGGACACTAGTTATATACCATCAAAGATGATTGTTGAGGATCTGATTACTAATGAGTTTAAAACAAGCTTGCATAAAAGGTGGAATATTAATTCTATAAAAATAAAAGATAATAGAAATCATTTTTTAGTAAAAAGAGGAGGGACAATAATCCTGCTTTTAAATATAAAAGATAAGAATATGGAATCTTATACAAACCTTGTTGATGGTATAAAACATAACTGAATACTATTACTTTAAAATAAGCAGTATATAACAAGTACATGTATAAAATAGATGTAGTTTTAGGTAACTTACATAATTTGTGATATGTAAAAGCAATAGAAGATAAATTAACAAATAATGATAAAACGAAGGATTATAATACTACTGTTTTTTATAATTAATATTCTGAATATTAATGCTCAAATAAGTTATGAGACTAAGGATTTATTGATAAAGCTTACTTTATTTAAGGAATCATTAGGAACAGAAGAAGTTGTAAATAAAGATTTATTGAATAATTTTCTGAATGTTAATCTACAGATAGATACTCTAGAGAATGAGGGTTTTACCCATTTTGATTTTTATTCAATATCTCCTTTATTTGATCCAAATGGTATAGAATACGATAGATTACCTCTAGTGAGAGCAAATTGCGATGAGTATATTTTGGCAATAAGTAGAACAGATCATCAAGTGTATAGACTTAAAGGGTTTTTCTCTAATGATTTTCCTGCACTTTTACGTTCAATGGAGATTCTGAATTATGGAAATATAAGTAACAGAAAAAGATTTGTGGATTGGTATTTTGTTGATAAATTGGATTTTGATTGTCTTTTTAAGGCATATATGAGTAACAGTTTTGATGCAAATAAATATCCATGTCTACACTATTGCTCTGAATTTGTAACTACTCATTAACATTTTATGTATTTAAGGTAATAAACTACTATCTCATTTTGTGTTAATATCAAGATGGGATAGTTTTACTTATCCTTAATGATAATATGACAGTTGACCCAAACAAAGGTTTATCAGATATAAAATACAATAACCTTAATCTGCCATACTCCATAACCAAAGGATCTGATAAGATAGGTTATGTATATGATGTTACAGATAGTAAGTCAGCCAATAAGGTACTTGAACTTGGTTGTAACTGCCAAAAATTGAAGAATGATAACTAATAAAAAAGGTTTTACAAGATTAAATATTACATTAATCATATTAAGTATTATACCGTATCTGTTTACAATAGCAAAGAAAGAAGGGGGGCTGCATTTTAATTTAAAAAATTTATATGTATAAGGTTTTGCTATAGTTTCTTACCTTCTTGTTGTAATGTTATTTTCAGGTAAAAAATATCTTGGGAATGAAGTTAAGGCTAAGGTTAAGTTTAGAAAGTATTGTGTTTATGGTTTAAATAAAATAATAGTAGCCATTATAATAGGCTATACTTTAATAGATGATAAGCTTTTGCCTGAAAAAAGCACTATACATTATTTATACTTTTTACTTTTAAGTCTTTTCTTTCTATTGCACCTTAGGTTAAGAAAAATAGAATAAGTTAAACATGATTTGTATCTCAAAAGGTTAGGCATAACATTTTGTTTGTCTTTATGAAAAAGAAAAAATGAAGTATATAACAATATTAGGATTGCTATTTATAAATATAATCCTTCCCGCACAATCAGTACATTATAAATTAGATGATAAAGGTAGAGGTTCTTCCGGTAATCATGTAGATATTAGTATTCTGACTTTGAGTACTGATTCAACATACAGATATCAGAATTTGCGGTTTGCAAATAAATGGAGCAGAAGAAAATATATTGTATCAGAAAGAGTAGTTGAGTATGGTAGATGGATAAAAGATGCAGATACAATAAAATGTTATACAGAGTACCCTTTAGAGAGAAAAGGAGATAAAACATACTATTTTTATGCAAAGAATAGAATATACTATATGAGATACCCTTTCTGCGAATATACATTTAAGTGCAGTAAGAAATTTCCGTGGAAAAGGATAAGTGAGGAAAAAGCAGATATGTTCCTTAAGTAGAAATGAATAGATTTTAGTAATGAAGTATATATATGTTGTGACTTTATGTTTACTGTTAATTAGTTGCAATGAACATAACGGATCAGAAGAGAATAAAACCTTCTTAAAAGAAGTTGACAGAATCGATAAAGATGAACTCGAACTTATTGATGTAATCTATAATAATAGGCTAAGAAGTAGTGATTTAGAAATCTACTATGATTATAAAAGTAATGAGGAGTATTATGATTCATTAATAAGAATCTCATTCAAATCAGATTCAAATATAGAGTCTAAGCTTTCAGGTGCAAAAGAGAGAGTTGATAACTACATCTCTTCAAGAATTAACGAAGTAAAAAATGAGTATTACAACAGTGATGTTTTGCCGGGAGGAGAAGAATTTTATAATCTGTTTGAACTTGAAGATACTGTATTCCTGAATTTTTTACTGAAAGTTTTAGAAGAGCATGATTATAAAGATTATGATGGTATAATAAAAGACTTTTTAGAATACTATCCTAATTTACTACCTGACAGTGTTAGATACGATTCTGTTTTTTGTTGCGACGTTGCATGCAACGTCGCAACAAAAAACAGACCCGGTTTTGCTGAATCTAATGGGTCTGTTTTCTAACTATTATGATTAACTAAACTAAATGTTCGTAATTAATTTCTGCGCTTTCTGGCGGCAAGCATCTCCCGGTCAATAATCTGATTAATACTCATCATAATTGGTTTCCACTCTGCATCCTCTTCAACAGTAACCTTTGATGTTATATAGGTATTTACCTGCTTAATAATCTTCTTAATATCCTTCATAATCTCGTCAGACTTTCTGCCATCGTTTCCAGTAATATAAGAGTCACGCTCCTTAATACTAACCTCAAGATTATTGATATCTTTTTTTATATCCTCAACCAAATCCTCAACAGATAAAGCAGCAATATTTTGTATTGCCTCTGGAACATCAAAATCGCGGATTAGATTACTTGCCTTAGAGTTCTGAATACTGTAAGCCTCATTATGCATATCCCAACCATGGCGCTCAATAATAGAAATCAACTCATTTGCCGCCTCTCTCTTATCTCTGTTTTTAGACAGACTGTAACCTTTAAGGATATATTTCAGCGAACGAAATGAGTTATTGAACGAGCTGTCATTTGCACTAACAGTCTTTGTAATAGACGATGTTGTTGCTTTATACATACTACCCTCAAGCTCATTCAACGTATCTTTCAGGCTGTTGCGTAGTCTTGTAATTACTGCATCATCAATATTGCTGTCAATAATAGCATTCAAATAACTTACTGAAAATGTATAAAAAGAATCCTGAGTTAAAAGATGATAGTTTATGGTTCTCATATATTAAATGTACTGGTTAATAATCAATGCTCTATAACTAAATTAACCAATAAAATTGATAAAGTCAAATAAAGCTTAGATAAATTTACTAATCATGTGGATTAATAATTGTATCAGTGATACACAACCAATCTCATTTATAACCATTATAAAACGCCCTTCATATAGCCGTAAAAAAGCCACGCTACTCTATTCTGATAGCACACCACAATACAGTTCTTACAAGCCTGTTGTACATTATTATTTTGTAGCCGTAAATTTTTTGAACCAGTTTGCTGCAACAAATCTGTTCTCAGGTTTTCCGGAGAACCCGTTGTACGATGTTTTTGCGTTGCCGAGAATTTTTTGAACCTATTTACCGGAACAGATAAGCTCCCTGACTTTTTTTGAACCCACTGTACGATGTTTTTCTGTTCCCGAAAAAAAATTGAGCTTATTTGTCAGAGCAGATGCGTTCCCGAACTTTTTTTCAACTCATTGTACGGTGTTTTGCACCTTCAAAAACTTTCTGAGACGTTAGATAATTCTGTATTTGATCTTCAGTACCTATATCGGGAATAAAAATGAGCTATGTCAACTGGGTATTTTCTCTTATACAGAGCTAATTTCATAAAAAACTGCTGCTTAATGTTTAATATTTCGTTGATTTTTTGTTACTTCGGGCTCCTTTATATCACAATATTTTTTTATAAAACATATATATCAGATAAATTATATATAGTTGATATATTATGCTTTATGCGATATTAAGGAGTAATCCTCCTAAAGGAAGATATTTTTTATCCCGGACATATTATTAAGATTTGATAACAACTATTCAAAACTATAATATACTGTATGCCCGGGGCAAACAGAAATAAACTGGAACATATGCAAAAACTATCGTCTAAAAAGCTAAAAGCTTTTACACTATCAGAGTTACTTATTGTACTGGTTATTGTGGGTATATTACTGTTATTGGCTCTGCCAAAACTTATGCCGCTTATATCAAAAGCAAAATCAACCGAGGCACAGCTACAGTTGAGTCACCTGCATACACTTCAGAACACTCACTTCTTTACCTACTCCCGATTCTCAGATAATCTTGAGGAGATTGGTTTTGAACAGGAGAAACTGAATGGCGAAGGAGGTACAGCAAACTACAGAATAGAGATTGTAGAGGCCGGACCTGACGGATTTGTTGCCCGTGCTACCTCTGTTGTTGATTTTGACAGAGATGGTAAATTTAATATGTGGGAGATTGATCAGGACAAGAAACTTGTTGAGGTAGTTAAGGACTAATGATTGTTGCTATTGCTCTTTGCGTGCAGCTTATTTATGCATTTATACAAGACAGCAAACAGCGTGCACTCTCGTTGTGGTTGCTCATAACAATATCGGTATCCGGACTATTGTGGAGCTACAATAACTATGGAGTTCTCTATCTTGCTGAGTATATAATAAACATGCTGTTTCTGCTGTTTATGTTTGGCGGAATAACAATATTCTGGAAAATAAGAAGAGGCAAAGATGCAAACCTGCTTAAACAAGCATTTGGTGGTGCCGATGTATGGATGATTATACTACTTGCTATAATGTTACCTCCGGTAATGTTTGTATCAAACGTAATAATAGCATCAGTAACATCGCTGCTACTTGCAATAATCTTCAGATGGAAAACAATACCACTTGCAGGAGTAATGAGTTTATGTTTAACACTATTTGTAATTATTAATCAGCTTAATATTATCTGAATATGTCAGACTTATTAGAGTTAGGAACAGAAGCTATACAGAGTCTGAGCGCAGCACAGGCATGGCACTACAAAATATTGCCCGGTGCACCCGATGGCGATAATCAGACAGTATATTGTGCCGACAGAGATGATATTGATGTTTTAGCAGAGGAGATTACTGTAATACTCAACAAGAATGTAATTGTTGAGATTATAGATGATAAATTGCTGAACAAAGGTCTGGCACGCTACTATGGCAGAAAAACCGAAGGAGCTACACTAATAGAGGGGGTACAGGAAGATGATTTTCTGTTGCAGATGATAGATGAGGCTGCCCGAGTAAAGTGTAGTGATATACATTTTGAGCGATATGAGACCAAGTGCCGTGTACGTATGCGTATAGACGGAAAACTTATAGAGCGTTACGTACTTGATTCAGATACATACCCAACATTAATAAATAAGATAAAGATACTATCTAACCTTGATATTGCAGAGAAACGTTTGCCACAGGCCGGACGACTATCCTTTGGACAGACAGGATCTAAGATAGATATCCGTGTATCGGTATTACCAACCCTACATGGCGAAAAGATTGTTCTGCGTCTGCTAAGTAACGATGCTTCTGAGATAAACCTTGACGATCTGGGGTTTAATGAAGAGCAGATGCAGGAGTATCTGAGAGCCGTAAAGAAACCAAACGGAATAATACTAATCAGCGGACCTACAGGATCGGGAAAAACAACAACACTGTACGCAACATTAAAACTGCTGAATAAAGAGACCCATAACATATTAACAGTTGAAGATCCTGTTGAGTATACACTTGAGGGGATAAACCAGGTGCATGTAAAGGAGAGTATAGGGTTAACATTTGCAGAGGCATTGCGTACATTCCTGCGCCAGGATCCTGACATTATAATGCTTGGTGAGATACGCGACAGCGAAACAGCACAGATGGCTATACGTGCTGCTCTTACCGGTCACATTGTGTTATCAACAATACATACAAACTCAGCCTGGGGTATAGTATCACGACTAAAGGATATGGATATACCATCGTTTCTGTTAACCGGAACACTTAATATGGCAATGGCGCAACGTCTGGTAAGAGTACTGTGCCCGCACTGTAAAGCAGCGAAACCATTCTCGGCTGGTTATATGCCACCCGGATACGATATACCGCAAAAAATAGATAAACACTACGAGGCTGTAGGTTGCAGCGCATGTTACTATACCGGCTACAAAGGACGTAAAGCAGTATATGAGATGCTTACAATAGATCAGTCGTTAACAAAATATATTAAGAACGATAGCGAAGATATTAACAACTATTTCAAAGAGAATAAAAAGACACGCCTATCTGATGCAGCATTTGATCTGTTACTCAGAGGCGAGACATCAATAGAAGAGATATACCCGATAATACTTGATCAGACAAATAACATGTCAAGATAATATTATCAGACAGAACATATAAAGATACAAGGGATTTACCCTGATAACAGAGAATAGACAGACAGATATGAGAATACACTACAGAGCAATATGCATAGTTATTATTTTTACATCGCTGGTCAGCAACCTGTTTGCCAACCAGAAAGAGTTTAAAGATATAGAGAAGGAGCTGCGTGCACTTTCAGACTCAATACCGGCACTTAGCCAGACAATAGATATTACAGTAACCAACATTCCGGTGCAGGAATTTCTGCGCGGAGTTGCAAACAATAGCGGACTTAATCTGAATGTTGATACCAGCGTTTCAGGAACCATTGTTAATAACTTTACAGGAGTAAAAACAGTTGATATATTGCTGTTTCTGTGTCGCGAGTATGGGCTATCAGTAAGGGTTATTGGTAATATAATAACCATATACAAACCATATATTGCTCCGCCTGAGATAGATAAAGTGGTATGGAACGATACAACACAACGCGTATCGCTCGATTTCAGACAAGAGAAACTAACAGATGTGGTTCGTCTTATAACAGAATATACAGGTAAAAATGTTGCTGTATCGTCTGATATAGAGACAAAAAGTATAAACTATTTTGTACGTAATGCAGATCTGGCTCATGCAATGGAGAGTATGGCATTTGCAAACGGACTGCAATATAAGCTTGCTGACAACGGATTTACACTGTTGAGTAAAAAGGTTAAGAAACCACGCAGTTCGCGCAACAGAAACAATAACAATGGAGGTTACGATGAGCATCAGCAGTACAAACCACGAGGTAAAGTAAATATTACAGATATCAACAATATTGAGCTAAGTCTGGTAAACGAGCCGTTTATGCCTCTTGTACGCGAGATATGCGATAACCTTGGGATAAGTTATGTATTTCAGGAGCCAATTGACAGAAAGGTAAACTTCTTTGGACGCAAGGTATCTCTATACGACTTCCTGACAAGCATAACCGAGGGTACACCATTTACATATCTGAATAATAACGGAGTACTTATATTTGGTCAGAAGATAAAGACAGAACTGTTTAAGAATAGCATAATAAAGATGACACACCGCTCTGTTGATAGCCTGAGCATGGCTATACCACGTGCGCTAAAGAGTGGATGTGAGATAAAAGAGCTGGTAGAGTATAACAGTCTGCTGGTATCGGGACCTGAGCCACGTGTTAAACAGATTACAGAGTTTGTTAAGGAGCTTGATAAAACAATTCCGGTAATACTTATTGAGGTAATTATTGTTGATGTTAAAAAGAACTACACAATAGAGACAGGTATAAGAGCCGGAACAGGTAAAAACCCAACACCTACAAACCAGACAATATTCCCGGGTGTTGACTATACACTCAGCACAAAAAGTATTAACAATATTGTTGATAAGTTTAACGGCGTATTCTCAACAAGCATTGGTAAGGTATCAAGCAACTTCTATATGAGTATTAAAGCACTTGAGAACAACGGGGTACTAAAAATAAGATCAACACCAAAGCTATCAACACTTAACGGACGCAAAGCGGTACTTACAAGTGGCGAGAAGAAATACTATAAAGAGGAGAAAAATCAATATTACGGAACACAGAACCCGCAATTATCGAGCAGTTATGAGTGGAAACCACTTGATGCAGAACTTAAACTAACTATACTGCCAATAGTATCAGAAGGAGAGGAGATAACCCTCTCTATAGAGGTTGAGCAGTCGGAGTTTACAGCCAGGGAGTTTGATGGCGCTGCACCTCCCGGATCTATAACCCGTAAGTTTGTATCGTCAATAAGAGTTAAGAATGAGGAGATGGTGCTGCTAGGAGGTATAGAGAAACTCTCAAAAACGGACTCAAGCACAGGTATACCGCTATTGGCACGTATCCCGGTAATAAAGTGGTTATTCTCATCAAGAACAAAGCAGAAGACAAACGATAAACTTAATGTATTTATTAAGCCGGTAATCCTGAACTGATGATTGATAAACTGTATAACAAAAAATTCTGGCTCGGAAACAGTGTTATGGGATTAGCCATAACGCTGAATCCTTCAGGGGTATCGTCAGGTAAAGCTGTGCATATAAAGCGCAAAAAATCTGAAACCAATATAGAGGAGCAGTGGAGCTTTAACTCTATAGATATCCCAAAAAAGGTAAAACGAACATACCCATGTGTTGTAAACCTGTCAGGCAGCGGAATTATACATAAAATTGCTAAAAAGGGAGAGAAGGTTGGCGACCATTTTCCAGACTTTAACAGCTCACAATTCTATGTACAGACCATTCCGTTTGGCAACGGATATGTTATATCGGTTATTCGCAAGAGCAGGGTAGATGATATAATAGACGAGTTGCGTGGAATGGGATTTACCATTGCCGGAATATCACTCGGGGCACCACTGCTTATAAACTATGCAGCTGTTATAGATAGTAATGTAGAGACTATTGCTTTTGATGGATTACGATTTGTAATACAACAGGGTAAAGTTGTTGGTGTATCGCGCAGTAAAGATAGCGATCACTCGCTATATATATCAGGCGGACGTATAGATACAGCAACAGTTCCGGCATATCTATCGGGATTAAACTACTTTATTAAAGGAGCAGAGTGTAGTGCTGTTGACTGGACAGATGCAAACAGAGAGGTGTTCTTTAAACGAATGATAAAAATTACAGGATTGTCTGTACTAATACTGTTCTTTACAGTGCTTATGGTTAACTACCTTCTGTTCGACTATTACTCATCGTTACGTGCAGAACAGGATGAACTTTTTAGTTTTAACCAGAGTACACTGCGCGAAAACTCATTATTAAAGAAAAAACTTGAGTATAAACGAACCCTGTTTGACAGATTCTACTCAGTACGCGACAGAGATTTTGCATACTATGCCGATAGAATATTTGCTGATACACCCGCCGGAGTATCACTTACAGATTGGTGGATGGCTGCACCGGAAATTAAACGAAACAGATTTCAGAAGAGTGTAGAGTACAATTACGGAACAATTAAGATATCTGGTACTGCCAGAACCGATGTTGCTTTTGAGCGATATGTAAACAGACTTAAGAACAACAAACTGGTTGAAAGGGTATATATTCTTGATTTTGTACAGCCCGGAGATAGTAAAACAGGTGAGTTTAAACTTAATGTAATTATTAATAGAGGTAAACATACAGATAATGGCGAAAAGAGGAAAAAGTGAGGTTAAGCTATACCTGTTGCTGATATCGGCTGTAGTATTTGCCTTTATAGTTTGGAATGTAGCACTTTCTGAGACATTAATACTGCGCAGCAAATATAAAGATATACAGAAGAAACTGGATAATAACGAAGATATAGGGAAGAGCATTGGAATAATGAAATCTACCCTTAAGCAATACTCACAACTTATAGGTGAGATTGCTACCGATGAGTTCTCGCATGAACAGTTACTGTCTGAGATAAGCAAACTATGTGTAAGATATAATGTACGCATAACAGAATTTCCGGAGGTTAATATTCACGATCTGAGCAGCGACAGAATATTCACCTCTAAGGTGGTTATTGAGGGTACTACATTTAACCTTCTTAAACTGCTTAAGCAGTACGAGACAAAGGGTAAAAGTGGTAGTATTGTTAGTACCAGATTTTACAGTAAAACGTACCGGAAGACAGGAAAAACAACCTGTATTTTGGTAATGTATATAGAGAATGTTAAACATATTGAGCAAAAGAGTTAGATATACTGTCGCATTTAGCGGAGTTTTGTCAGATTGAGTGGAGTCGTTTGTCACATTGAGCGGAGCCGTTTTGTCACATTGAGCGGAGTCGAAATGTATAGCTCTCAACTCTGCACTAATAGACAGAAGCTTACATGTATCATTCATTAGATAAAAGATAAAGAGAATAAAAAATAAACATATGGAAAATAGCAGAGTAGTATTATATGTAATAGCAGTGTCGGCACTGCTGCTTGCAGCCTGCGAAGATATCTTTGAGAAGGATGTATCAGATGTAAAATTAGAGATGATATCGCCTGCTGATAAGATGAGTTCACCAGAACAGGGTATAATGTTTAAATGGCGCGAGAATGAAGATGCTGAGCGTTACAACCTACAGGTAGTTAAAGGAGAATTCTCTGCAATAACAAACTTCTATGTAGATACATTGATATCAGTATCCAGATTCGAGAAGGTGTTATCTGCCGGTAATTTCCAGTGGCGTGTTCGTATTGTAAACGGCTCATCAAAATCGGAATGGGTAACACGCAGTTTTACAATAGAGCAGAGTAAAGATATAACAACAGTAGAGCCTGTACTACTTACACCAGAAAATCAGGCAGCAACAAATAAGAGCGATGTAGAGATGAGTTGGGAGGCACTTGATGGCGCATCAAACTATACACTACGTGTTTATAAATCGGGCTGGGGAAGTGAACTGGTAGAGGATATTAGTGTGTTTGAAGGGACAAAGAAGAGTGTTACGCTTGTTGATGGTACATATACATGGGGAGTAATAGGACGCAATAGTGCAAATAATTCGCGTCCGTCAACACGTGTATTAACAATAGATACCAAGAGTCCTGTTGCATCAGAACCATCTACCCCTGCAGAGGGTGCTGTACAAACATCATTTGATGTTCTGTTTACATGGACAAGACCAACCGACAATGGTAGTGCATTATCAGATTCAATAATAATATCAAAAACCAATAAATTTAAAAAGGCAGATATAGTAGCAAAAGCTCTTGTAACAGGCGATGCGCGATACAATGCAACGTTCACAGAGAAGATAACCTACTACTGGCGACTTAAAACATTTGATAAAGCGGGTAATAGCTCCGGTTATTCGGCTGTTAAATCGTTCAGAGTTAGTTTTTAATATAATCCAGTGATGAATAAACTCCTATCTATGGTAGAACAGATAGTGTTCTGATGTATTAGTAGGAACAGATCATTGAAAAGAAAAAGGAAACGGATGAAAAAATCGAAGAACAAAAAGATAAACTACCTTCTGATACCTGCCGTAGCTGGTATATGGGGTATAATTATCTACAAGGTATTTTTCTCAATGGCATCTGATGGTTATGAGTTTGTTAATAAAGCAGGAGGAGTAGCAGGCGAGAGTGTTGAGTTACCTGAGCAGCGTAAATACAGACTTAAGCTGAACTATACCGATCCGTTTACCAAAGGTGCAGCAATGGCGGAACCAGAATATGGCGATGACAGAGGTGATAACTACTACGGATATAATACTGATGTTGTTGTTAATAACAGTAATATTCAGTGGCCTGAGATAAAATATTACGGATTATCAAGCAATAAGAAGAAACGTGTTGGCTGGATAAGTATATCGGGTAAATCGTTGCTTGTGCGCAATGGCGATGTATGTAACGATGTTGTTGTGAAAAGAATAATGGGCGATTCTGTGCTTCTGAAATATAAAGGTGAGTACAAAACATTTAAGATGTAATTTCCGGTTCTGATGTGAGAGATATCTCAGTAATTGGTAACAGAATCTTATTATAGTTAATTAAAAAAGATATAAAATAGAATACAGACATATGGGAAGAGTATATTTTGTGATATTAACAATTCTGTTTACAGTTGCCGGTTCAAATGCCAGCGGACAGGATTATGATGAGGCAACAAGATCTGTAACGCTTAATTACAGAGACTCAACTATATATTTCAGGGTAATAAGAGAGAAACCATATAAAATTGATAAACCACGGTATGCTATCTATAGTAAAGGTAAAATACAGGAGGTTGATGCTTTAATATCAGGATCACCGCTGCATGGTGTATATGAGGTATTTGACGCAGAGCGTAATATTATACGCAGAGGTGAGTACTACAGAGGTGTTAAACATGGCAGATGGATTGAATTTACCAGAGACGGTCATATTAAGAGTGATCAGAACTGGAAACGTGGCGAGAGAGTGGTTGAGAAGGTTAAGAAGAAGAGAAAAAAGAGCAAGAGAAAAGATAAAGCTGTTACAGAAACTGAGCAGAAAGAGAAGAGGGGATTCTTTAAACGGATTGGAGATATTTTCAAGGGCAAAGAGAAGGATAATAAAAAAGATGATATAACCAATGAGGCGGTATCTTCAGAACATAACAAACCTAAGTAAGAGAATAAAGGGAGGTGCTCTCTCATATGTAATACTTATGATTCTGATCTTAAGTATTATGTTATCTATGTATCTTCTTTACAGATACTACAAGGTTAAAGAGGTTGATATTGAGTATGTATCGTTACAACTTCAACAAGATATTAAATCGGGTATTAATCTGTTAGAGCACAACGTTGTTGATATCTCCGATACCGGTACAGAGTTAGCTCTGTTTGAAGGATCTGTTGATAGCCTTAGGTTTGTAAAGAGAGCTTGGGGTGTTTTTGATCTTATTCATATTACCGCTATATACAGAGGTAAAACGCGTAACAGAACAATGCTGAGTGGCGTTAACTACAAGGCCGAAGCATTTCCTGCACTATATCTTGCCGATAAAAACAGATATCTATCTATAAGCGGAAAGTCCGGTATTGTTGGTAACTGTATATTGCCGCGTATGGGAATACGCAGAGGTTATGCAGAGGGTGTTGGCTTTTATGCAGACTCACTTGTATATGGTAGTGTTGGTGAGGCAGATAAAGTATTGCCTAAGATAGATGACAGGTTTACCAATATCGATTATTTGAGTTATCAACAATCTGACTCAACTGTTAATTACGCCTCAATACCATTTGGTAAGGTGCTGTTTAACTCTTTTGCCAATAACAGGATATCTATTGCAGGTAAAAAGATGTTCAGGCCATCGGGTGTGAAACTTAAGGGTAATATTGTATTAAGTGCCGACAGTCTTATAGTTTTAGATAAGAGCATGATGCTTACAGATATTATTGTAAAAGCCCAGGAGATACATGTAGAGAGTGGGTTTAAAGGGCGGGTGCAACTATTTGCCACAAAACGGGTGGTTATAAACGGAGGAGTTACCCTTATCTACCCTTCGGCAGTTGTTGTAAGCAGTAAACACAAACCCGATAAGCTAAAACCAATGGTTACTGTAGGTAAGGGTACGGCTATATATGGTGCTGTTTCTGTAACCGATACCGACAAAAAGAGTAAGGAGATTATATATAAAGCAAATCCCGGAAGTTTTGTATCGGGTGTTGTTTATGTTGATGGGGTTGCCTGCCAACAGGGTACAGTTCATGGTAGTATCTATACTGAGATGTTCAGGTACAGATCGCGTATTGCAGAGTATGAGAATCATTTGTCGGGTATAGTTATTAACAACAGAGCTGTTAAAAAAGGCTTTGCTGTTCCTGATATGTTTAATAGTAAAACCAATATAAAATGCATGTTCCGGGTGGAGTAAAGCTTAAAGGATCTACCTTAATTGAGGTAATTGTTGCAATGACCATTCTTACACTGTTTTGGGCTATAGCAATGACTATTGTTGTTAAGATAGATTTTGAGCTAAATGAGATACGACAGCAGCGTGCAATGTATTTCCTTACCAAAGCTGTTAATGGCAATCAGGAGATAACCGATATACCAGAAGATTGGGATATTGTTGTTGATAAGATAGACGATAAGGACGGATTAACTCTGGTTGAGTTTAGGATAAAGGATAGAAGAGGAAAGGTTGTTTACAGACTTAACAGGTGGGAGAAAACAGAGGATTATAACAGACGAATGGAGGCAGACAGCTTTTTCAGATAGTATTATGAACAGAGGAACAGGGATATTATACAGATTAAGAACTAAGAGGTTGCGGGCGTTTACATTGTCGGAGCTTGTAATTACTATGGTACTTATTGTAATTGTGGTATCATCAGCTATGGCTGCATATAAGTATCTGTTCAGATATACCATAAATCATAAACAGTCAGAGATTCAGGACTACACTATGTTTCAGAGTATTCTTAACAGCGATGTTGAAAAATCGGAACTGGTTATAGCATTGGCTTCTGACAGGTTTGTTACACGTAACTACAACATGACAGAGACGGAGTATATTGTTGATATGAATTTCTGGGTAAGAAAGACTCAGGCAAGACAGGATACATTCTTTTTTAGCACAGAGAGCTTTGTGTTTGAGACATTCTATAACTCAGATATTGTACATACCATTGACCTTGTTGCATGCTACGATGATGTTGTTATTAAGTGGGTAAAGCGTTATCCTGAGCATTTTTACTGGACTAAAAGGCGATAATATGGAACTAATCAAGAGGATGATTATAAATGCGAGTTCCATCTGGCAATTGAAAAACAAATTATAAACAGATGAAGATTGATCTTAAAAATATAGAGACGTCAGATAACATAAAGAGCGGTAAAGGTACTGCTGTTAATGATAGTGTTCCGTTCTGGAAAAAGGAGATATCATTAAAGAAATCGTTCCCGAATAAGCGCAAGGCCGATATGTATGCCGAGTTTGCAATTATGATTGAGAATGGTGTTGATATTCTTACATCTGTTGATCTGTTGTATAAGGAAGAGAAGAAGGCACAGGAGAAGCAGTTTTTCCTTATGGCAAAGGAGCGACTGATAATGGGAGACTCTTTCTCGACCATTGTAAAAGATAAGTTCTCATCGTATGAGTACTACAGTATAAAGATGGGTGAAGAGAGTGGACGTTTAGCAGAGGTATTCGGTATACTAGCCGAGTTTTATGATCGTAAGGTTAAGCAGAGTCGTCAGCTTATAAGTGCAATTACATATCCAATAATTGTATTGTTAACAGCCGTTCTTGCTGTATGGTTTATGTTATCGTTTATAGTACCGCTGTTTAGCGATGTGTTTACCCGTTTTGGATCTGAACTGCCGGCATTAACAGAGATGTTAATGGATATGTCTGAGTTTATGAACCAATATAGCTCTGTGATATTTTTTACTATTCTTGGAGTGATAATAGTATTGTACAGACTAAGAAAACGAACATTCATGCGCCGTTTATCCGGAGGTCTGGTTATGCGTATCCCTCTTCTGCGTAATATGTTTACAAGAATATACGTAGATAGACTGTTTCAGGCACTATCATTACTTGTTAAGGCTAATGTTCCTCTTGTAAGAGCCATAGAGTTGTCTGGTAAGATGATTGGATTCTATCCGCTTGAGAAGATAATGGAGCGTATTCATAAGGGGCTTATGGTTGGTGAGAACCTATATGTACTTATGGAGCGTGAGAAGTTTTTTGATAGTAAATTAACTGTTCTTATAAAGGTTGGAGAAGAGGTTAATCAACTTGGTAACATGTTTGACAAGTTGCATAAACAGCTATCAGAAGAGGTGGAGCATAAAGCCTCGCAGATGGGAAGTATTGTAGAGCCAATGCTTATTATTATTGTAGGTGGTCTTGTTGGAACAATACTTATAGCAATGTACCTCCCAATGTTCCAGTTAGGAGGCAGTATTATGGGGCAATAGAGATAAACATTAAGTTTTATCTCTCTCCCGGACCATATATCATTATGTTGCCATGGTTGATATTCAGGTTTACCGGGAAGGTGGTTTTTATTGAGTCGCCATCAAGGTGAACCGGTTGTGGTGTTTCAGAATCTATTATGAATTTTTTGCCTCGCAGAATTGTTGTGTATCTTGATTTGTGCATGTTTTTTGTAAACATACGTATTGCAAGCGCAGGTGTTTTCCATACCGGAAATCTTTTAACAATAACAACATCTATTAGACCATCGGATATATCGGCTTGTGGCGATATGTATGCATTATTACCAAACTGCGATGAGTTGGCAAAGCTTATTGCAAAAGCCTCTGTAGTTATTGTGTTGTTGTTATCGTCGGTTATGGTGTATTTTGCGGGTTTATAGCTAAAGAACTCCTTAATGGTAACCTTTGCATAGTTTTTTAGTCCGCGTTGCCCAAATGTGTTGAAAACATCGGCTACATGTGCATCAAATCCGGTACCAGAAACATTCATAAAGAAGTTCCCGTTCAATGATACCGTATCGGCACTGAATTTTTTGTAGTTATTAAATCTTTTCAGATTCTTTTTCAGGCTCATCTTTATACCCATATGGCGCGCAAGTCCGTTACCGGAACCTGTAGGTATTATAGCAAGTGCAGTATCGGTATTTCCGGCAAGTCCCATTGCAACCTCATTAACAGTACCATCGCCACCAACAGCAGCAATTATATCATATTTACCTGCGTTCTCTCTGCTAATATCTATTCCGTGTCCTTTATGCTCTGTATACATTAAAGATATATCAAACCTCTCTTTGTTGATAAGTTCAGATATGTATTTTTCTGCTTTTTTGCTTTTGTGTACACCAGATATTGGGTTAATGATAAAGAGAACCTTGGTTTTCATTGGTAGTGATATGCTTTTAGTTCTGAGAGTATATGTGTAACTATGTTTGTATAAAACTCAGTATGTTATAGTTTATTCGGAATTTATGCTAAATAAGAAACTGCCTGAAAAGGCAGTTTCTGTATTGTATTATTTCTTTTTCTGTTTACTCCACGAATCTTTTAGTGTAACAGTTCTGTTGAATATCAGATTATCTTTTGTGCTGTCTTTATCAACACAGAAGTAGCCTATGCGCTGGAACTGGAATCTGTCTTCCGGTTTAGCTTCAAGTACCGATGGCTCTGCATAGCAGTTATCAAGTACGTTAAGTGAATCCGGATTTATGTAGTCTTTAAAATCAGAACCATCTTTTTTACCTGCAGGATCAGCATCGCTGAAAAGCCTGTCGTACAAATTAGTTTTGAATTTAACTGCATGTTTTGCCGATACCCAGTGAAGTGTTCCTTTTACTTTACGTTTGCTTGCCTCAGTACCACTACCACTTTTTGAGTCAGAATCGTATGTACAGTGTATCTCTGTAATATTTCCGTCGCTGTCTTTAACTATCGACTCTCCTTTTATTATATATGCATTCTTAAGGCGTACCTCTTTGGCAAGTGTAAGTCTGAAGAATTTCTTAGGAGCATCCTCCATAAAATCCTCACGCTCTATATAAAGTACCTTAGAGAATGGCATCTCTCTCGATCCAGAATTCTCATTCTCAGGGTTATTCTCAGCTGTAAGCATCTCCGATTTATCCTCAGGATAGTTGTCTATAATAAGTTTTACCGGATCAACAACAGCCATTATTCTTGGTGCTGTTTTATTCAGATCTTCTCTTACACAGTGCTCAAGTACAGCAAGGTCTATAATGTTCTCGCGTTTAGCAACACCAATTGTATTAGCAAAGTTTCTTATAGATTCTGGTGTATATCCTCTGCGTCTTAAACCGCTGATAGTAGGCATACGAGGATCGTCCCATCCGTTAACAAGATCTTTCTCAACAAGCTCAAGTAGTTTACGCTTACTCATAACTGTGTAACTAAGATTAAGTCTTGCAAACTCTCGCTGTTTTGGTCTGTCGCCTTCAGCAATCTGATCTAGAAACCACTCATATAGCGGACGGTGATTTTCAAACTCCAGTGTACATACAGAGTGTGTAATATTCTCAATGTAGTCAGACTGACCGTGAGCAAAGTCGTACATTGGGTATATATTCCACTTATCGCCAGTGCGGTGGTGGTGTGCATGCATTATCCTGTACATAATAGGATCGCGCATGTGCATATTTGGTGAGTTCATATCAATCTTAGCTCTAAGAATTTTAGAACCATCTGCATGAACTCCGTTTTTCATCTCTTCAAATATCTTCAGACTCTCTTCTGCAGGTCTGTTGCGGTAAGGGCTCTCTATTCCAGGCTCAGTAGGAGTGGTGCGTTGTTTGCTAATCTCCTCCTGTGGCTGCTCATCTATATAAGCTTTACCCTCTTTAATAAGTTTTATTGCCCATGCATAAAGCTGATCAAAATAGTCTGATGCATAGTGCTCCTGGTGCCATTTAAAGCCCAACCAGCTGATATCCTCTTTTATTGCATCAACATATTCCTGCTCCTCTTTTGATGGGTTTGTATCATCGAAACGAAGATTGCAGTGACCGTTGAATCTATCGGCCAATCCGAAGTTCAGACATATTGATTTTGCATGACCAATATGTAGATATCCGTTTGGCTCAGGAGGAAAACGTGTATGAACTCTTCCGTTATTAACTCCCTCTTTGATATCGTTATCAATAATCTCTTCAATAAAGTTGAGGGATGTGTTCTCATTCTCCTCTTCTTTGTTTATTATATCTTGTTTCATACGTTTATAATTTTCCTTTTTTGATATAAGATGAGGCTTGTTGACTCTTAATAGTGTAAGAGTTATAACCTATGGTATCTTATTAAACAATGTTTGCATAGTTGTTTGTAAACAACTCTACTAATATACAAAACTAATAAATAATAGTCTATTGTAAATATCTCTGTTAACCAAAAAGGAGGTTGATTTATTGTCAACCTCCTTAATATATTATTTTATGATGTTTGATTAAAGTTTCTTTTTAACCTCAACCTCTTCGTATCCTTCAATTATATCGCCCACTTTAATGTCGTTAAAGTTGTTAATGTTAAGTCCACATTCGTATCCTGATGCAACCTCTTTAACATCGTCTTTAAATCGTTTAAGTGCTCCAAGTTCTCCTGTGTAGATAACAATACCGTCGCGGATAAGTCTGATTTTTGTATTTCTGTGGATTTTACCCTCTTTAACCATACATCCGGCAATTGTACCAACCTTAGATATTTTGAATGTCTCTCTAACCTCAATTGTTGAAACAACCTCCTCTTTGATTTCAGGAGACAACATACCTTCCATTGCATCCTTAATCTCGTTAATTGCATCGTAGATGATAGAGTATAGTCTGATATCAATCTCTTCTTTCTCAGCAAGCTTTCTTGCTCCCATTGATGGTCTAACCTGGAATCCAACAATAATAGCGTCAGATGCAGATGCAAGCATAACGTCTGATTCAGAAATCTGTCCAACACCTTTGTGGATAACATTAACCTGTATCTCCTCAGTAGACAGCTTGATAAGTGAATCTGAAAGTGCCTCGATAGATCCATCCACGTCACCCTTAACAATAACGTTAAGCTCCTGGAAGTTTCCGATTGCAATACGACGTCCAATCTCATCAAGAGTAATGTGCTTCTGAGTTCTAAGACCCTGCTCACGCTGTAATTGCAGACGTTTTGTAGCAATCTCTTTAGCCTCACGCTCTGTAGCCATAATGTTGAAATTATCTCCGGCTTGTGGAGCACCGTTAAGACCAAGGATAAGTACCGGTGTTGCCGGACCTGCTTTGTCTATCTTTTTATTACGCTCATTGAACATTGCCTTTACACGTCCCATGTAACTTCCGGCAAGTATTATGTCACCATTCTTAAGTGTACCATTCTGGTTAAGAATAGTTGTTACATAACCTCTACCTTTATCAAGTGCCGATTCAATTACAGTACCTGATGCAGATTTGTTAGGGTTAGCTTTAAGCTCCAGCATGTCTGCCTCAAGAAGAACTTTCTCAAGTAGCTCCTCAATGTTAATACCATTCTTAGCAGATATATCCTGACTCTGGTATTTACCACCCCACTCTTCAACAAGGTAGTTCATATTTGCAAGCTCCTCTTTAATCTTCTCAGGATTAGCTCCAGGCTTATCAATTTTGTTAATTGCAAATACAATTGGTACACCCGCTGCACTTGCGTGGTTAATAGCCTCAATTGTCTGTGGCATCACACTGTCGTCAGCAGCAACAATAATAATTGCAATATCTGTTACCTGAGCACCACGTGCACGCATCGCTGTAAACGCTTCGTGACCCGGAGTATCAAGGAATGTGATCTGTTTTCCTGATGATAACTTAACGTTGTATGCTCCGATATGCTGTGTAATACCTCCGGCCTCACCGGCAATTACATTGGCTTTACGTATATGGTCAAGTAGTGATGTCTTACCGTGGTCAACGTGTCCCATAACGGTAATAATAGGAGATCTCTCTACAAGATCTTCTTCACTATCTTCCTCTTCTTTAATAGCTTCCTGTACTTCAACACTAATAAATTCTGTTTTAAAGTTGAATTCATCAGCAACAAGACCTATAGTTTCAGCATCAAGACGCTGGTTAATAGATACAAACAGTCCCATGTTCATACAGGTTGCAATAACCTCAGTAACCTGAACGCTCATCATGGTAGCAAGTTCATTTACAGAAACAAACTCAGTTACTTTAAGTACGTTCTTTTCTTGTTCCTGTTTAGCCATCTCCTCCTGATGTTTCTGCGAAACGGCATCTCTTTTATCACGTCTGTGCTTAGAACCTTTACTCTTACCTTTAGAAGTAAGTCTTGCAAGGGTCTCCTTAATTTGCTTTTGAACATCCTCCTCGCTTACCTCCTTACGGACTGGGCGTTTGTTTGCAGGAGCATTTCTTCTTTTGGCGTTATTGCCTTTATTTTTCTTTAACTCAGGAGTTGTTATCTTCTTGTTTGTGTTGTCGATATCAACTTTTGAGTCTTTTTTAATACGTTTTCTTTTCTTTTTACCTGCCTGATCAGAGTTGTTGTTTTTATCGCCGCCTCCCGGAAGGTCAATTTTGCCAACAATTTTTGGACCTGATATTTTCTTTTTACCATCTTCACCCTGACCTCTGTTGTCGTTTGATCTGTTATCCTGATTAGAGTTACGAGATTTAAAATCATCTTTTCTCTTCTTCTCTCTCTCTTTTCTTTCGTCTTCTTTCTGCTTTTTAGTTTTCTTAGCAGGACGAGTTTTTGAGTTAATAGAGCTAAGATCAATTTTACCAACAACTTTTACCTTATCAGCAACGTTAGGAGTCTTTTCTTCTACAGCGGCAGTTTTTTCAGGTACATCCTTAACTATTGGTTTCTCCTCTTTTTTCTCTACAGGTTTTTCGGCTTTTGGTTTCTCCTGTGGCTCTTTTTTTACAGGTTCAGAAACTTTCTCACTCTTTTTAACAACAGGAGCCTCAATTTTTTTCTCAACAGGTTTAGCAGCAGGTTTTGCAACTTCCTGTTTTTTCTCTTTCTCAGGCTTCTCTTGTTTTGGTTCAGGTTTCTGAGTCGGAGCTTTCTTTTCAAGCTCAACTTTACCTACAACCTTAAGCTCAATACGCTCTTTTGGTTCTTCGGTTTCTATAATATTATCAGAAGACTGCCCTTTAACAATAACCTCTTCTTCGTTGTTATCTTCTTCAGGTGCATCCTCTTTATTATCATTTATTGATACAGTTTCCTGCTTAGATTTCAGAGTAATAGATTTAGACTTCTTCTTTAGAGAAAGGTCAGAACCATACTCTTTAAGCAGAAGATCGTACTGCTCGTCACTAATCTTATTATTAGGATTCGAATCTAAATCGGCTCCTTTTTTGTTTAAGAACTCAACTATGGTAGAAATACCTACGTTTAGTTCTCTTGCTACCTTGCTAATTCTTGTTCCTTTGTTGCCTGCTGCCATATTATGAGCTTTCGCTATTTTGTTTCAATAAATCAGGTGGCTAAGTTACTCATTTTATTCAAACTCAGCCTTAATAATTTTAATAACTTCTTGTATAGTCTCTTCTTCAAGATCTGTACGTCTTAATAATTCATCTTCTGGAATTTCAAGAACATTTCTGGCTGTGTCGCATCCTATTGACTTTAACGCATCAATAACCCAACCTTCTATTTCGTCAGAGAATTCATCAAGATTAACATCATCGTCCATATCTTCCTCAGACTGCTCGCGATATACATCTAATTCGTATTCTGTAAGCTGGCTTGCAAGTTTAATGTTAAGCCCTCCTTTACCAATTGCTAAGGAAACCTCATTAGGTTGAAGGTAAATTTCAGCTCTATTGTCGTCGTTAAACAGTTTAATTGAGGTAATTTTTGCCGGACTTAATGCCCTTTGTATATATAATTGTGTGTTATTAGTATAGTTAATAACATCAATATTTTCGTTACGTAGCTCTCTTACTATACCGTGAATTCTTGATCCTTTCATACCAACACATGCTCCTACAGGATCAATTCTTTCATCGTACGATTCAACAGCAACTTTAGCTCTTTCACCCGGAACACGAACAATCTTCTTAATTGTAATAAGACCATCGAATATCTCTGGAACTTCAAGCTCAAATAGTCTCTCAAGGAATACAGGAGCAGTTCTTGAAAGTACAATTATTGGGTTGTTATTTCTCATTTCAACCTTAATAACGGCTGCTTTTACTGAGTCACCTTTTCTGAAGAAATCACTAGGAATCTGTTCAGTTCTTGGCATAACAAGTTCGTTACCTTCATCGTCAAGAATAAGAATCTCTTTTTTCCATACCTGGTAAACCTCACCACTAACAATTTCACCAATTCTGTCTTTGTAGCTATTAAAGATACTGGTCTTCTCTAACTCAAGAATCTTTGATGTCAGATTTTGTCTAAGTGCTAAAACAGATCTTCGTCCAAAGTCAATTAGCTTAACCTCATCGGTAACCTCTTCGCCAACTTCATAGTCCGAGTCAATTTTTCTTGCATCAGTTAATGTTATCTGAAGGTTTGAATCTTCAATCTCATTATCATCTACAACCTCTCTGTTTCTCCATATCTCAAAATCACCTTTATCAATATTGATAATTACATCAAAATTTTCGTCGGTACCGTATTTTTTCTGAAGAAGATTACGAAATACATCTTCCAAAATACGCATCATTGTTGCGCGATCTATATTTTTCAGTTCTTTAAATTCCGAAAATGTATCGATCAAATTGATGTTCTCCATATGTATAGTTTTTTTGTTTCTACTTAAATGATATTACTAGTCTGGTTTCAACCTCTTCTTTGTTGAATACATCTTTGTATTCAATGGTTTGTTTCTTTTTATGCCCTTCTACTTTCTCTTTCTTTTTATACTCTACAGTGATAGTGTTGTCGGTAACCTCAGTCATTTTACCAACTATTTTGTTCCCATCACTCAGCTTAACCTCAACCTCTTTGTTAAGATTTTTCTCATATTGCTGATTCACTTTAAAAGGCATGTCAAGACCTGGTGTTGAAACTTGTAGTTCAAAATCCTCTTTTTCTCTGTCGAGACTGCCCTCAATGGCACGGCTTATTTTCACACATTCGTTAATTGTAAAGCCTTCTATACCATCAACCAAAACATTTATTCTATTACTGCTGTCTATCTTAATATCAACAATATAGTGTGCTTTGGTATCCAGATTGTTCTCTACAATTTGTGTTATAAAATCTTTAGAAATCATAGGTTTTAAATACTAAAATAGGGGACATCGTCCCCTAAATTTTCCTTCTCTTTTCGATGCAAAAGTAAGTATAAAAGATTTATTTTCAAAATAAAAGCGTTAAAACATGTTTAGTGCAATATGTATGTTTAGGAATATTAACTATTTTGTGACATGTAAAATATATTATTGCGTGGTATTATGACTGAGGTAAAGCGAAAGATAATTAATGATCCGGTATATGGGTTTATAAATTTTGATAATAGTTTTCATCTGGACTTGATAGGACATAAATCTTTTCAGCGGTTGAGGCGAATTAAACAGTTGGGTTTAACAGATTATGTATATCCGGGTGCATTTCATTCACGTTTTCAGCATGCCTTAGGTGCAGGGCATCTTATGACAAGAGCACTTAATGTGTTAAGAAGTAAAGGGTGTGATATAACAGATGAAGAGGAAGAAGCTGCTATATCTGCAATTTTACTGCATGATATAGGGCACGGACCGTTTTCTCATGCTCTTGAGTTTAGTGTTATTAAAGGGGTAGATCATGAAGTGATGAGTCATCTTTACATGAACAGACTTAACAGGGAGTTTAACGGGCGGTTAGATTTAGCAATAGATATTTTTAATGGTGATTATCATAAAAAGTACCTGCATCAGTTGGTGAGTAGTCAGTTAGATGTTGACAGACTTGATTATTTGAGGCGGGATTCATTTTTTTCTGGAGTTAGTGAAGGAGCAATAGGATTGGAGAGGATAATAAGTATGCTTACAGTTGTTGATGGCGATATAGCAGTTGAGCTTAAAGGTATTTATTCTGTAGAGAAGTTTTTGCTAGCCCGCAGGTTAATGTATTGGCAGGTTTATTTGCACAAAACAGTTGTTGCTGCAGAGGAGTTGCTTATTCAATTATTACGCAGAGCCCGTTATGTATTCACTAAAGATAAAGATTTGTTTGTTACCCCGTGGTTAAGATTTTTTTTCTCAACAGATGTTTTAAATATTATAGAGACTAATGATCTGATAAAAATAGATGAGATTATAGCTAATTTTGATATGATTGATGATGCAGATATAATGACTTGTGCAAAGTACTGGACAAGGAGTGATGATAAAATTTTGCGTTATCTTTCTGTTGCGCTAATAAACAGAAATCTGCCTAAGGTTATTTTAAGTGGGACAAAATTTGATACTGATTTGGTCAAAAAAATTGAGGATAAAACATTAAAGAAATTTGAAATTGGACGTGATGATCTGGACTATCTTGTTCATTCATCTGTTATTTCTAATAAGGCATATTCTCCGGTATTGGATACTATTAAGATTCTTAAAAAGGATAGTAGTGTAACGGAACTTGCACAGGTGTCGGATCTTATAAATCTTGCAGTTTTATCAAAAGAGGATAAGAAATATTGTTTATGTTATCCGCGTATATAGACACATAAATAATAATATTTGTTATTTTTGTCCCAATTTTTCATACAAATTTGGATAAATATGGAGTTCTCAGCTGCACAAATTGCTGAATTTTTAAAAGGTACAGTAGAAGGTGATAAAGATGTAAAAGTTTTTGATCTGTCAAAGATAGAGGAAGGAAAACCCGGAACATTAACTTTTTTATCAAACCCAAAATACACTCATTATATATATGATACACAAGCTTCAATTGTGTTAGTTAATAACGATTTTAAGGCAGAGAAGGATATTGCTGCTACGCTTATCAGGGTAGAGGATTCTTATCAGGCTCTTGCTTCGTTGCTTGATCTGTATCAGCAATCTAAACCTCAGAAAACGGGGATACACCCAACAGCGGTTATTGAGGAGAGTGCAGAAATAGGTGAGAATGTATATATTGGAGCAAACGCTTATATTGGTGAAGATGCTGTGATTGCTGATAATGTTAAGATTTATCCTACAACATATATTGGTGATTTTGTATCGATAGGTGAGAATACAATGATTTTTCCGGGAGCAAAAATTTATGAGGCATGTGTAATTGGCAAGAATTGTACAGTACATGCCGGAACAGTAATAGGAGCAGACGGATTTGGATTTGCACCATCGGCATCAAATAATTATAAGAAGATACCTCAGGTAGGAAATGTAATTATAGAGGATTACGTTGAGATAGGAGCTAATGCTACTATTGACAGAGCAACAATGGGATCAACAATTATCAGAAAAGGTGTTAAGCTTGATAATATGTTACATGTAGCTCATAATGTTGAGATAGGAGAGAATACAGTAATGGCTGCACAGAGTGGTGTTGCCGGTTCAAGTAAGATTGGAAAGAACTGTATGTTTGGTGGTCAGGTTGGTATTGCACCACACTCAAAAATTGCCGACGGAGCTAAGGTTGCAGCTCAGTCAGGTATTTCATCGCCTATTAAAGAGGAGAACGCAATGGTTATCGGATCGCCATATATGGACTTCAGACTGTTCAGAAGGGTGTATGTTTATTTCAAAAACTTACCGCAAATTGTAAAACGTTTAGAGAGTCTAGAAAAAGAAGTAGGAGCTAAAAAATAATATTAGGGCTGCTAAGTAACTTTATTTTTATATATTGCGGCGTTTTTCGTTTGAGTAAATTAAGATAATTAAGATATTATGGCTGAAAACCAAAGAACTTTAAAATCTGAGGTAAAGCTTACTGGTAAAGGGCTACATACTGGAGTTAACGTTAATCTTGTGATTAAGCCCGCTCCTGAGAATTCGGGAATTGTTTTCAGAAGAGTAGATTTAGAAGGGGAGCAAGAGGTTAAGGCTCTTGCCGAATATGTTGTTGATACTGCCAGAGGTACAACAATAGAGAAAAATGGAGTTAGAGTTAGCACAATAGAGCACCTGATGGCAGCGCTGGCTTCTCAAAGAGTAGATAACGCAGTTATAGATATAGATGGTCCTGAGGTTCCTATTATGGGAGGTAGCTCAAGGATGTTTCTTAACGCTATATTAGAAGTGGGTATACAGGAGCAGGATGCAGAGAGAGAGTATCTTGTGATTGATGAAAAGATAGAGTACAGAGACGAGGAAAATGGCGTTGAGATATGTATATATCCTGACGATAAATTTAATGCGAATGTTCTTATCGATTATAACTCAAAGGTACTGGGGCATCAGTATGCAGAGTTAAACTCATTAGATGATTTTGATAAGGAGATTGCATCGTGTCGTACGTTTGTATTTTTTCATGAATTAGAGGTTCTTCTTAAGCATAACCTTATTAAAGGTGGTGATTTGGAGAATGCGATTGTTATCATGGAGAATCCGGTTGAGCAAAGTGAGCTTGACAGAATTGCGGATCTTTTTAACAAACCTCATGTTCAGATTGAAGAGAGTGGAGTACTTAATAACATTAAGTTATCATACTCTAATGAGCCTGCTCGTCATAAGCTTCTTGATCTTATTGGTGATCTCGCATTGGTAGGTATGCCTATTAAGGCAAGAGTTATAGCAAAACGTCCTGGACACTTGGCAAACACAGAGCTTGCTAAGAAGATAAGACAAATGCTTAAGAAGCCAAAGGCACCTAAGTACGATCCGGAGAAAGAACCTGTATACGATGTAAACGGAATTAAGAAGATGCTTCCGCACAGACCTCCGTTTCTTCTTGTAGATAAAATTATAGAGCTTACAGAGAACTCTGTAACAGGTATGAAGAATGTTACAATGAACGAGCCGTTTTTTGTAGGACACTTCCCTGAAGAGCCTGTTATGCCGGGAGTTTTAATGGTAGAAGCAATGGCTCAGACAGGTGGTATTTTGGTTCTGAGTACTGTTCCGGATCCTGAAAATTACTCTACTTACTTTATGAAGATAGATAATGTTAAGTTTAAGAGAAAAGTAGTTCCTGGTGATACTTTACTGTTCAGATTAGAGCTTATTTCTCCGGTACGTAGAGGTATTGTTCATATGTCGGCAAAAGCTTATGTTGGAAACAGTGTGGCTGTAGAAGCAGAACTAATGGCGCAGGTAATTAAAAATAAGTAACAAGCAGAAATATTTAATATAATGAATCAACCACTAGCATATGTTCATCCAGAGGCCAAGATAGCGAGAAATGTTGTTATTGAGCCTTTTGTAACTATAGCAAAGAATGTAGAGATTGGTGAAGGTACTTGGATTGGTCCTAATGTTACAATTATGGAGGGTGCTCGTATTGGGAAAAATTGTAAAATTTTTCCGGGTGCTGTTATCTCTGCAATTCCACAAGATCTGAAATTTAAAGGCGAAGATACAATTGTTGAAATTGGTGATAACACAACTATACGTGAGTGTGTTACTATTAACAGAGGTACTTCTGCAAAGGGCAAAACTAAGGTAGGAAATAACTGTATGCTTATGGCATATAGCCATGTTGCTCACGACTGTATTATAGGTAACAATGTTATTATTGTTAATAGTGTTCTTTTAGGAGGAGAGGTTATTGTTGATGACTTCGCAATTCTTGGAGGAGGATCAGCTATTCATCAGTTTGTACACATTGGAGCGCACGTAATGCTGCAGGGTGGAGCTTTAGTAGGAAAAGATATTCCTCCGTATGTAAAAGCTGCACGTTTCCCAATATCATTTGCCGGAATTAACTCAATAGGTCTTAGAAGAAGACAGTTTACAAACGATAAGATTTCTGAGATTCAGGAGATATACAGAATGTTGTACCTGAGAGGAATGAATGTATCGCAAGCTATAGAGTTTATTGAGGCTGAAATGCCTGCTTCTCCGGAGCGCGATGAGATATTACTGTTTATAAAGAATTCGCGAAGAGGAATTATTAAAGGATATAATAGTGGTAAGGAGATGATTTAATTACTACTTATATGATATACAAAAAAGGAGGCTTAAGCCTCCTTTTTTTATTTATTCATATGTTCCATTATCATCTTTGCAAGATTAAGAGCATTGTATCCATCGTCAATAGATACCTCTGGCGTTGTGTTGTTTATTATTGAGTTGTAGAAACTATTTAGCTCTTCAACAATAGCATTGTGTTCTTTTACATCAGGAGTATCAATAATAAACTGTTTTTTAGGTCTGTCATCACCTAAATCCAATATAAGGGCAAACGGATCGTCAACGGGTTCTTTTACGGGTAAAACCTGAATATATTCACTTTTCTTCTCTAAGAAATCAACAGTGATGTATGCTGTTTCCTGAAAAATTCGTGTTTTACGCATAGTTTTCATTGAGATTCTGCTTGATGTCATATTTACAACACATCCATCTTCAAATTCTACTCTTGCATTTGTAATATCCGGAGTATCGCTTATTATTGCAACTCCACTTGAGTGAACCTTCTTTATTTTAGATTTAACCAGATGAAGAACAATATCCAGATCATGTATAAGAAGATCTAACACAACAGGTACGTCTTTGTTTCTTGGATGAAACTGTCCTAACCTGTGAAGCTCAATGAACTTAGGTGCCGATATCTTGTCTTTTATAGCTCTGAATGCAGGATTGAATCGCTCAACATGACCAACCTGAATTTTTAGGTTACGCTCTCCGGCAATTCTTTTAAGTTCTGCAGCCTGCTCAAGTGTGCTTGTTACAGGTTTCTCTATAAATACGTGCTTGCCATTCTCTAATGCAGTTTTTGCAACATCAAAATGTGAGGATGTAGGTACCACAACATCAATAACATCTACTTCGTTAATAAGAGCTTGTAATGACGGGAATGATTTAATATCAAACTCCTTTTCAACATTCTCTGATGTCTCTTTATTAATATCGTAAAAACCTACTAACTCAAAATTAGCAAGTTTATGACATCTTACATGGTTTTTTCCAAAGTGTCCGACACCTACAATTCCTACTTTAAGCATATCTATTTAAATATTTTTACTGTTTTTAAGAAAAAATCTCTGTTTAAATTTATATAACAACCATATGACATGTCGTATTTACCGCCATGCAGGTTGTAATATGTCTCATATCTTGCTCCAATATTAGCACCTTTGCTAAACTCATAGAACAATTCAGCCTTAAAGATAAAAAGTTCTCGGTTAGGAAGTGATATATTTTTTATAACAGATGCAGAACCGAAGATGGGTTCGCCTCTTGGAACTATGAAACTATTTGCATTCCAGTATCCTGCATAAACATTCAGATATTTACTTTTACCATATATAATAGGATAAAAAGCATTTCCTTTTCTGAATTTTCTCTTCGGAATATCAGATATATCCTTATAATGTACAGCATAAATTTTGGCACCAATCTCGTTTACAAGACCATCAAATTTGTATCCAACATGGGCTCCAAGTACAAAGTTTGTAAGCGATTCAAGAGGTTGAGATAGTGTATCTACCTGTCCGCCAATATGAGCTGTAAGAAACTGTACCGGAATATTAACCTTTAATCTTCGCTCTTTTTTAAACAGTCTGAATTCATTTGTCCAGCCTACAGTAAAAACCTCTTTGTCCTTTAACGATGTTCTGAAGATGTACTTTTCCCAGTTCAGATACAGGTCAGAGTGTATGTATTTACTATCGTATAACATCTGAACTCCGGACTCAATATTGTTGTCTATGTACCGTTCCTGTCTGAATACCGGTTCAATAAAGTCATGATTAACTGTTCCGTAAAGCGATCCAATAACAAAGTTAAGGTTCTTGGTTAACCTGTACTGAAACCTTATAATAGGTCTTACTTTGTCAAATTTATCTCTCCCGTAATAGTTAACCAGATGAATACCTGTTTCTAGTTTTGATCTGCTGCTTGGGTAATATTTTACTGTAGCATTTATTAACGAGGCAAATGTTGTAAACCCCTCGTCGAGATCGTTAAAGAACTCATTATTTCTGAAATAATTTGTGTTCTTAATGTTTAAGTATACTTTATTACTATCACTCTCCTCAATAAAGTAATTGTCCTTAAATCTGGTCATATCCATTTGCCCGAATAGAGTTATCGGGCACAACATTATGACCACAACTAAATAAAAATTGCGTTTTTTTACCATCAGATTTTATAATATAGCGTTAAATTATCTCTTGTGCTCCAGGCTTAATTTGTGTTGGGCAAAAATAGACTATTATTCATATAAATAATATGATTACAAGCATTAATTACATATTATTATAACAAAGTGAAGAACATTGTGTATGAATGTAATAATTCGTACGGTGTACTTTGGTTTATAACGTACTTATAAACATGTTTTGTTTAGGTTTTTCTGTTGAGTAAATTATTATTATAGATGGCAAAACTCAAAAGGAAGTGATAATTATTTTCTGTGAGATTACGTTGAGAAGTCTGATTTTTTTGGAGGGCTGAGTTCTAAACACAAATTTAAAATGGGATAATAATATTTAATTTTAGCATCTTTGTTTATATTAACAAATAGGTTTAATAAGATCTATAAAAACAGAATTTACAGAGGTGTAATGACGCATGATAATGGTTTTTCACACACATGAGAATGGTCATTCACATACGCGAGAATGATTATTATGCGGAGTTCCATCTGACAAATAAAAAAACAATTATAAACAGATGAAATATTATATAATAGCCGGTGAGGCATCTGGAGATCTGCACGGATCAAATCTGATGAAGGGGATTAAGAATTACGATAGTAGTGCCGAATTCAGAGTTTGGGGTGGAGATAAGATGTGTGATGCCGGAGGGGATTTGGTAAAGCATTATAAAGAACACTCCTTTATGGGGCTTGTTCCGGTTATAAAAAATATACGCACAATTAAAGCAAATTTTAAATTGTGTGAAGAGGATCTTAAACAATATAAACCTGATGTGCTGATTCTTATTGATTACTCAGGATTTAACTTGCGGGTTGCAAAATTTGCTAAAGCAATGGGACTTAAGATATTCTATTATATATCACCACAGGTATGGGCATGGCGTAAAGGCAGGGTAAAAACAATTAAGCAGTTAATTGATAAAATGTTCGTTATTCTTCCGTTTGAGAAAGAGTTTTATGCTTCTTATGGTTATGATGTAAAATTTGTAGGACACCCACTGCTTGATGCTATTGAAGAGTATAAGAAAAATAAGCTTATAAGTAAGAGTGAGTTTATTGAAAAATATAGATTGTCTGAGAAACCAGTAATAGCAATTTTGCCAGGAAGCAGAAAACAAGAGATAAAGGAGAAGCTACCTGAGATGCTTGGCGTTGTATCTAATTATAAGGATTATCAGTTTGTAATAGCGGCAGCACCATCAATTGACGAGTCGTACTACAGAGGTTTTATATCTGAAGATGATGATGTGAAATTGATATTTGATGATACCTATAATATATTGAATAATTCTACAGCAGCACTTGTTACATCAGGAACTGCAACGCTAGAAACGGCTCTGTTTAAGGTGCCTGAGGTTGTGTGCTACAGAGGAGGAGCGCTATCATATTATGTGGTTAAATACCTTGTTGATATTAAGTTTATATCAATAGTTAATCTGATAATGGACAGACAGGTTGTAAAAGAGCTTATACAGTATGATCTTAACAGAGATAATATTATTAAAGAGCTTGATAAGATTCTTAATGATAAAACTTACAGAGATAAAATGTTAACTGATTACGATGTGCTTGCAACAAAACTTGGAGGTGTTGGGGCTTCAGAAAGAGCGGCATCTGTAATGATTGAAGAGTTGGAAAAATAATATATAAAAAAGGTTGCTTTTAAAGCAACCTTTTTTAGTAGCGGGGACAGGACTCGAACCTGTGACCTTCGGGTTATGAGCCCGACGAGCTGCCAACTGCTCCACCCCGCAATATATCTTTAATACAAATTATTTCGTTTTTGCGAGTGCAAAGGTACGTCATTATTATTAATATCCTAATTTTTTAGAATAAAATGTGGTTTTTAGAGTCTGTTTGATCTCTTTTATTCCTATTTTTGTTTAAACCAAAATAAAAACAGATTATGCCAAGAGTATTTAAGCCGGTAGATATCTCGAAAGAAGAGAAAGAGTTACGTAAAGATTATTTTGACAGACATACCCCTCATGTTGTTTGTGATTCAGAGGTGAAAAGAGGAGAAAAATTTAAAGTTAAAGTTGTAATTGGTGATGAGTATAGTCATCCGGATAATCATGATCACTATATAAGTACAATACAGCTGTGGAATAGAGAGACTCTTATTGCAACAGCGTCATTTGCATCAGGTATACTGGCTAATCAGAAGAGTCATTTTGAGGTGGATTTTTATATTATTCCAAGTGTGAGTATGAATCTTACTGCTATGGCCGTATGTACAAATCATGGTCTTTGGCAGAGCGATAATGTAGAGGTAAAGGTGATAGATTAACTATCACCTGACAATAATTTTAAATTGTTCTGTAAACAGATCTGAATATACATATACTACATATATGCCGGTGTCTAACTTGCTTAAGTCTAAAGGTATCACCTCTTTTTTAGAGGTCATATCTACTTCCTGAGTTACTAATACTTGTCCGGAAGATGATACAATCTGAATTATTATATTCTCAACTTTTGATAATAAATCTAATTGTAGATCTGCTTTTCCTTCGGTTATTACATTTGGGAATGTATTTGCCTCTTTTACAATATTAATAGCTTTGTCTCTTTGATAAGGTACATTAATTGTATCAGAGCTTAAAATACACCCATATATATTTTGTGCTTTTACATGATAACTACCGCTTTGTGAGACATTATACATTGGTTCTCTTGCATCAACTATAGGTATATTGTTTCTATACCATTGATGGTTTGTATCGTCATCGTCATCAACAATTAATTTATGGTAATCTATTCTTATTACTGGGTCAAGAGGCGATTTAAGTACATTTATGCTATACTCTGTTGATATAGCATAAGAGTCGTTAATGTTTAACGAAGGTCTCTTTTCACCTGAATTTATATATCTGAATGATATTTTCTTACTTTTTTCATTACCTTCCAGTATCTCAACTTCGTCATCGAATATCCAACTATATTGTACTTCTTCTTTTAAATCACCTACTTCTGCTTGTAATGTAATGGTATCAGTAGGGCAATAACTTGTTCCTGTCATTTTTATAGAGGCACAAGGATTTATTAAAACAGAATTTTCCAATGTAACAGATTCTGTATTGCCAATGGTTGCTGAAATAGAGTATCTTCCAGGTCTGTTGTATACAACTTTTATAATACTGTTATTTTCGGTTTCAAATACCTTGGCATCTTTGTCTGTCACCCATCTTATTTGTGTTGTATTCTTTTTTTCGTGTTCTGCAAGTTTTACTCTGTATACTATTGTGTCTAGCGGACACGCTATTCTTGGTATAATATTTATTCTTGTACTGGATGCTGTATTATATGGGTCATATCCTTCAAGTGATTCTGTGCCACTATTACCCGGATCTAACCAGAATTTTAATTGATTTTCAGGTGCTTCGTAGTAGTTCCAGGAGTATGACATTTTCTGATACAGGTCATTAAAATTATATGAACAGGATGCCTCTCCGCCAGTTAATGTACCAATAACTTGTCCGTCTTTATTTAATAGAGGGCTACCAGAAGAGCCACCCTCCGTTGTACCGATATCCCATTTTCGTATTAACCAGTGTGAATTAGTAAGAAAATGAGATCCGTAATTCGAGGTTGTTGTAGAATCATAATCAACACTAATCTTTTTTATATCCGCACTGGGATGATGTATACAAGACGAGTATTTGTTTCCATTTTCAGAAGCACTCCAGCCCAGATAGTATGGCTGAAATTGCTCTGGAGGGGTTGTTGATAGCTGAAGAAGCGTGAAATCTAACCTGTTGTTTGCTCCTGTAGCAATTAGTTTAGATCCCGATATAGACTGTTTTGACGAAGCATTATTGCTTCCGCAGTATGAGCTTTCGTAGTTAAACAGAAAAACAGCATCCTTTGCCACCTCTTCTGAATTTATACAGTGATTTGCTGTAAGAAAATAAGGTGTTTCGTCGCTGTTGGTGTTATTTACAAGAGCACCGGTACAATAATATCCGTCAAAAAATATACGGGCAATAGATCTTTTAGTATCTTGATAAGCACTTCCTTCGTCACAATTTATATTTACATTACAACTACCTGATGCAAAAATACCTTTGTCTTTTTTGTCAAATACTCCTAAAAAGTCATATACAATTTTGTCAATTATCAGTGTCGGTATATCCTCTGCTGGATTTGTGTGTATATACTGAACAACAACTTTGTCGCTTTTTACAGGAGCAATTGCCAAACGTTTAGATGGTTTATTATTACTACTTGTAAAAGCTCCTCTATAATATGTTTTGTCTCTATTGTATACAAACAGCATTCCTCCATCTGGGAGCTCAAAATTTGAGAATATTACCTGAATGCTTTTAGCATCCTTTGCGTATATACCGGTTTCCCAAATCTTGTAATTGTTATCTGCTGTGTACCATTTACCATGGGTATTACTGTTAATAGTAATACTTATAGCTTCACCAAATTTTCCTTTTTTATATCTGTACGGAGAGTTATCAGATGTAACAGATTCAAATGTTCTGATATTCTTTATTCTCGTTTTATCAATTTTAATGAATGAAGATTTTGTAGCTCTTCGTTTATTATAGTTATAAGGAAACATATCTTTTGTGATTTGTCCTGGGGCAGAAGAGGAGAAAATTAGAAGGAATATTGCATAGTAGATTTTTTTCATATTGTTCCTTTAAATTTTGATGAAGAATAAATTTCAGTATTTGTGAAATATTGTTTTTCTAAGCCAACGATTTATGTATTTTTACATTACGAAAGAGACACAAAACACTATATGTACGAATATTTAAAAGGATTAGTTACAGAAATTTCACCAACTTATATTGTGGTAGAAGTGAATGGGGTAGGGTATTTTATCAATATATCTCTATATTCATTTGGGTTAATTGGCAGTAAAACAGAAGTTAAACTTTTTGTTCATCAGGTTGTGCGTGAAGATGCACACGTGTTTTATGGTTTTGTTCAGAAAAGTGAACGAGAAGTATTTCGGAATTTGATATCGATTTCCGGCGTTGGACCTAATACAGCAAGAGTGATGTTATCTTCATTATCGCCTGCAGAGATAACTGATGCAATAGTATCTGAGGATGTTAAAATACTGAAAACAATTAAGGGTATAGGCGAAAAATCTGCAAAAAGAATAGTTGTTGAGCTTAAAGATAAATTATCAAAAGGAGTAGAAAACATAGAAATAAAGAACGTTGAGCACAATAGAAATAAAGATGAAGCGTTATCTGCTTTAGTAATGTTGGGATTTATGAAAAACAGTGTTGAAAAGGTTCTTAAAAAGATTGTTAACGAATCTGATAATCTTTCCGTAGAAGAGTTAGTTAAAAGAGCATTGAAAGAATTATAATAAAATATTCATGACCATACTAAAAAAATATTTATTACCATCTATATTTCTACTAGCCATTGCATGGTTCATTATCAACCCCGGATATTCAGGAATAGTTGATGCTGTAGAAAGTATATTGCCGGAAAATGATTCAATAAAGGATAAAACATCTTTAGAGAAACTTCCCAGCATAACAGATATTAAGAGTCCGTTGATTCCTAAAACTAGCCCTAAATTAGATCTGGAAATTGTTTTTGATTCAGAGAAGGGTGAGTATGTGGTAAGACAGAAGCTGGGAAACAAAGATTTTGGTGTTCCTAAGTATATGAGTGTTGATGAGTTTAAATCGTATGACTTTGAACAGTCGATATATAAATACTGGAAAGAGAAATCTGATAATGCACGAATGGCCGGAGGCGATAACAGGCTTGTTGGAGGAAGGCTGAGAATTGGAGGAGGAGCTTTAGATAAGGTTCTTGGAGATAATGCTATTGAGATTATCCCTCAGGGTAGTGCAGAGCTATCATTAGGTGTTAAGATTAACAAACAGGATAACCCTGTGTTAATGGAGAACCAAAAAAGTACTGTTAACTTTGATTATGACTCAAAAATTCAAGCGAATGTAACCGGAAAGGTAGGAGATAAGTTTAAAGTGAACTTTGATTACAATACAGAGGCAACATTCGATTTTGAGAATAATGTTAAGATAGAGTATAAGGGAGATGAAGACGAGATAATTCAGCGAATAGAAGCTGGTAATGTAACATTCCCTTTGAGTGGAACGCTTATAACTGGAAGTCAGAGCCTTTTTGGTATTAAAACCGATTTGCAGTTCGGTAAACTCTCTGTATCAGGAGTATTCTCGCAGCAACGTGGAGAGTCTTCGGTAATTGAAGTTAAAGGAGGTGCTCAAACACAGAGTTTTGAGATAAGAGCCGATGAGTACGAGGCAAACAAACACTTTTTCTTAGCACAATATTTCCGTGAGAATTATAATAAATTTGTAGCAACACTTCCGCTAATAAACTCAGGAATAAAGATTACAAGGGTAGAGGTTTGGGTAACCAATAAAACTTCTGAGTTTGAGAACTCAAGAAATATTCTTGGTCTTATGGATCTTGCAGAACGTGGAGCAAATATATCTAATCCACTAATTAATAGTGTAACATCTGGTGATAATCCTATGAATCTGCCGGATAATAAACTTAACGATCTGTATACTGATCTTAAGACACTTCCGGGAGTTAGAGCTATTGAGTCACTAAATTCAACACTAAACGGATATAAGAACTTTAAGGTTGGTAGAGATTATGAGAAGATAGAGAGTGCCCGTAAGCTTGACACACGAGAATATAAAGTAAACTACGATCTTGGATTTGTTACTGTTAATACATCACTTAATAACGATGAGGTTCTGGCGGTTGCTTTTGAATTTCAGAGTGGAGGAAAGACGTATCAGGTTGGAGAATTTTCTAATGATGTAAAAGCTCCTGATGTTCTTATGCTTAAGCTGATAAAAGGAACGAATATAACACCTAAGTTAAATACATGGCATCTTATGATGAAGAACGTGTATGCAACAGGAGGTTACCAGTTGAGTAGCGATGGATTTTTCCTTGATGTAATGTATGAGGACGATAAAGCAGGAACATCTATTAACTATATTCCGGCAGGAAATCTTAATAAGAAGATGTTGCTTCAGGTACTTGGATTTGACCGTGTGAATAATCAGGGATTCCCAACACCAGATGCGATATATGATTATGTTGAGGGGGTAACAGTATTATCTTCGAATGGACGAGTATTTCTTCCTACACTAGAACCTTTTGGTCAGGATCTTTACGATAAGTTTGATGATCCGAATCTGGCACAGAAATATGCATTTACGGCTCTTTATGACTCTACAATAACAAAAGCAAAAGAACAGACAGTAAAGAATAAGTTTAAGATAATTGGATCGTTTAAATCATCAGGAGGGTCTGATATACAACTTAATGCAATGAATATTCCTAAAGGATCTGTAAAGGTTACTGCCGGAGGTATTGAGCTTGTTGAGAATATTGATTTTACAGTTGATTATACATTAGGAAGGGTGAAGATTGTAAACCCTGCTTATCTGGAATCTGGAACGCCTTTAAGGATATCGACAGAGAGTAATTCGTTATTTAATGTTCAGACTAAGACATTATTAGGGACACACCTGAACTATCAGTTTAATGACGATTTTAATATTGGTGCAACCATAATGAGTTTGTCAGAACGTCCGTTAACGCAGAAAGTAGATTTTGGTAATCAGCCAATACATAACGTTATATGGGGACTTGACGGGTCATATAAAACAGAATCGAGATTCCTGACAAAACTTGTTGATAAAATTCCTCTGATTGAAACAAAGGAGATATCAAGTATTGCTGTATCAGGTGAATTTGCACAGTTCTTGCCAGGACAATCTAAAGCTGTTGGTAATTCAGGTGTTACGTATCTTGATGATTTTGAGGGTGCAGAGAGTCCTATGACGCTGGAGGATAAATATTCATGGTATCTTGCCAGTGTACCTCAGTTGCAGCCAAATCTGTTTAAGGAGTCGTCAGAAACAGGTCTCGGAACAGGATTTAACCGTGCACGTATAGCATGGTATAATATAGATCCAATATTCCAGAGAGACGAAGCCCTTACACCATCACATATTAAATCTGATGATGATCAGCAATCTAACCATTATGTAAGGGAGGTTTATGAACAGGAACTTTTTCCTGCAAAGGAGTCGCAGAACTATGAGATAAACAGATTAAGTACATTTGACCTTACATATTATCCGGACGAGAGAGGCCCGTATAACTACGAGACAGCAGGTACACCTTATTCAGCAGGTATAAACAATCAGGGTAAGCTATCTAATCCAGCATCAAGATGGGGGGGGATTATGCGTAAGCTTACAAATAATAACTTTGAGCAATCTAATGTTGAATATATTGAGTTCTGGTTAATGGATCCGTTTATATATGATCCGGATCATAAAGGTGGAGATCTTTATATAAATCTTGGTAGCGTGTCAGAGGATATACTTAAAGACTCAAGAAAGACATTTGAGAATGGTATGCCAAAGGATGCTCTTGTTGTTGATGTAGATACAACTGTATGGGGACGTGTCCCTATTAAACAACCTGTTACAAAATATTTTGATAACACTTCAGGTTCACGACAATATCAGGATATTGGTTTAGATGGTCTTAATAATACAGATGAGCAATCGTTCTTTTCGAGTTATGTAAGTTACATTACTGCTAATGTAACTAATGCTGCCAGAAGAGACTCAATTGTATTTGACCCGTCTGGTGATGACTTTCTTTCTAATCGTGGATCGGCACAGGATCAGGCAAAGATGTCAATTCTGAATAGATATAAGTATTATAATAACCCTCAAGGTAATACTCCTGAGGGACAGGGTACTGCAAATTCATCAACACTTAGTCCTGACAAAGAGGATATTAATGATGATAATACCCTTAGTGAAGTTGAGGCATATTATCAGTATAAAATAAGCCTTCGTCCAGAAGATCTTGTACAGGGTGGAAGATATATAACAGATATTGCAGAGAACGATAGTCATAAACTTCCTAATGGTACAGTTGGAAAAGTAAAGTGGTACCAGTTTAAAATTCCGGTATCAGAATTCAGTGGAAAATACGGACCAATTGATGACTTTACATCAATTAGGTTTATGCGTATGTTCCTTAAGAACTTTAATGACAAGGTAGTATTACGTTTTGCAACATTTAAACTTGTACGTAGTGAGTGGCGTAAGATTGATAAATCATTCTCTGTAGGTCACGAAGGATTATCTACTCCGGAATCTTCAAATACAAACTTTGTTGTTTCAACTGTGAGTATTGAGAAGAATGGTAACCGTAGCCCGATTCCTTATGTGTTACCTCCGGGTATTGAGAGAGAGAAAGATTATACTACAAATCAGACAATACGCCAAAATGAGCAGGCTCTATCTATTAAGATTGAGGATTTGAAGGATGGTGATGCAAGGGCTATATATAAACAGACAGCTTTTGATATAAGAAGTTATAACAAGTTGAAACTAGAGGTGCATGCTGAGGCTGTACGCGATGGCGAGTTAAAAGATAAGGATCTGAATCTGTTTATACGTTTAGGATCTGACTTTAAAGATAATTATTACGAGTATGAGATTCCTTTACACCTAACACCTTTCGGAAGTAATATTGATCAGCTTATATGGCCTGAAGATAACAGACTTAATCTTGATCTTCAGAAATTTGTTGATCTTAAGTTATCAAGAAATAAAGCAATGAAGAAGGATGCCAATGTATCGTATACAACGCGTTATACTCTTAAGGATGGTGAAAACTATTTGAGTATTGCCGGAAATCCTACTATGGCAAACATTCAGACAATGGTAATTGGAATAAGAAACCCTGCTCAGAATGTAGCAACGGTAAGTACCGATGACGGTTTATCTAAATCGGCAGAGATTTGGGTTAATGAGTTGCGTGTATCTAATCCGGATGAGTCTGGTGGGTGGGCTGCTTCTGGAAGAATGACAACTAAGCTTGCTGATTTTGCAACAATATCGCTTGCCGGAAGTATTACAATGCCGGGATTTGGTAGTATTGACAAAAAGGTTCATGAATTAAGTAAAGACAAGATATACTCTTATGATATTACAACAAACTTCAGACTTGGTAAATTCTTTCCTGAACAACTGAAGGTTAATATGCCACTGTTTGTTGGTTTCTCACAAGGCTTTATAAATCCTATGTACGATCCGGTGAATACCGATGTTAAGCTTGATGAGTCTCTTAAGAACTATGATACTAAAGCAGAGAAGGATTCTATAAAATTTGTAGCACAGGATTTTACAGAGCGTAAGAGCTTGAATTTCTCGAATATTCAGGTAAACAGATCATCTAAAAAACCACAGTTTTACGATCCTGCAAACTTCTCGTTGAGTTACTCGTATAATTCACAGTTTCATAGAGATATAAATACTAAGTATAATTATAGTAAGACATATAAGGGGGCATTTAACTATGTATATAATATGCGTCCTAAACCGGTTACACCGTTTAAGAGAGTGAACTTTCTGAAATCAAAGTATACAAGATTAATATCAGATTTTAACTTTTTCTATCTTCCGTCGCAGTTATCATTCAGAACAGATATTACGCGTCAGTATACAGAGGTTAAGTTCAGAAATATTACACAACCAGATCTTGATATGCCAACATCTGTTAATAAGGATTTCTTATGGAACAGGTATTATACAATGAAATTTGATCTTACACAATCGTTAAAGTTGGATTATAAGGCAACAGTACGTTCACGTATTCAGGAGCCTGATACAATATTTGGTGTTGTGAACAAAGACAGATATAGTGCGGAGTATGATTATTGGAAAAAAGAGGTGTGGTCAAGTATAATGGATGGTGGAGATCCTATACAATATAATCATACTATTGATGCAAGTTACAGGGTGCCAATTAATAAGTTGCCAATGCTGGATTGGACATCGGCAAATGTTAATTACTCTGCTAACTATAGTTGGGATTACATGCCGTATACTGCCGATACATTGAATGTTGGAAATAAGATTCAGAACTCAACAGTGATTCAGGCAAATGGTCAGCTTAACTTCCTTAAACTATATAATAAAGTAAAATATCTGAAAGGAATTAATCAGGAGTTTGACAGGCTTGAGAGGGCAAAAAAGAGGAAGAAAAAAGTTGAAGTTCAGTTTACGGCAGATAATCAACGTTTGAGAGCACGCAGTACTAAACGAATAAAGCATAATTTAGGTACAACAAGTGTAAGTGTTAGAATTACTGATGATAGCGGAAACAGAATTGATAGTCTTGAGTATAAAGCAATAGATAAAAATACAGTAAGAATAAAATCGTTTGTGGCTGTTCCGAAAGCACAGATTACTGTAACAGGAAAAATTGCTGAAAAGGAGAAGATAGGACGAATAATTACTCGTACCGGATTACGTTTGCTGATGAGTGTGAGAGATTTTAGAATATCTTACTCTCTTAATCAGGGAACATTTGTTCCTGGTTATGACAGAAGTTCAAGTTGGTTCGGAATGTCTGGTTCTGCGCCTGGAGTACCTTTTATACTGGGATATCAGGATAATAACTTTGGACAAAAGGCTCTTGATAATGGTTGGTTAACAAATAACCCAAGATTTAACTCATACTATACAATGAATACAAACAGAACGCTTGTATTAAGATCTAAAGTAGAGTTAATAAAAGGATTAAAGATTGACCTTACTGCAAACAGGAGTTATTCAAAGAATTCTCAACAGTTATTTGGAGGTCCGCAGAATGTTGAACAGATGCAGACATATAACGGAAACTTCTCAATGTCGGTTATCACTTTAAAAACAGCATTTGAATTCCCTGATGGTGATAATAACTTTAAGTCATCAGCTTATGAAGACTTTAAAGCATACAGGAGAATAATCTCTAACAGACAGGCTGATGCATTTTTGAATTCAGGCAAGAGCGTAGCTAATAATGAGATTGATCCGTCAAAGAGTGATAGTGAAGGATATCGCGAAGGATTTGGATCAACATCGCAGGAGGTTATTCTTCCGGCGTTCTTAGCTGCATATACTGGTCAGGATGCAAGTAAAGTAGATTTAAAACTTATTAAAGATATTCCTGCACCAAACTGGAAGATCACATTTAATACACTCTCAACATTTTATGGTCTCAAGAAGACATTTAAAACATTTAATATAAATCATAGTTATTCATCTGTATATAGTATCGGTTCGTTCCTGAATGGATCAAACTATAATATACAAGATGGAGTTATTGTTGTAGATGTTGATAAACTTGATGCACAGAGAAACCTTCCGTCTGAGATGCTTGTATCCGGAGGTATATCTATAAGTGAAAAGTTTTCACCGCTTGTTGGATTTGATTTAACAACTAATAGTAATATTACTGGTAGATTTGCTTACAACAGATCGCGTAATCTTACATTTGGTTTTGAGAACAACCAACTTGTAGAGGATTATAGTAAGGAGTGGATTATTGGTTTAGGATATAGATTTACTGATTTGTCGTTCATATTCAAATCATCAACAAATAGTAAAATGATGAATAGCACACTTAACCTGAGAGCTGATTTTGGTATAAAAGATAATATCAATATTATACGAAAACTATCTGAAGATGTTAATGATGTAACAGGCGGACGAAGATCATTCTCATTAAGAGCAACAGCTGATATGGTGATTTCCAGTCAGTTAAACTTTATCTTCTATTTTGAGAGAAAATCAGATACTCCTTATACATCAGCTAGTTACAAGCGTTCTGATACGCAAGTAGGTTTCACGTTAAGATTTAATTTGTCACAATAGTTGATTTAACAAAAAATAGTTATTTTTGAGGCTGAAAAGATAATTAACGTTTTTAAATATAAATGATATGAACGTTCCACAAGATTTAAAGTACACTAAAGATCACGAATGGATTCGTGTTGAAGGTGATGAGGCTGTAATTGGTGTTACAGACTTTGCTCAGGGCGAGTTAGGAGATGTAGTTTTTGTTGAGATAGAGACTGAAGGTGAAACTCTTGATAAAGAAGAAGTTTTTGGTACTATTGAGGCAGTTAAAACTGTATCTGATATGTTTATGCCTATTGCCGGTGAGGTAATTGAGGTTAATCCGGTTCTTGAGGATACTCCGGATATTGTAAATAAAGATCCTTTTGGAGAGGGTTGGATGATCAAATTAAAGATTACTAATCCAGCTGAGCTTGATGAGCTATTGTCAGCAGAGCAGTACGCTGAAGTTATTAAAGCATAGTAATATATAATGAATTAACCCCGCACTATGCTGCGGGGTTTTTTTATATATAAAGGTTAATAGATATATAACCTTTGAAAAACAAATTTTGGAATATGAAGGATTTTAAATTTTATACAGAGATTGATGCTCTTCCAACAGATGTATGGACTTGTTTAACTAATCCGCTTACAATAGAGTTATGGTCTGGTTATAAAGCAGAAATGAGTACAAATGCCGGAGATGAGTTCAGTTTGTGGGAAGGTGATATATGCGGAAAGATAGTATCGGCAACAGAACCTCGTGAACTTATACAGCAGTGGTATTTCGGAGATGCAGTTGAGGAATCGATAGCAATAATTCGTATTCATCCTTTTAAATCAGACAGATGCAAGGTTGAGGTCAGACACAGTAATATACCTGATGAGGATTACGATAATATAGTTGAAGGTTGGCGTGAATATTATATTGGAGCAATTGTTGATTTTCTTGAGGAGTAGTTAAAAAACTGCTTTTAGTTCTAAAGAGCCGGTATGAATCATTTTTGTTTCAGGCAGGTTTCTTCCGTGATAAACAACAGACAGGTTTAGAAGTTTTGTCAGCTGTCTGTTAAATCTTATCTCCAGAATAGTATTATTACCAGGTTTAAGAGCATCAAGCATCTCATATGCAATTGGAGATTGATCATCTCCTGTATACTTCAATACAATGTATTTTAGCTTAATCAGAGCTAAGCTTTTTCTGTCTCTGGTATTATATGTAGACGATACTTCCCAATCATATTTTCTTGCACTCTCTTTGTTACCAATAGTGTTGTCTTTTATACCATTATTGTGTGCTAACTCTACCATAAATATATCTGTAGGGCGCAGGGTTAGCTTTAACAGATTTGTCCGTTCACTTATGTTATAATTCTTGGTTTTGAGGTAATCTGAGTTATTCCTTTTTTTACCAATTTTAAACTGATTCTCTATTGTAACTACTCTAGATGGAATCCACTTAAGAATAAATGTGTTATTATTAAGTTTTCTGCTGTCGGTACCATTAACCATAAGATTTATATTATTGCCACTTTTATATACATGCTTTAATATTAGTTTTCTGGTTAGTTTATAAGTAGCAACATTGCTTATACTCTGATTTAGGAATACTATACTGCTTTTATAACTATCACTGTAAAATATGTTCATGTTTTTAAGAATATCATCACTACTACTTTTTCGTTCCGATTTATAAGAGAAGTTATTTGTGAGATTTTTTATTGACAGAATCTTTCTCTTTTTAGATTTAAATAGTCTGCTAAAGTTGATTCTCAGATTAAGGTTAAAACTATTCTTATATACTGATTCATACTCTGTAGATGTTTTAAATATTCTTATATATTCTGCCTGATCTGTAAACTGAGCTATCTCAAACTCATCTAACTCTTTTATGTTATTATTGTTGTAATCAGTCCAACTGTATACCCCTTTTCCGGGAGCAACTTTCAGGTATACAAATTCTTTCCTGTTCTCTAAACCAGAACCAAAAGAGTAACCTGTACCGCCAGTTATAAATCCTCTTTTTACCTTAAACCTATAGTTTATTCTTGCATTAAGTGTGTTTTCAGGGATATTGTCAGAGGCTTTGGTTTTCGCACTTACATTTCTATAATTCAAAATTGCAGAGAAGTGGTTCCCCTTTTTTGAGGTATTCTCGTACTCAGCATTAAACTGATGAGCAAGTGTATATGGTTTAATTTCATTGTTGAGTAATCTATTATCGTTTCGTACCATATACGATATTTTAGTATGACTCTTTTTATTTATCTTACTTTTTAAAAAGAGTTCTCCGGCAATACTACTTTTACTATTATCGGCAAGTAATCCGCTTTTTCTGTTTTTCCATACTATATGTTCATAAAGTTGTTTAACTCCAATAACAGATTTTTTTATGTTTATTGTTGCTTCACTATTCTGATTTAAAAAGGTGCTTTTATTAATAGAGTCGGAAGTAAACAGATAGCTTGCATTGGCAGAGGCTCTTAAGTTTTTATTATTATACTGATAACTAACAGATGGTTTGTGCCTTTTTGCATCACTACCGTTCGTCATAAAGCCATATCCTATATCAGCAAAGTGTCTTTTACCTATAATACTGATGTTGTTTTCAACAAAATTATCTGTGGTGGCTATATTATCAATAATATTCCACTCTCTGTTGTACTCAATACCTCTGAAATCTTCAGGTGTGCTAAAATTTTTGTTTCTATATATGTATGTAAAGTTGTTTTTTACTTCGGTACTGTCTTTAGTAAACAACCTTGTGATAAAATTCTGTCTTATTGCTATTCCTGAATTGTCACCATCGTCAATCTCTGAGTATAGATTTTTATCGGCGTAACTATATGCAATTTCAGATTCAGAAACAGTTGTTTTTGATACAACACCTTTCCATCTGAAATTTATTAAATGATTATCTGTAGGTGTATTTATATGTGTAGAGGGTTCGTAATCACCACTCTTTTTTCCGTTAACTCTTACACTGTATTTGAATGATTTACCTGTGGCAAGTATTTTATCAATAACATAATCTCCATTTCCGCTACCAACATATCTGAATCTTACATCAAAGAAAGCCTTATCAGGATCGTCAGATTGTCTGTAAAATGTAATTTTTTTTCCGGATATTGTTGTATCAATTTTAGCATATAGTATTCTATCATTGCTATACTTTACACTATCAACCATAGATATCTGGGCTAGATCTGAATTATCACCAATTGTAGACAAGTAATTTACATTGTCATCAGACAGATCAATTGAGATTGGTTTATTTGGATTATCTTTCTCTCTGTAATAGTTAATGCTAAATGTATGTTTCTCTCCTGAAAAACTGTTTTTAGATAGTATCTGATATCTTGAATATGATCTGTCGGTATATTCAAATTCAACAGTAATTCTGGAGTTTTCTGTTATTGGATTTTTAGCAGTAAACGATATCTCGCCAAGATTATAGTCTATAACATAATCAAAATTATATCCTCTTTTTAATAGTTTACCATCTAAATAAACTCTTTCTGAACCAGATATCACTATTATGTTTAATTCGTTATTTCTTCCTGATATCTTATATGGCCCCTGATTTCCTTCTATACTTTTTAACAGGAGTTTATGATATATGCCCTTGTTAACTGTAATTGCCTGTGATGTTATAATTGTATCTTTTCCTGATACAGATGTGTTTATCTTTACTTTTGCACCCTGACCTTTTCTGTTTAATCTGAGGAAATAAGAATTATCAGACTTGGTAATAATATCTCCGGCAGTAATATCAAAACTATTGCTGTATAACCTTACAAAAACACGATCAAAATCCTGTAACTGTTGTGTATACCCGTCAGGTTGAAATGGTATGTTATTATCTGTAATTACCCCCTGAATATTAATATTGTCAGATATAGGGCCGTTTATCTGGAGATTGAGCTTTGAATCAAACACCATATCCTGATTACTACCAATACTAAAACCTCTTGATATACTTCCGGATCTGTTTAGTTTATCGGTAAAATTGGTTTTGTTTTCTTTAATTCCTTTGGTTTGATCTAGTACATTAAGAGGCTCTCTATTTTCTGTATCAAGCAATTTGCTATTAAAATACTGCTGACTATCTTTAAGTTTTATCTTAAATATCCTGAAGTTAACATTTAAAGGTAAGTGAACATCTAAAGAATCCTTAATATATATTATACCTTTATAGTAATCAACATATAGTTTATTACTAATTGTTCCTGAATTATTATTAACCTTAACTGTACCCGGTATAATGCTGTATCCATTGGTATTTAAGGTGTCGGTATATCTACTGAAGACCACACGCTTGAAATTTGTAGTTTGCTGACCCGATAATGTGGCAGCAAAAATAAAGAGCAGTATTATAACTTTTATAATCTTCAAGTGTGGTTAATGTTTTTGATGTAACAAAAATAAAACGAAGAAGGATATTTTTAATTGTGATATTTGCTTTTACCTGTTAATTTTGGAGAAAAATTAGTTTAATGGCAGTAATATACTCAATAGGAATATATATCTATTATCTTTTGATAAAAATATCTTCGTTGTCAAATGATAAAGCAAGGCTTTGGATAAGAGGAAGAAAGAATTGGAAAAAGAGATTGTCTGATGATATAGTAAAAGATAAACAGAATGTTTGGTTTCATTGTGCATCACTAGGTGAGTTTGAACAGGGTAGACCATTGATTGAAGCCTACAAAAATAAATATCCGGACAGAAAGATTGTATTAACGTTTTTTTCCCCTTCAGGATATGAGGTAAGAAAAAACTACGATGGAGCAGATTATATCTATTATTTACCGCTTGATACAAAAAGAAATGCAAGAGCATTTATAGATATTATAAAACCTGTAGAGGTGTTTTTTGTAAAGTATGAATACTGGAATTTCTATTTTAAAGAGCTTAAAAAACGTGAAACACCACTGTATATGGTCTCTGCAATCTTCAGACAGAAGCAGATGTTTTTTAAGAGTTATGGTGGTTGGTATCGGGGTATTCTTAAGTGTGTAAAATATTTCTTTGTACAGGAAGAAGGATCTGAACACCTTCTGAAAAGCATTGGATTTACCAATAGTACAATAACAGGCGATACCAGATTTGATAGAGTTTATCAGATAGCAGGAAATGCAAAGGATAATGATATTGTAGAGTCATTTGTTAGAGATTCTTCTTTTACAGTAGTTCTTGGTAGCTCATGGGAGAAAGATGAGGTTATTGTAAAAGAAATGATAAATAGTGATCAGTATAATCATGTTAAGTTTGTGGTAGCACCTCATCATGTTGATAGAAAAAATGTTTTACGAATTAAACACCTTTTCGGAGAGAATGATACTGTAATGTATAGCGAGACAGATGTACAAGATGTTTCAAACTATAGGTTTCTTGTTATTGATTGTATAGGTTTACTATCATCACTTTATAAATACGGAAATATAGCATATATTGGTGGTGGTTTTGGTGTTGGAATACACAATATACTGGAGGCTGCAACGTTTGGTTTACCTGTAGTTTTTGGTCCTAACCATAAACGTTTTAAAGAGGCTAATGATTTAAAAGAACTTAAAGGAGCATTTGGTATAACAAATGCCGACGATTTGAATGCCGTGATGAGTAAATTTGTTGAGAATGAAAAATATCTGGAACAAACATCTGATATTGCACGTAAATATATATTGGAAAAACTGGGTGCAGTATCAGCAATAATAAATACTATATAAATAAACGCTTTTTACATGAACATTATAAAGACACTACTTTTAATAATCTTTTTTACCCTTATAACACAAAGAACAAAGGCCGATGATAATAAAGCACTAATAGCGGCAGTTGATTCTCTGAACCATTTGTCGTTTTTCTATCTGAATCAGGATATTATGCTTTCGCGTACTTATGCGAATAAAGCTATAAAGATGGCTGAAGCTATTGATTATGCCGGAGGAAAGAGCGATGGTTTGGTTAATATGTCTATCTATCAGCACTATTGCGGACAGCAGGATAGTGCACTCTACTTTCTTGATCTGGCACTTGAATCTGTTGGTGATGATGTTTACAGAAAATCGAAGGTGATACTTAATAAAGGAAACATATATTACAAAAGCGGGAATTTCCCTGAATCATTTTCACTATATAGTGAGGCATACAATCTGAGTACAGAGAATGCTTTTGCTGATGTTGAAGCTTCTGCACTTCTGAATCTAGGGTTAATATATGAACATCAGGGACGAGCTGAAAAGGCGATAGAGTATCTATTTAATGCACTAAAAAAACATAAGGAGTTAAATAGCAGACAGAATATTATATTAACACTTGTTAATATTGCTAATATATACAACGAGCAGACAAAATATGATAAGGCTCTGGAATACTTTCTAGAAGCATCTGACCTGTTACAGGGAGGGTATAACAAACGCTTACATGCCAATATATTTATGAATATTGGTAATTTATATCTGCAACTTAAAGATTTTGATAAGGCTCTTGACTATTACAGGAATGGAATGGCAATATATGAGGAGCTATCTGATAAACAAGGTATGTCGGGTTGTTTGAATAATATGGGTACGATATATTCATATAAGGGCGACTACAAAAAATCTCTGGATCTTCATACACATGCACTTCAGATAAAAGAATTAATCGGAGATAAACGTGGAGCTATTCACTGTTTAGCAAATATTTCAGAATCATGGTTCTCACTCAACGATAATATTAAAGGAGAAAAAGCTGCATTGGAGGCATTGAGTAGAGCTAATGCAATTGATTATAAGGAGATGATTGCATCTGTATCTAAGATCCTCTATGAAACCTATCATAAACAAAATGATTATAAGAAATCGTTCAAATATCTTCTGGAATATTCGGAACTTAAAGACACTTTGTATAGTGAGAAGAAAGAGATTATTGCAGAGGAGGTTCGTACGCGTTATGAGGTTGAACAGCATGAGAGTAAACTTTTATTGCAGAAGCAGAGAATAGACCTGTTAGAGCAGAAAAAGATGGGTAATATGATTCTGTTTTTGGGACTTGTACTAATTACAATATCTGTGTTTACTGTAATTATTCTTGCTTACAGAAATAGGGTGAATAAAAAGCTTATTCATGCACATCAACGAGAAAAAGAGTTAACAGATGAACTTAATTACCATGATAAGGAACTTGGTGATTTTGCATTAAGAATTTCGCAGAAGAATGATTTTTTAGAGGTATTGCGTGCAAAGATAAAAGAGGTGTTTGCAAAGGCAGTTAATCCGGAAGCAAAAAAACTGGTAACAGAGTTAGGTAATCTGGTATCTATAAATCTGAATATTGAGAAGGATAGAGAGGATTTCTTAAAGCATTCTGCACAATTGGATAATAGCTTTGTAAGAAAACTTGAAGGGTTATACCCGGATCTTACAGAGGATGACAAGCGATTATCCGTTTATTTAAGACTTAACCTTTCGTCAAAAGAGATATCAACACTGTTTAATATCTCTGCAAAGAGTGTAAATATGAAACGCTACAGGTTACGAAAAAAGATGAATGTTCAACAGGAGATATCGTTGTTTGAATTTTTGAATAATATCTAAATGTAGATCGTAAAATATTATAAACAGCTACTATTCAGTAGCTGTTTTTTTATATGTATATATTGTTATAGTAAGTGGTAAATGCATGTAGTATCATTGTGTATATGTATTAGTAGTGTTTTTGACTAATCGTGCTTTATTTGTTGTAGAACTATAAACACTATTGATATGATTAGAAAATTTACCCTTTTAGTTGTTTCTGTTCTTTTGGCCGTTGCGGCAAAATCACAGACAATTTATGAAGGATTTGAATCAGGAGTAGTTCCTGTGGAGTGGAAGGTTATTAACAATAATAACGATTCCGGGAAATGGCGTACCAGTGGATATGCAAATATGTTTGGTGCATATGGCGTTGAACTAAAGAAAAAGTGGAATGAGTCATTTGATGACTATCTTATATCGCCAAAATTTGTAGTAAAAGAGGGCGATCAGCTGAGCTTTTATGCACGATCATTGAGCAATGAGGACAAAGGGGCATTTAAAGTATTAGTATCTAAAGGGGCAAGAATAATAAGTGATTTAAACATAGTAGTAGCTGATATTCCAGAAAAGAATATGGAGTGGCAAAAGTTTACTTATACACTTACAGATAATGCTAGTATTAGTGCCGGTGACGAGATATGTTTTGCTATTTACGCTTATGACAAAGGTAAGTCTAACCTTAGAATGGATGCTTTTGTAGTTGATGTTGTGCAAACAGCACCTAAGGCTTCTCTTAGCAAAACTGCTGTTACTATTGATGCAGAAGTCGGTATATCATCAACATCAGAATACATTACAATCACCAATACCGGTAAAGATGGATTGGTTATCAGTGAGGTAACAAATCTTTTAGGAACAGCTTTTTCAACAACATGTACTTCAGATGCAACAGCATCGTTGAATCTTAAACAACACGAATCATTCTCGTTTAACTTCTCATTTAAGCCCGAGGAGGCAAAAAGTTACGAGAAAGATTTTGTTATAGAAACGAACGGTGGTGATATAACAATCAAACTTACAGGAAACGGAAAAGCAAAGGTTCCGGCAGTTGATAATCTTACAGAGGAGTTTGAGGGAGATGATATACCTGCTAACTGGACTGTTTACGATGGAAACAATGATAATAGTAGTTGGAAGATAAACAATAGCGAGAATCATACCGGAAGCAGATCGGCAGAGTGTAAACGATCTATGAGTTATGAGAACAATGACTGGCTTGTATCTCCGTTGCTAAAGGTTAAAAACGGATCTGTATTAACATTCTATGCACGATCAAGTTTCAGATTAGATAACGATCAGATGCAGGTTGTTGCCTCTAAAACAGGTAAAGACTTCTCAAAAGATTTTAATATAGAGGTTCTTCCAAAACAAAAAGTTCCTAGTAGCTCATACAGAGAATATAGTGTTGTGCTTTCTGATATTGCAGGCATAAATGCTGACGATGAAATATTTGTAGCAATAAAATCAGTATCGGCAAAAGGATCGTATTCGTTATATGTAGACGATTTTAAACTTGAAGCTCCAAAAGATGTTGCGATTAATATAAATAATTGGGAGACTGTATCAGAGATTAATAAAACATCAAATTCAGGAGATATATTTAAGATTGGTAACAACACAGCAGAAACTGTAAGAGTTGAAAGTATATCAGATGTGTCACCATTTACTCTGTCGTTAAGTGTTGGTGATGAAATTAATGCCGGAGAGAGTAAGAAATTCTCTGTAACTTATAAACCAACAGAGGTAAATATTCATACAAGAGAGGTTGTTATAAAAACATCTCATGGCGATGTTTCAATTAACCTGAAAGGAGAATCAAAAGCTCCGCAAATAGCATCAACTAAGATAGAAGAAGATTTTGAAGGGGGAATACTTCCTGAGAATTGGATTATTCATAATGTGAATGATGATAACAATAGTTGGAAGTTATCAGATAAGAGTTACAATGCTCATGGAGGAAGATACTCTGTTTTGATAGAGCAACACTCAGTTAATGTTCATAACGACCTTTTGGTTCTGCCAAAACTTAAAGTTGAAGATGGTTGTAGATTCAAGGTTTGGTTATCAGGATTTAATGATAATTCTCAGATAATAAATATAAAAGCCTCAAAAAGCGGTAATGATGCAGCTGATTTTAATATAACAGTTAAATCAGACTATACTGTTCTTAAAGACTGGACAGAGCTTGATATTGTACTAACAGATAATGCAAATATTAATGCAGGAGATGAGATATATCTTGCAATTCAGGCAATATCAGAGCCAATAACAGGAGTATTACCTGCTAAACTAATTGTAGATGACATATTTGTTGGAGCAGATTCCGGACAGAGTAATATGGCATTGATAACAAAATTCAATCTGCCAGGACAGATTGGTGAAACAGTTATAGATTCATATGCAAACAGAGTTATTGTTACAATGCCTGGTAATATTGATGTTAGTAACCTTAAACCTGTTATTGAGGTGTCAAAAGGTGCAACAGTAACACCAGATGGCAATACAACACAAGACTTTAATAGTAATGTTGAGTATAAGGTAACAGCTGAAAATGGTGATACCAGAACATGGTCAGTACTTGTTGATAAGAAGATAATACCGGGAGATAATAAAATATTAAAGTTTAGTGTTGACGGACAGATTGGTGATACAGAGATATCGCATGACGCTAAAACAGTATCGTTAAAGTTACCATATAATTCAGATCTGTCATCTGTTAAACCAACAATAATTGTATCTGCCGGAGCAACTGTTACACCTGTAAGTAATGCAGCTGTAGATTTCTCATCAGGAAGTGTTAACTATACTGTTCAGGCATCAACAGGGGAGCAAGCAGTTTATAAGGTTACAATTACAAAGGAAGAACCTGCAAAAGATATTAGTGTATCTGTTAATAAACCAGAATATGTAAAAGTGCCAAAAACACAGGCTCAGTTTACATTTAAAGCTAATATTCAGAACGGAGGTATAGATGTTACTACTCCACTTAATGTTGACTTTACAGTTGAGGGTTATTCGTATACAAATTCATCAGCGTTAGAGATCCCTTTTGCAGCTGGTAGCACTCAAACAGTAGTTGCCGGAGAAAAGTTTGTTGCAAAAAAAGGGCTGTTTAAAATGATGGCGACAGTAAATTATACTGATGATGATATTTCGAATAATAGCGCTACTATGATGTATGAGGTTACAGATTCTGTAATGGCTCGTGAGAATGCCAACCCAGATATCTATAAAGATATAGCTGTTAATGGTGAGGGAGCTCAGATGTTTGAATTGGTATCAAAAGATACAATAAATTCTGTTACACTTATGCTTACAACGAATAAGAATTCAGCAGGTGATGCATTTGTAGAGGAGAAATCAGTTATTGCGATAAAGATATACAAGTTTAATGGTACAAAACCAACAGATTTAGTATATGAAAGCGGTAAACAAGAGTTTGCAAGCACAGGATTTACAAAACATACTTTTAGTCTGGATAAACAAGTAATTCTTAACGAGGGTAAATATGTCTTTTCTGTTGTGAATATGGGTAGTACAGCATTAAAACTTGCTGCAACAAGTAAAGTATTTACAGAGAATACAGTATTTATTAATAATACAACAGATTGGATCGTTGCAACAAATGCATCGCAGTACACATTTGTAATTCAACCAAATGTTTTGGCAGGAAAGAAATTCAAGAACACAACCACGTCTGTTGATTCAGAAGATCATAATAATGTTATTATATATCCAAATCCTGTACAAAGTATACTTACAATAGAGAATGTAAACGGAGCGCTGGTAAGAGTAATGAATACTCAGGGAGTTGTTATGTACTCTGCAAAGTCAGATAGTGATATTTACAGAATAGATACAAACAGGTTTAAAAATGGTGTATATATCATTAATATCTTAAATGGTAAAACGTCTCAGAACAAAAAGGTAATTTTTAGGTAAAATAAATATATCCGGATTATGTAGTATTGACGAATCTGATTTAATACTACAGATTTCGGGTTTAGCTACTATTATTTTAAAGGTGTTGCATTAAAGCAGCGCCTTTTTTTATGATAACGTCATCATATAACAAACAACATTTGCTGAGATATTGCTCATTTGATAATGTTCTGAAAATTGAAATAAATAGAGAAAAACAGCTAATAATATAGGTATTTATGACTATGATTAAAAATTATCTTTTAAAAATATTTTTTTCGCTATTTGTAGATGCCGGTATTTTGTTAATCTTCTGTTTTACAGGTGTTATTATAGGGGTGTGTATATATCAATTACTACATAAAATGCTAGTTGTAGTAGCGGTGTTGATCATTGTTAGAAGGATGGTTTGATAAATAGACTTTTATTTGTGACGAACCTAAAAATGTTATTGATATGATTAGAAAAGTTACTTTGTTTACTTTCCTACTTATGCTCTCAATTTTTGCCAATGCGCAAAAATTAGTCAGTGAGAGTTTTGAGTCTGGTGATATACCGGCTACGTGGAAAGTTATAGACAATAACTCTGATACCTACAAATGGTATGCTAAGAAAGGGAGTTATGTTGCCAATGATGGTCTATGGGGCATCGAGGTAAGAAATGATACAGGATTTGATGATTACATTATCTCTCCTGAGTTTACAGTATCAGAAGGTGCTGTATTAAGCTTTGGAGCTCGCACATCATATGGTGACGGTGCTTTTAAAGTAATGGTGTCTAAAGGTGGACAACTTTTATCAGGCCTAACAATTGAGCTAGGTAGTGAAGATGCCGTGAAAAATACTTGGAAAGTTTATGAGTATGTTCTTACTGATCATGCTGATATTTCAGCTGGTGATAAAATATGTTTTGCACTTTGGGCTGATCCAAGAAACACTACTTGGTTAAGAGCTGATAATTTTGTTGTAGAAGTTCCTGCTGCTAACCCTATTGCAGAGGTAAATAAATCAACAGTTAATCTTACAGCAGAGAATGGTTTCTCAGCAACATCTGCAAATGTTGTGTTATCAAACACTGGTAAAGATGGACTTACAATTACAGGAGTTACAGATTTAGCTGGATCTCCATTTACAACAACGCTTACAGCAGCAGAAGCAGCTAAGGTAAACCTTAATAAAGGAGAGAGTACTTCTTTTACATTTACGTTTGAGCCTACTGCCGAGAATACAACGAATAAAGATTTTGTAATAAATACAAATGGTGGTGATATTACAGTTAAATTAACAGGTAATGGAATTGCTAAAGTTGCTGCCGTTACAAATATTGATGAAGGATTTGAAGGAGCAGGTATTCCTGCTAACTGGTCTCTATTTGATGGTAATGGTGATGGAAAAACATGGATTGTATCATCAAGCAGACCAAATTCTGGAACTCAGTCAATGGAGGCTAAGAGATCAACTGTAGCAAATGATGAGTGGTTAATCTCTCCACGTATTGAGGTTAAGAAAAACTCTATGTTGGTATTCTATGCTAAATCTAGTTACAGATGGAATAACGATTATATAGAGGTTCTTCTTTCAAAAACAGGAAGAAATACTTCAAAGGATTTTACGGTTGAATTAGTTGCAAAAGAGAAAGTACCTTCATCGGCATATAAAAAATACGAGATTGATCTTTCAACAGTTGCCGGAATTGCAGTTGGTAATGAGGTTGTTATAGCTATTAAATCTGTATCTGGGTCAGGATCTTACTCGCTTTACGTTGATGATTTTTCTGTTACACCTCCTCCTCCAATGAGTTTGAACACAAATGTGTGGAATGTACAGACTGATGTAAACAAAACAGTGAACTCAGGCGACGTATTTGAGATTACTAACAATACTGAGAATGAGATTACAATTAATAGTGTTACTGATCTTTCAGCTACACCATTTACAACAACAATTGCTGCTGCTCAGAAGATAGCTGTTGGTGGTAAAATTACATTTGGCATATCATATGCACCTACAGCAGAAGGTGATAATGTAATAGATATGGTTATTGCAACAACGGCTGGTGATGTTACTATTAAACTTAATGGTAAAGCAAATGCTAAGCAAACAGCTATAGAGACAATAAATGAGGATTTTGAATCAGGTGCTTTAGCTGCTAACTGGAAGATTGTTAATAACAACGGAGATGCTAATACATGGGAGTTTAGCGGTTCTGGATTATATGTGATTGATGGAGATAAATCATTAGTTATAAAGCAGAGCTCTAGTGAAACTCATGACGATTGGTTGATATTGCCATTGTTAAAAGTTAAGAGTGAGAATAAACTTAAGGTTTGGTTTCAGGCTAAGAATGATGATGTTACAGAGAAGGTTAACATATTTGCGTCAAAAACAGGATATAACCCTGCTGATTTCACAATTAAGTTAAAGGAGGATTATAACGCTTCAAGAACAGCAGGTTATGTAACAATTGATCTTTCTGGTCATGCAGATATAAATGTTGATGATGAGATCTATATAGCAATCCAATCAGTAGGAAAACCATCTGCATCGTCACTTAAGAATTCAACATCAGTTGATAATATAACTGTTGCTCCATTAAGCGATAAAGCGGATATTACATTCCTTTCGTTCCCAGGACAGCTTGAGGTTACAGATATAAATACAGATACTAAGATTGTTACAGCAGAGGTTCCTTATGCAACAGATCTTACAGCTGTAAAACCTTTTGTTGGCGTATCTCCATTTGCAACAGCAGTTATACCTGACGATGCAGATTTTAGTGGTGATGTTATTATTAAGGTAACAGCTGAGAATGGTACTGTAGTAGACTGGACTGTTAAAACAACAAAAACGGCTCCATCTACAGAGAAGATGATTACAAAGATGTTCTTATTCCCTCAGGCAGGAACAACAGTTCTTGACGAAGGTGCTAAAACTGTATTGATGTATGCTCCAGCAGGTGCTGATCTTACTAAAATTGCACCTAGAGTAATTGTATCAAAGTTTGCTAAAGTAAGCCCTGCAACAATGTTAATGCAAGATTTCTCTGCTGGATCGGTAACATATACTGTTACAGCACAGGATGGTTCTACTCAGGAATATGTTGTTACTGTAGAGTTAGCTCCTTCTGATAAAGCTATCACAGCATTTACTATACCTAATCAGGTTGGAGCGACTGTTATTACAGAGGCTGACAAAACTATTCTAGTAAAAATGCCAGCAGGAACGGATGTTACAGCACTTGTTCCAACAATAACAACAACAAAACAAGCTGGTACATCACCTGCAACAGGTGTAGCTACAGATTTCACAAACCCTGTAACATATACAGTTACAGCATTAGATGAATCTACACAGGATTATACAGTGACTGTTGAAGAGGCAACTCAATCAACAGAGAATAAGATATTGACGTTTACTGTACCAAATCAGATTGGTGAGACAGTAATATCTCATGACGATCCTAAAACTGTTAAGGTTGTGGTTCCTAGAGATGTGAACCTTTCAAAAATACTTCCTGCAATTACTATATCTGATAATGCAAAAGTTGCTCCTGCAACAAATGTAATTACTGATTTTGCTGCAGGTGCAGTTAACTATACTGTTACAGCAGAAAATGGAGATGTTGCTTCATACTCTGTAACTGTTGTACATACAGATTCTCCAGAAGGGTTATTTGAAGGTTTTGAGTCTGGTGCACTTCCTGATGGTTGGAAAACTTACGACGAAGATGGTAACGGTAAGTCTTGGTTTGTAATGGAGTATCCTAAATATCAGGGTAAATATGGTATTAAGACAAAACGTAATGCAAGCGGAAGCGATGACTGGTTAGTTACACCTAAGGTACGTGTTAGAGCTGGTGATATCTTCTCATTCTTTGCACGTTCATCTGCAACTAAGTTCTTAGAGACATTTAATGTTAAGATATCTAAAGCAACAAATGCTGTAGCTGACTTTACAACTGTAGTAGCTGAAGATGTTGTAGCAAAAACAACTGACAGAGAGTTTACAGAGTACAAATATAAATTAGAGGATATTGCAGGTATTAATGTTGGTGATGAGATCTATATCGCTATTCAGGTAACATCTGTAGATAAAGGTGAACTACATATTGATAATGTATCTGTTGCTCCGGCTCCTGTAGTTCCTGAAATAGAGCTTGTTTATAAGAAGTTCTGGACTTCGGTAGCAAAAATTAATGAGACAAAGACTTCTGTTGATTACGTTATTAAGAATAAGTTGGCTGGAACCCTTAAGATAACTGGAATGACTGATCTTACAGGAACACCATTTACTACTACATTAGATAAAGATGCAGTTAGTCTTGCAGCTGGAGAAGAAGCTAAATTTACATTCTCATTCAACCCAACAGCACCGGGTGAATATACTCAGCGTTTTGCTATTGAGAGTAACGGTGGTACTGTAACTATTGATCTTTCAGGTTATGCTGCACCAGAGCATGCATACCATGAGAGTTTTGAGGTAGAGGCAGAGTATGCTGATTGGGAAACTGTTGATCAGGATGGTGATACTCATAACTGGCGTCCTTATAAGCAGGATCCTGTTTATTCACCAGACCTTGCACACACAGGTGAGCACATTGTATTCTCTGAGTCTGCACTTCTTGTTGGAGGCCCTGTTTCTCCTAATAACTGGTTAATTACTCCACGTGTAATTGTTGCCGATGGTGATAAATTAGCATTCTGGGTAGCAGCTGTTTCAGATGTTTCATTCCAGGAGAAATACACAGTTAAACTGTCTGAGAATTCAAAGAAATTAACAGACTTTACAGAGGAGCTTGTTCCTTTAACTGAGCTTACAACAAATAAGTGGTCTAAGGTTGAGGTTGACCTATCAGCTTATAAAGGAAAACGTGTTTATATAGCAATTATACATACAGGTGTTTCTAACGTATCTCAATTAATGGTTGATGATGTTATTACACCAGCACTATATGTTCCTACAAAACCAGATATGATTGTGATGAACCCAAGACCAGAGTATACAATAATACCTAAGTCGCAGGCTAACTTCACATTTAAAACTAAGGTTTACAATGGTGGTACAGAACTAACAGATCCGTTAAAAGTTAACTTTAGTGTAGAGGGAACAGCATTCTCTACAGATGCTAACCTTGTTGTACCATTTGCTCCTAAAACAGCACAGAATGTTACTGCAACAGAGGTTTATACAGCAACTGCTAAAGGTAAGTTTACAATGATTGCTAACATCGATTATCCTGGTGATGACGATCTTGCAACAAATACTTATAAAACGGTTTACGAGGTATCAGACTCAACAATGGCACGTGAAGATGGTGTGTCAACTAACTTCACAAAAGCAAAAGGTGATGGTGAGTTAGCTCTTATGTATGAGTTGAATAAGAAGGATACTATTAGTTCTGTTTCTTTAATGCTTGTTACAGAGCCAAATGCTGATGGTTCAGGATTTACTCAATCAAACACTAAGGTTGGAATTAAGATCTATAAGTTTGATGGTAATCAACCAACAGAGCTTGTTTACGAAGAGGATAGAGTTAATCTTGTAAGTGAAGGTAAGACATGGCATACAATACCATTCTATGAGCATACTATTCTTGAGCCAGGTAAATATCTGTTCTCAGTGGTTAACACAACAGAGAATGGTCAGATACTTAAGCTTTCGTTAACAGAGAATATTTATACTCCAAACACAGTATTTGTTCAGAATGGTGGTGTATGGAAATCTCTTGATAAGATTAACGAAGAGAATGATAAGGATTATGAGTTTACATTCATGATTCGTCCAAATACTCTTAATGGTAAGAAATTTAAGGCGGCTACAAAGCCAGATCTTATTGTAACTCCAAAAGCACCTGAGTATATCTCAACTCCATTATCACAAGCATCGTTTAACTTTGGTGCTAAAGTATACAATAAGGGAGAGGTACTTAATAAAGCTCAGAATGTTAACTTCTCTGTAGAAGGAACAGGTTATTCAAATGATGTAGCACTTACAGTACCATTTGCTAAAAAGACAGAGCAGAGTGTAGCTGCAACTGAAGCATTTGTTCCGACTAAAGCTAAGGAGTATAATGTTATTGTTAACGCTGATCTTGCAACTGATGCTGATAAGTCAAACAATAAAGTTGAGTTTAAGGTTGCTGTATCTGACTCAATTATGGCTCGTGAGGATGGTTCATTACAAAGAATTCTTCCTTCAAATGAGAAGATTGATATGTTCTTTGGAGTAGCACACGATGTTGTTGTTAAAGATACACTTACATCTGTAACATTTGCACTTGCATCGTTTAATGCAGATGAAGACCCTGTAGAGACTACTGCAAAACTTGATATTAAGATATATAAGAAGAATGCTAAGGATACAACGCTTGTAAAAGAGGTTAAAGATCTTTCGTTCACTACAACCGGAACAAAATGGCATACTGCATACCTAGGAAAAGATCTTATACTTGAGCCAGGAAGATACTTCATTGGTTTCAAAGACAGACTTGATCAGGCTATACAGATACCATTACATGATAAGTACTTTACAGAGAACACATGTGTATTCCATAATAGTCTTGGAGCATGGTTCCCTCTTGAGAAAGTACTTAAGATTAATGCTACTGTTATGGTACGTGCTAACTTTGGTAACACTGGAAAAACTAAGGTTACACCGCCAACAGATATTAATAATGTTGAAACTCTTTCTGTTAAGGTTTACCCTAACCCAACAACAAGTAATGTTGTGGTTGAGGGAACAGAAGATGCAAATGTTTATCTGTTAAATAGCGCCGGAGTTGTTGTTTATAATACTTACTCGTCTGATGATAAGGTAACTATTAACTCTGAATTATATCCAAACGGAGTTTACTTTATTAAAGTAATGAAAGACGGTAAGCAACATATGGAAAAAGTTGTTTTCCTATAAAGAATAGGTTTAGTTTTGTTTTTGTTTACAAGGGTGCCGAGGTGGACGGCACCCTTTTTTTATATCTAACGGTAAAATATTTATTCTTTCTGTTGACTTTTCTCTGTTAATGTGTTAACTTATATCTTGTAATTGTTAATTGTATGATTATGAGAAAGTCGATATTTAAAGCTGTAGACAGATGTGAGATACTTATAAGAAGTACAGAACACTCAGGAATAAGCTCCGGATTAGGTATATACGGATATACTGAAGATAAGATTGAAGAGGGCATTATTAAACTGAATAGTGCACGAAGATTACTAAACAGTAGAGCATTAAGTAATAATGCAAATCAGATATTTGTTTTAAGAGAGAGAATTAATGAATATTTTTTGCGAGACAGGAAATTATTTCAGATATCATTTGCTTCGCAACCATTGTTAGAGGATATTATTCCCCCATATATTAAGCAGTATTCATATAAGAGGTGGCGAAATACCATAAAGAAGTTTTATAACGATATAAGCTCAATTCCGGCTGCAATTAAAGCAATTGAAAACTTCTGTTATACCCCAAAAGTAATTACATCCAGACTTAACCTTATTACCGAACTTGATAAAGCTATTGAGTCGGTATCTGAACTTGCAGATGTTAATGAATATATAAACAATTATGCTGTTTTATATGACCTGATAGATTATTGTAGTGAATTGGAGATAGTTGCAAAGGAGGTGTTTAAACGAAAGTCGTACCTGTTAAAAACCATGGGAATAGTAAACTAAAAAAAGCACCACTGCTGATGCTTTTATTTGTGACCCCAACGGGATTCGAACCCATATCGTCAGAACCGGAATCTGAAATTCTATCCATTGAACTATGGGGCCCCATATATTATGCGAATATAGAAAATATATTTATACCGATATCCCTTTTTAAGACTCATAATGCAACAGAACCATAATATCTGATATATAAAGAATAAAATGGAAACTGATTATTTATCATCATTAAGAATGATTATTAAATAAATAGAGGTGTATAAAATCGAACTTCTGTTACTTTTTTTGTAATTTAATGTATAGTATAAAATTTATAACCACAGATTTATGAAATACTATTTGCAAGTTTTAACCCTACTGTTAATTACATCTTCAGCAAGTTATGCTCAGGATACAATATTCACAAACAAGAAGGACACTATTCTCTGTACAATATGTGATGTTAGTGATGGCTCTATTAAGTTTAAGAAGTTTGGTAGTCAGCACGACCGTAAGATCTTGATTCCATTCGATATGGTTAACAAGTATTCGTACGGACCTGTTGACCCGGTTGATATCTATATTGGTAAGAGTAGTTATCCTAAAATTCAGGCAGGATTTGGTTATGGATTAACATACAGGCTTAATGGTGTTGATAAATCTAATGGCAGTGAAATTACAGATTATCAGAAAGATTTACGACTAGGAACCTCACTGAATGCCTCTGCGTCGTATTTTATATATCAGTATATGGGGGTTGGGTTTAAATATTCCCGTGCAGCTACATCAAACAGTATATCCGGAGTTACAGATAAAACGTTTGAGTCACTCTCAGAGGATATCGTATCATCGTATATAGGTCTGGCACTGAACATAAGAGTTATGCCTGTTTCGAGAGTTTTTTATCTAAATATGACATATTCTGTTGGATATTTAAGTTATAAGGATACTGGTACTGTTGATGGTGTGAGTTTTGAACATAAAAATAGCGATATAGGGTACTCAGTTGATGTTTCGGGAGATATACGTGTATATAAAAAGTTGTTTGCAGGAATTAAGGTTGGTGCTGTTATAGGTTATTTTGAGAAAGATATAGAGCCGGATGATCCGGCAATTATTGTTGCTAATCTTGACGACAATAAATCTGTTAGTATGTCGAGGCTTGATTTTGCTGTCTGCCTGAGGGTTTTTCTGTAAGTTTTTTTAGAGTTAAATACTACTCTGTTTTCTACAGAGTATGGTTAATTTATATAGGAGTTTATTGTCAGTGTGTTATTGCTTAATAATATTCTTGGTTGTTTTTTATAAAAAACTTAAGAGTTAAAAAGGTTGATATTTTATAAAAAAATAGCTCTCTTTGAATTAACCTATAATATAACATCTGACTAATATGCGTATACGAATATATTTAATACTCCTATTGTTTATATCAACACTTGCTGTAAGTATCTATGCTCAAGATAAACTTCTTATCCAAAAAAGAGATGTTATATCTGTTATCGAAAAGAATCCTGATAATGAGATAAACCTACTAAATAATATTTCAGGTAACCTTGTTGGTTATAACTGGAGAGGCGATTCATTAAACATATTTATCTCAGATAATGGTGCTATTAATAAGTATAGCTTGCAACTTAATAATCTGAAAAATAATTTACCTGAGAGAAAATTTCTACAGAACAAAATAGTTGATGACTATAGAGTCTCTTATATAAGAGATAATGTTACAATATATAAAGAATATAGTAATGTGATACACTATTATAGGAATGATAGTCTTATATGGACAAAAAGGTATGGCACTTTTAATGTTGGCATATTATCTTTTGGGAAATCGTTCAATAATGTAGTTATCTCTGAAAGCAAAGACAGAATACTCTTTATTCATCCTAATAGAAAATTAATAGAGCTTAATTTGGAGACAAAAGAAGAGGCAGAAATAGCGAATAATGTTAATAGTTATCATTATTCGCCTACAGACAGATATATTCTGATAACTGAGAGAGGTAAATATAGAGATAATACTTACCTTTATGACTCAGAAAATAACGTTAAGATAGAATATGATGGGTTATTAAAAGCATTTTGGATGTATAAATAATTTAATCTGACTTAATGATATATTTATAATTTTCGGGCAGTAACTTTACTGCCCGAATTTTTTATCTGATAAGTATGGTATAAAAAAACAGGCTACCCTGTAGCAGAGTGACCCGTTTGGTCGAGATTATAATAGTTGATATTAGTTTAGCTTCTCAATCTCTTTTTCAAGCTGTGCAATTAGTTTATCAAGTTGGTTGATAATTGCTAGTACAGGCTCTGGCTTTGTTAAGTCAACACCTGCCTTTTTAAGCTGGTTCATTGGGTAATCGTTTCCTCTAAACTTAAGTATTATGGATTTTTGATTAGATTTATGTAAAAATTTGGTTTAAAACTGTATTTATAGGAGTTGTATTTTTGATTTTATGTTCTTGTGATCGAAAATTGACAGAGAACTTTTTTGTAAAGAATGATTTGTCACATTCAATCATAGTTAAATTTGAAACTATGAATGGAGATTCTGATGATATTTTAATTAATCCTAAAACAGAAGTATTGATATTTCAAAGCATTGGATATGGAA
>JAOARD010000014.1 GCA_025210735.1 Bacteroidales bacterium
GTTTACATATGGTTTGTCCGGTGTACTCTTTTTATTTACAGTAATGTAGTTGTTTACAGTTTTACTGTTTGATACTCCATCTTTAGTAACAGTAAGTTTAACCCTGTATATGCCGGGAGTGTGGTAAGCTACAGTCGGGTTTTTAATGTCTGATATTTCAGGCGTTGCCCCCTCAAACGCCCAACTGTAGCTGCCGGTATCTGAATTGTTGTGAAATCGTACTGATTCTCCTTCGGTTATAACTGTTTTGTCTGCCGTAAAATCTACTTTAGATGTGTGTGTTCCGGCATCAGTAATGTTTATTGTATAATCCTCAACTTCTCCTTCGTTATATATATCGCCCCATGGTTGATTATTATTTTCATACGATGTACGCATTCTCATTAATGTCTTTCCTGTTTTAGCATTTGCCGGAACAGTTATCTTTTTGCTCAGGGTATTTATGTTTTTATTAAAGAAACCGAATGTAGCAATCTCTGAGAATTCTAGATTTTTATCCTGATTCCAGTCTATCCATACAGATATTTGGCTGGATATAGCAGGATTGTCTTTATGACCGTAGGTTATACTTAAGTTGTAACTATAACCTTTAGTAAGGTTTGCAGATTTATCAATAAAATTGGAATAGTTTGATGCCTCTGAACTATTATTAATTTCTGCCAGTTCTACATTGGTAATTCTAAGTTTGTTAATTGATGAGGCGTAGTTTACAGCAAACGGATAGTTATCTGTAAGGATTAGTGCATTATTGTTTAGCGGAACAGAGTAGTTATTTAACAGGGCGAAATCTGTTCGTGTTTTGTAATCGACTCTGTATTTTTCACCTCTTACATGATCAGTAACTGTAGCTTCAGTTAAACGTCCTTTTCCTTTGTAGTTCTCAATAGTTATATAGAATTTTCCTTTGCCTTCAACCATCTTTTCGTAGAAGTCGTCTATATCAAGTTCTACCTCAAGATCGTCGTCATATTTAGCATTTTTACCTCTTATGTTGTTGTCGCCGGTATAGTAGTTAAACATTTTAAACTCTTTATTATATACAGATTTATACCCTTTATCATCCGGCGAATATCCGAGTTTTATTCTAAGATTCTCTCTTCGGCTGTGTTTCAACTTCATTCTCAGTGTTAACCGTGTATCCGGAACCTCCTCTACATTTATTATATGTACCAGATTATCCTCTTTTAAACCTCCGTTTGATTTTGGTTCGGCACATACTTTATACATCATGTAACAGAATCCGTTGTTTGCCCATCCTGTACCCCATGAGTTTGCAAAAATAAAGGCTCCACATTCCCAGTCCTTAACATCAACCTTGCCATCGGCATTTATATCAATATTGTTTGTGTATTTACCATCTCCGTTATAATCGTAGCGTATATTATCGTTATACCCGACAATTGTCATTGCATGCGGTCCTGTTTTCCCCCATTTTGTAATAACATATTTGCCTTTCTCTTCGGTATTGCCGGTTAACCTTTTCATTGTGGCACCTCTTGAGTATACTGCAAAGTTTGCCAAACCTCCTGTTTTATCGCCTCTGCCATGGTCAAATATCCAGCGTTTAAGGTTATTTATACCACTTACTTTTGTAAGATCTATAGTCTGGTAGTTCTTAATACGGTTCTTCATGGCTCTTTTGTACTTGTTGTAACCCGACATCCAGAAGGTACAATCGCCGTTTGCATCTATTGATCCGTAATCTGTAATGTTCGGGCATCCGTTCTGTATTACTATATCCCATCCATCGGTATACAGACTTCCGTAGTTCCCGCCCCAATTCATGAATGCCCATGTATAGTGAGATGGCAATAGGTTTTCAGGACTATTAGCACTTGTTCCTCTAAGCAGGTTCAGCTCATATGTAAGGTTGTATGATATACCACTTGCCTGAGCACAGCAGTTACCTGTTTGTCTGAATATTGATCTGAAAGCTTTGTGTGTTGCGTTATTAATTTTTGATGGTAAGGTAACTGCTCTGAATGATCTCTCCGGAGAAAATTCAGGCGTGCTATGAAGTTTCTTTAGTTCAGCTTTGGTTCTCTCTCTGTGACCTCCAACAATCCATTGGTCACCACTCCTGTCGGGGTTAATATTAACCATTTCTGGTTTTACTATCTCTTGTGAGAATAGATTGTTAATAGAAATTGCTATTAGTACTATAGTTATGCAGAACCTGTTCATCTGTTTATAATTGTTTTTTATTTACCAGATGGAACCAGAATATACTATCATCTTTGCGAGAAGAGACTATATTGTGCCAGTTCCATATGGCTGATTATTAAGCTTTATCTTACTGTGGAGTATTTCTGATATATAATATTATCAGATAGATAAAGTAAGTGCTTATACAATTACTAAATGTATACAGAATGCTGCTTTTTGTATGAAATTTGTTTTGGTGCAGGGGTGTAAATCAGACTGATTAGTATTGGTGGTGTACCACGTCGTCGTTATATTCTAACAGATATTTTATCTCTCGTATTACCTCTCCGCCGTTGCCAATAACTACTTTTTTATCTACATCGTCATATATGTAGTCAACGCCATCAAATATCTGAGTGATGATACCATGTTTATTAAGTAGAATAAGTTTGGGGTAAGATTTAAAACCAAGTGTATCTATATATGCTTTTGCATTTATAAGTTGGGTGTAGTTATATGGATGCTTTTTTAGTATTGCTTCTATCTCTTTTTTATTGTTAAAGGTTATTGCAATAAAGTGAGCATTATCTTTTATCTCCTCTTTAATCTTGTTTAGTACAGGAATCTCTCTTATACATGGTTTACATCCGTTAAACCATAGGTTTATAAGAACAGGTTTACCTTTAAGTGATGCAAGTGATATACTGTTTCCGCTTGTATCCTGAAGGGTGAACTCAGGCATTGGTTTACCTCTTAGCTTGTATATTGCTTCAGGTTCAGTGGTTAATGTCATTGTTCCACCGCGCCCGAATCTGAGAGAGAATTTAAAGGTGTTTATTATAGAGTCTTGTGACTCTTCTGTTTTTATGATCTCCTCTTGTAGTTTTATTTTACCAGGGAGTTTAGCGGCTTTGTGTGCCGCTATACTCTTTTTATTCTGGTATTCGTATTCTGTTAGTACCCTGCATTTACCATATTCAATATAGTAGTGGCGCTGAGCCTTTAGGTTTGATATTACTAAAATGAATATTATGGTTGCAAGTATTCTTATCATTTTTTATTTCTTCTTTGTGGTTATAATTATCACGCCATTTTTTGTGTTGTACTTCTTACACATCTCGGCAGTTTTAATAACAGATATAGAGCTAATACTTTTCTGATCAAGTTTATTAATATCTTTATTCTCTTCTCCATCAACAATAAACACTACATCTTCAGTATTTATATTTACACCGTCTATGTTTAAAGAGCTACTCTCTTTTCTATTATTTCTGTTAATATAATCTTTTTTTGTGGTAATAAATATAACACCTCCTTTTGAATTATACTTCTTACACATCTCTGCGGTCTTAATAACAGAAATAGAGTCGATATTTTCTGGGTTTAACGTGCTATTATCTTTTAGAACTTTACCATCAACAACAAAAACAACATCTTTATTATTACCGAACCCTTTAATATTTATAGAGCCGTTTATTTTAGCTTTGCCTTTATAATTATAATCCTTACTGCTAATATTAAGGTTCAGATTAAACTCATTCTCAAGTTTAGGATTTATCATAGCCAATACTTTTTCAGGCATAATCATTTTAAGTTCAGCAATCTTATCCAGATCAATAGTACCAATAATATTTACGCATCCAAATATATTGTTTTTCTTCTCTTTAATATAGATAACCTCATTAAGAGTGTTGTTTTTTTTGTTTACATATACCCTTTCAGAAAATCCGGAGAATATTTCACTTTTAATAGGCTCCATATTTCTCTGTTTAAGCTGTTGTTTGTAGTATTCAGAGATAGTTGATGTAGAGTTACTCTTTATACTTAATATAGACATATAACTCAGATCTTTAAGAACCTCCTTAAGCTTTTTATTATTGGTATTCTTAGCCATAGTTTTTATTGCCTCAGATGTATACTCTTTAAAATCTACTTCTGCGTTGTTGCTATTGGCAATATTCTGTACAATATTGTTAAGCTCTTTGTTTGATCGTTTTTTGTTTTGTGCCTGTAGCGTTGCTGCTACAATAAGAATGGCCGTTATTGTAAGTATTATCTTTTTCATGATTATAACTTGTTTAAAATCTGTTTTTACTAATAATGCAGTCAGAAATAATCTTAGTTATCGTCTTTCTGCTTTGTCTGTAGATAATAGTCCTGCAGGTGCCTATTATTATATTTAATTAATCTATCAGTTCTTTTCTTTGTCAATTACAATAGTCATATTATCATCCTCAAACACTATTGTATAGTTGTTTGTATGGTCTTCGGTATCCAGAGCATTTGCAATTTTACCAAATGCAACCTCTACATTGTGTATATCGGCATTAGTGATATCAGTTTTTGTATTGCTGAGCTGAAAAACAGTTATAATAATTGCTATTGTTGCCGCAGCACCAATGGTAATACGGGTTTTGTTAAAGATATTTGATCGTCTTTTTTTTACAATAGCATTTAAAACACTGCTTTGAATGTCAGAAGGTGTTTCGTTGGCAATATCGTTTTTCATGTTGCCGTATATATCATCAAATCTATCCATGATAATCCTCCGTTAATTGTTTGTTCTCATCTTCTGAGAATCTCGTATTATATATATCGCGTATTTTCTGTCTCGATCGTGAAACAATCATTCGTATGTTTGTTTCTGTTAATCCGGTAATTGCAGATATCTCATTAAATTCCATACCATCCAGATCTCTGTATGTAATAACTGTTTTGTTAGGTTCTTTAAGTTCATTAATCTGTTTTAGTATAAAGCTGTAACGCTCTTTTTTGTCAGATGTATACTGGTTATCGGGTATTATGCTTTCTGCTATCTGCTCAATATTTATTGTGCGCTCTTCGCGTTTAATTATATTTATACAGTGATTGTTTGCCATGCGGTAAACATATCCGCCTATGTTGTCAATCTTTTTAAGCTTTCGTCTGTTTTCCCATAGTTTGCACATTATCTCCTGTATACAATCCTCAGCAAGCGATTTACCAACCATGCGTGCAACAAACGGATATATTTTTGTTGCCATTGGTACCACTTCTCTCTCGAATTGTCTGTTGTTCATTGTGCTATTTAATTGTAGGTTTTATGTATATGAGACACGGCTACTCTGTTTTGTGACAGTTTTACAGAAACTTTTTTTGTAAAAATAGCAAAAGCCCTGATATACACTTTGTAAATCAGGGCTTTTAAAATATTATTTGGTATCTGTTACTCTCCAATAATCTTTACAAGTACTCTCTTTTTTCGTTTTCCGTCAAACTCACCATAGAATATCTGCTCCCACGGACCAAAGTCAAGTTTACCCTCTGTTATTGCAACAACAACCTCGCGTCCCATAATTGTACGTTTAAGATGTGCATCGCCATTATCCTCATATGAGTTGTGCTTATATCTGTCATATGGTTTCTCAGGAGCTAATCCCTCAAGCCATACCTCAAAATCGTGATGTAGTCCCGATTCGTCATCGTTAATAAATACACTGGCAGTTATGTGCATTGCATTTACAAGAACCATTCCTTCTGTAACGCCACTCTCGGCAATACATCGTTCAACATCTCTTGTAATATTTATAAATTCGCGTCGGTTCTTTATATCAAACCAAAGCTCTTTTCTGTATGATTTCATACCCGTATAATTAAATTCCAAGATCGCTCTTTATACTCTCTATTCTGTTGTCCAGTTCTGCTTTTACCTGCTCGTAATTCTCTTTACTGTCCAGTTTATCGTTTACGCTGAAGTAGAACTTTATCTTAGGCTCTGTTCCTGATGGACGTACAGATATCTTTGATCCATCGGCAAGTATAAACTGAAGTACATTTGATTGTGGCAACCCTGTTGGTTTGCTCTCAGCTGTTTTAGTATCTTTTTCTGTTGCCACTTTATGATCTATCACCTTAACTACCTCAGATCCGTTTATTGTCTTTGGTGTATTTTCACGATACGATGTCATCATTGCAGCAATTTCATCGGCTCCCTCTTTACCCTTTTTAGTAAGCGATAAAAGACTCTCTGAATATATTCCGTATGTACAGTATATATCTATCAGAAGCTGATATAGTGTTTTACCATTCTCTTTTGCCCATACAGCAGTTTCTGCAATAAGAGCACATGATATAACAGCATCCTTATCGCGTACAAAGTCGCCTGCCAGATAACCGAAGCTCTCTTCGCCACCAACAATAAACTCTGCTTTACCCTGATTCTTGTTCATCACCTCGGCAATGTATTTGAATCCGGTAAGCACATCGTATACATCAACACTAAAACTGTTTGCTATTACAGCAAGAAGATCTGTTGTTACAATCGTTTTTACAATGTATGGGTTATTGTTAAGTTTACCTCTCTCTTTTGATTGATTAAGCAGATAGTGGAACAGCAGTATTGCAGTCTGGTTTCCGTTAAGTATAACTATCTTGTTATTATTGTCTCTAACGGCAATACCAACTCTGTCGCTATCAGGATCGGTACCCATTACAATATCGGCTCCCGTTTTTTCAGCCTTCTCTATTGCCATATTCAGGGCATCACGCTCTTCAGGGTTCGGATATTTTACTGTAGGGAAGTTACCATCAGGTGCATTTTGTTCATCAACACTCATTACGTTGGTAAATCCCAGTTTGTTAAGACAGTCAGGAACCAGTTTGTAGCCTGTACCGTGTATTGGTGTGTATACAATGCCTATATCGGAGTGTTTTTTTATTATATCCGGATTAAGCGATAACGATTTTATAGCGTCCAGATATTTATCGTCAACCTCGTTATCAAGCATTTTGATGATGCTTTCATTGGCATTAAATTTTATCTGATCTATTGATGATACATTGTTTACGCTATCTATAATCTCTTTATCGTATGGTGGTACAATCTGTCCGCCATCTTCCCAGTACACTTTGTAGCCGTTATACTCTTTTGGATTATGCGATGCTGTAATTACAATACCACACTGGCAATTGTACTCTCTTACAACATACGATAATTCAGGAGTAGGGCGTAGTTCATCAAATATCAGTACGTTAATGTTGTTTGCTGATAGTACTGCCGCTGTAATATCCATAAAGAATCTGGAATTGTTACGGCTGTCGTGTGCAATGGCAACAGTAATTGTTTCGCGATCAGCAAAGCTCTTTTTAAGGTAGTTTGCAAGTCCTTGTGTTGCTTTACCAATGGTGTATTTGTTAACCCTGTTTGTTCCAATACCCATCTCTCCTCTAAGTCCTCCTGTACCAAACTCAAGATCTTTATAGAAGGCCTCAAAAAGCTCCTTCTCTGAATACGATTTTATTGTCTCTTTATCTGTGTTCTCAATATCTGAATCAAGCCATTGTGTGGCTCTCTGTTTTGCTATATCTTCAAGATTACTCATCTGTATATTTCTTCTTTTTAATAGTCATATGAACTTGCATAATAATCATACCGTGTGCAATAGATATTATGTTTGTTTAGTTTATTAATCAATAAGTTTTAGACAGTTTTTTAGAGATTTCTCCCATTGGTTTATCTCTATATTATATGTGTTAATTATCTTAGATTTATCCATAATGCTATAGGCAGGTCGTTTAGCTGCCTGAACAAAATGATCGCTTGTTACAGGTTTTACTGGTGTACTAAAACCTTTGATTTTAAGTATTTCAGAAGCGAAGTCGAACCATGTGCATTGTCCCAGGTTACTGTAGTGATATACACCTGATACAAAGTTTGTTTTGTTAGAGCTACAATCAGACACTATCTGTATAATTGCTTTTGCAAGGTCTGCCGCATATGTTGGTGTTCCTTTCTGATCGTTTACAACGCCAAGCTCAGGTCTCTCTTTTGCCAGACGTAACATAGTTTTTACAAAGTTATTCCCGAACGATGAGTATAACCACGATGTACGTATTGTCATAGCATTGTTGTTGTCTTCAAGTTCTTGCTCACCTGCAAGTTTAGATCTGCCATAAACAGTAACCGGATCTGTATCCTGATCCTCCCTGTATGGCTCTGTTCCCTGTCCGTTGAAGACATAGTCTGTAGACACATGTATTAGTTTAATACCACTCTTCTTTGATATTGCACCAAGGTTTTTTGTTCCTGTATGGTTTATCAGAAAGGCTTTATCAACCTCTTCTTCAGCTTTGTCAACGGCAGTATATGCTGCACAGTTTATTATCCATTCCGGCTTATGTTTATCTACAGCGCTATTTAGCGATTCCGGATCTGTTATGTCTACTGTATTGTAGTCTGTAAATATAAAATTGCAGTTATTGTACTGCAACTCTATAGCTTTTAGTTCGCTACCCAGTTGTCCGTCAGATCCGCAAACAAGAATATTTGTCATTTTTCTCTTTTAAATATTATCTTCCTATTCCTTTATAATACCATCCAAGCTCAGTAAGCTCTTCCGGCTCGTATATGTTTCGTCCGTCGAAAATTGCTTTATTGCTCATAAGCTTCTCCATAACCTTAAAGTTTGGTACACGGAATTCGCGCCATTCAGTTACAAGAAGTAGTGCATCAGCTTCAAGCAGTGCCTCATACTGGTCTTTAGCATACTCTATCTTGTCGCCCAGAATACGAGAAGCTTCCTCTTTTGCAATAGGATCGTATGCCGATACTTTTGCTCCTGCTTCAAGTAACATATTAATAAGTACCAACGATGGAGCCTCGCGCATATCATCAGTATTTGGTTTAAATGACAGCCCCCAGATAGCTATCTTTTTTCCGGCAAGGTTACCATTAAAATATTTATCTATTTTGGTGTACATACGTTGCTTCTGACGATTGTTTACATCCTCAACAGCTTTAAGTACCTCAAGTGAGTACTGATTCTCCTCAGCAGTTTTTACAAGTGCTTTTACATCTTTCGGGAAACAAGATCCACCGTATCCAACACCAGGATATATAAAGTGAGTACCAATTCTTGAATCGCTTCCTATTCCTTTACGTACCATCTCAACATCGGCTCCAACAATCTCACAGAAGTTGGCAATATCGTTCATGAAACTGATTTTTGTAGCAAGCATAGCATTTGCTGCGTACTTAGTCATCTCAGCTGAGGCAATGTCCATATATATTGTGCGGTATCTGTTCAGTGTAAACGATTTGTATATTTTATCGAATATATTCTTCGCTCTTTCACTATCAACCCCAACCACAATTCTGTCTGGTCTGAAGAAGTCGTTAAGAGCATCACCCTCTTTAAGGAACTCAGGATTAGATGCTACATCAAACTCAATTGAGACACCGCGCTTGTTTATACTTGATTGAACAGCATTCTTAACTTTATGTGACGTTCCTATTGGTACGGTACTTTTTGTAACCACAACAAGATAGTCTGTCATATGCTGACCAATCTCTTTAGCTACATCAAGAACATATTGCAGATCGGCGCTTCCATCTTCGTCAGGAGGTGTACCAACGGCAATAAAAACAGCCTGAGCATCTTCCATACCCTCTTTTAGTGAGGTTGTGAAGTGCAGACGGTTCTGCTCCATGTTTCTCTTTACAAGGTGTTCAAGTCCTGGTTCATATATAGGTATAATACCTGCATTTAGTTTGTCAATCTTGTTTGGATCTATATCTACGCATGATACATTAATTCCTGTTTCGGCAAAGCATGTTCCTGATACAAGTCCAACATATCCTGTTCCTACAATACAAATTTTCATCTGTTTATATTTGTTTTTCATTTGTCAGATGGAACACCGCATAATAATCATCTTCGTGTGTGAATGACCATTCTCATGCTTCGTTTCATCTGTTTTACTTTTTATATTATTATAATAATCAATAATAAAACACCAGTTGCCAGTGTGTTATTTCACCTAATGTTTATATGGCGAAAATAGCGTTCTGATATCGGTAACCACAAATATACATTTTATGTATTAATATAAATAGTTTTAATGTTTAATAAAATATTTTGTAATTGGTCAAAAATCAGTGTATTGAAATGTAAAAAATGGAAACAATAGTTTGCTATAATGTAATTAAATAGTACTTTTGCACCCAGTTTATATAATATAAAGTCTAACATATTAATTTTTAAAAATTTAACCATGGCAGAGAACAAAGAAATGTCTCAAGAAGAATTAAAAAAAGGGGTTCAGCATTTAGAGCCACAATCAGATTTTGATTGGGATAGTTACGCTAAAGGTGAAGTTTATTCAGCAGATAAAAAAGCTGAGTATGAGAATCAGTACAACGAAACACTATCTACCGTTGTTGAGAACGAAGTTATTGATGGAGTTGTAGTATCATTAAACAAAAGAGAAGTTGTAATCAACATTGGTTACAAATCAGAAGGTGTTGTTGGATTAAACGAGTTCCGTTACAATCCAGAACTAAAGGTTGGTGATTCAGTAGAGGTTTACGTAGAGAGCACAGAGGACAAAAAAGGTCAGCTTGTACTTTCACACAAAAAAGCAAGAGCTTTACGTTCTTGGGATCGTGTTAATGAGTCTCTTGAGAAAGAAGAAATCATTAAGGGATACATCAAGTGTCGTACTAAAGGTGGTATGATTGTAGATGTATTTGGAATTGAGGCGTTCCTACCAGGATCGCAAATTGATGTTAAGCCAATCCGTGACTACGATGTTTACGTTGGTAAAACTATGGAATTCAAGGTTGTTAAGATTAACCACGAATTTAAGAACGTTGTTGTTTCGCATAAGGCTCTTATTGAGGCTGAGCTTGAGCAGCAGAAGAAAGATATTATTGCAAAACTTGAAAAAGGACAGGTACTTGAAGGTACTGTTAAAAATATTACTTCATACGGAGTATTCATCGACCTTGGTGGCGTAGATGGTCTTATCCATATTACAGATCTATCATGGGGTCGTGTATCACATCCAGAGGAGATTGTTCAGTTAGATCAGAAACTGAATGTTGTAATCCTTGACTTTGATGACGATAAGAAGCGTATTGCTCTTGGTCTTAAGCAGCTTACTCCACATCCATGGGATTCACTTGATTCTAACCTTTCTGTTGGAGATAAGGTATCAGGTAAGGTTGTTGTTATGGCTGATTACGGTGCATTTGTTGAAATCGCAGCAGGTGTTGAGGGTCTTATCCACGTTTCAGAGATGTCTTGGTCACAGCACCTACGCAGTGCACAGGAGTTCTTGAAAGTAGGAGATACTGTAGAGGCTCAGATTCTTACTCTAGACAGAGAAGAGCGTAAGATGTCACTTGGTATTAAGCAACTTAAAGCTGATCCATGGGAGAAGATTGAAGAGGGTTACGCAGTTGGAACTAAGCACACTGCTAAGGTTCGTAACTTCACTAACTTTGGTGTTTTTGTTGAGATCGAAGAGGGTGTTGACGGACTTATCCACATCTCTGACCTATCATGGACTAAGAAAATTAAGCACCCAGCTGAGTTTACTCAGATAGGAGCTGATATCGAGGTTGTTGTTCTTGAGATCGACAAAGATAACCGTCGTCTAAGCCTAGGACACAAGCAACTTGAGGAGAACCCATGGGATGTATTCGAGACATTATTCAACGTAGGATCAATCCACGAAGGAACAATTATCGATATGTCTGAGAAAGGTGCAATTGTTGCTCTTCCTTATGGTGTTGAAGGTTTCGCTACTCCAAAGCACCTTGTAAAAGAGGAAGGATCTTCAGCTAAAGCAGATGAGAAACTACAATTCAAAGTAATTGAGTTTAACAAGTCAGCTAAGAAGATCATCGTTTCACACAGCCGTGTATTCGAGGATGTTAAGAGAGCTGCTGATTCTGCAGAGCGTAAAGAGAGTTCAGATAATACAAAAAAGGTAGTTAAAAAGTTGAAATCAAACATGGAAAAGACTACTTTAGGTGATATTTCTGATCTAGCTGCTCTTAAGGACCAGATGGAGAAGGATGAAAAAGGAGAGTAGTAATTAATTTCTTTTTCCGTATGGGTTTTAATATTGATAAAAACGATAACTTTACAATAGTCTCGGCTAACGAGGAAAAACTTGATACAAACAATGCTCCGACACTTAAGTCGGAGCTGGTTTTGGTTTCAGGGAATGGTGAACGCAATATAATACTTGATATTAGTAAATGTCAGTATTGCGATTCGTCAGGTTTGAGTGCTATTCTGGTAGGTAACAGATTGTGTAAAAATGCTAATGGAACGTTTGTTCTTTGTGGTCTTACAGAGGCTGTTGACAGACTGATTACTATATCGCAATTAGATACAGTTCTGAATATTGCTTACTCAACAGAAGAAGCTATTGATATTATTAATAAGGAAGAGGAAAAATTATAAATGTCTTTTTTTGTGACAATTCTAGGTAGTGCATCTGCATTACCTACAAAAAATAGATTCACAACCGCTCAGGTATTAAACGTACAGGAGCGGTTTTTTTTGATAGATTGTGGTGAGGGAACTCAGATACAGTTGCGTAAGGCTAAGGTGAAATTTCTTAAGATTAACCATATATTTATTAGCCATATGCATGGTGACCATATGTTTGGGTTGCCCGGATTAATCTCTACATTTAGTCTGTTGGGCAGAAAGAACCCATTGTATATCCATGCACATAAAGATATGCGTAGGGTAATGGGAAATTATCTTGGATATTTTGAGAAGAACTTGCAGTTTGATATTGTTTATCACGATCTGGATTATAACGAGCCAAAGGTTGTTTTTGAGGATGCTAAGGTTGAGGTTATGTCAGTACCGCTTAAGCACAGAATTCCAACATGCGGATTTATTGTAAAGGAAAAACCTTTACCACCACATCTGAATATGGATATGATTGAGACATATTCTGTTCCGGGACCACAACGTGGGCTTATTAAAGCAGGCAGAGACTACACATTACCTTCTGGAGAGGTTATACCTAACTCAAAGCTTACAATACCTGCAAGAGAGCCTAAAAAGTACGTTTATTGCAGTGATACTGCCTACTCTGAGAAGTATATTGATTATGTACGTGGGGCTGATCTGTTGTATCATGAAACAACTTTTTTGCATGAGGATTTAAAGATGGCAAAGAAGACCGGACACTCAACAACATTGCAGGCAGCTAAATTTGCAAAGCTTACCGGAGTAAAACATCTGGCTATAGGACACTACTCGTCTCGTTATAAGGATATGAGAAAGTTTGTTGATGAAACAAAGAGTGTTTTTGAACCTGTTTCAGAGGCAAAAGAGATGAAGGTGTATGAGATATAGTTATATGTTATTTATATAACTATCTTGTTTTTATCTGTAAATTTCTGAATACCTTCTTTTAAAACTACTTATGTATATCTGTTGCTGTATATATGCTTGTTTCTGTATATTAGAACCATCTTTAGCATGTTAATTATCAGTTATTAGTGTTGTAAATGTGTAATAGTATAATGCACACAATACAAAAAGTACCTTCTGTAAAAAAATAGAAGATATTTTGAATAATTTGATTAATTTTGAATCCCAAAATAACTAATACAACACACCTATGTTGGAAAAGATAGTAATTCTTGATTTTGGGTCTCAGTACACACAGTTAATTGCCAGACGTATTCGTGAGATAAATGTTTATTGTGAGATTTATCCTTTTAATAAAGATTTAGATCTTGACGAGACAGTAAAAGGAGTTATCCTTTCAGGTAGTCCGTTTTCAGTAAGAGATGAGAACGCTCCAATACCGGATTTATCTAAGATAAAAGGTAAATATCCTCTTTTAGGAGTTTGTTACGGAGCGCAGCACTTAGCGCATAGTTTTGGTGGTGAAGTAATGCCTTCAGACAAGAGAGAGTATGGAAGAGCTAATCTTCAGTATGTAGACAACTCATGCCCTATGTTTAAAGGGGTATCAGCTGACTCACAGGTGTGGATGTCGCATGGCGATACAATAGCAAAAATACCGGATAGTTATAAGATTACAGCAAGTACAAAGGATGTTAAAATTGCTGCTTATCAGATTGAAGGAGAAACAACATATGCACTTCAGTTTCATCCTGAGGTATATCACTCATTAGAGGGAAAGCAGATACTAAACAATTTTGTAGTAGATATCTGTGGATGTTCTCAGAACTGGACTCCTGATTCGTTTGCAGAGACTACAGTTGAGAAGTTGAAGCAACAGATAGGAGAAGAGAAGGTTGTTCTTGGATTATCAGGAGGTGTTGACTCTACAGTTGCAGCTGTACTTCTGAACAGAGCTATTGGCGATAACCTTACATGTATCTTTGTAGATAATGGTCTGCTAAGAAAGGACGAATTTGAATCTGTTCTTGATTCGTATCAGCATATGGGACTTAATGTTATTGGTGTTGATGCTAAGAAGCAATTTCTTGATGCTCTTGCCGGATTAAGTGATCCTGAGAAGAAGAGAAAAGCTATTGGTAAGGTATTTATTGATGTATTTGATGCAGAAGCAAAGAAGATAAAGAATGCTAAATGGCTTGGTCAGGGTACTATTTATCCTGATGTAATTGAGTCGGTTTCTGTAAACGGACCATCAGTTACAATTAAATCTCATCATAACGTTGGTGGATTACCTGAGAAGATGAATCTTAAGATTGTTGAGCCACTAAATCTGTTATTTAAAGATGAGGTACGTAGAGTTGGAAAAGCACTTGGTATCAGAGATTCGTTGTTGCAACGTCATCCATTTCCGGGACCAGGATTAGCAATACGTATACTTGGTGATATAACTGAAGATAAAATAAAGATACTTCAGGAGGCTGATGCTATATTTATAAATGGGCTAAAGGAAGATGGTCTGTATAATGATGTATGGCAGGCGGGAGTTATTTTACTTCCTGTACAATCTGTTGGTGTAATGGGCGATGAGCGTACGTATGAGAACTGTGTTGCTCTTAGAGCTGTACAATCAACTGACGGCATGACTGCTGACTGGGTTCATCTACCATATGAATTTTTAGCAAAAATATCTAATAAAATAATTAACCAGGTTAAAGGTATTAACAGAGTGGTATATGATATTAGTTCTAAGCCACCTGCAACAATTGAGTGGGAATAAAACAGTACAACAATATTTGATAATAAGCCGACATTTGTCGGCTTATTTTTTTATAAAGTGTAACCAAAGTATTTACCTGACGTAAGCATATAAAGCTCGGTTGTTCTTACTTATTTATTTGTAGTCTGAGCAAAAGAGATATTAGTATAGCTGTTTGTATTGCAGATACTATTTGTAAAGTATGATCGTGTACAGCTCTATTAATTACTTAAATATAATTATCGCGAGGAGATAATTGTAAGTATACAGAACATAAAAAATGAAAGCAGACGTTGTATGAAAAGAATCTTGTTGTTTTTAATCGCACTATTTGTACTGGCAACCACGTTAAAATCTCAGGATGATGAGTTTTATCTTCATTCGTTAAAGATGAACAGGGCATTGTATTATCTTAAAAATCTTTATGTTGATTCAGTGAAAACCAAGGATATTGTTGAGACTGGTTTAAAGAGGATAATAGAGAGCCTTGATCCGCACTCAACCTATATTTCGGCTGAGGATGTGCAGGATATTACAGAACAGCTTGACGGAGAGTTTGAGGGTATTGGTATTCAGTTTGAGGTTTACCGGGATACGTTATTAGTTCTGTCTACAATTACCGGAGGACCATCTGCAAAAGCAGGTCTTAAAGCGGGCGACAGAATTGTTAAGATAGAGGGTGAAAATATAGCGAATATTGAGATAACAGATTCGCAGATAATGAGTCTGCTAAAAGGGGAGAAGGGATCGATAGTAAATGTAACGGTATACAGAAAAGGGGAACTTATAGATTTTTGTATAATACGTGATACAATACCAATTTTTAGTGTTGAGGCATCGTACAGAGTAGATGATAATACCTGTTACATACGGCTTAACAGGTTTGCAAAGACATCATATAATGAGTTTATGAAGGCTCTTAATGAATTGGGAAATACCAGAAATATAATACTTGATCTGCGTGGTAATGTTGGTGGTTATATGGATATAGCTATATCAATTCTTAATGAAATTTTACCACATAAATCGTTGTTGGTATATACAGAAGGAACACACTCTTCTAAAAAGGAGTATGTAGCGGATAAGGAGAGTGGAAAGTTAAGAGGGTCAAGAGTTGTTGTACTTATTGACGAAGGTTCTGCATCGGCGAGTGAGATTATATCCGGAGCAGTTCAGGATTGGGACAGAGGTGTTATTGTTGGGCGCAGATCGTTTGGTAAAGGATTGGTTCAGAATGCTTACCTATTACCAGATGGTTCTGTAATAAGAATTACTACATCGCGTTATTATACCCCAACCGGACGATTGATTCAGAAACCTTATAAAAAGGGAGTAGATGTATATAAAAATGAGATCAGCGAAAGGTATAGGAATGGAGAATTTAGCACAAAAGATAGCATACATTTTGATGAGGATTTAAAGTTTAAGACACTTAAATCGAGAAGAACGGTATATGGTGGCGGTGGTATAATGCCTGATATATTTGTGCCTATTGATACCTCTACCTACTCAGATTATTACAGAGATCTGCTAAGTAAAAGTGTTATAAATGATTTTGTATTGAAATATGTTGATGATAACCGGATTAAGTTGCATAAATCTTATTACTCAATAAAGAATTTTTCTGAGGAGTTTGAGATAGATTCAAAATTTATGAAAGAGTTTATAAACTTTGCTGAGTCGTATGGTGTTAATTATAATAAAAACGATTATGCAACATCTGAAAATGAAATACGACTTATATTAAAGGCTCTGATAGCACGTGATTTATGGGATACATCAGCTTATTTCTTTATTACAAATAACGATAATAAAGTATTTAAAAAAGCTGTAAGTATAATAAATGGAGATGAATATAACCGGATTTTAGTAGGATCTTTAGTGAAATAAAACTGAAATAAGCTGTTTTTTATAAAAAACTTATATCTAATTCGTTTACACTATTGTATGGCAAATATAGTTTTTCTAAATTTAGGAATGGTTTTGAAAGTAAAATAGATAGAGTTGAATCGTTATTATGAAGATATGATAAAAGGAGATGTTCTTTTGGCTTTTAAGGGAGACATCACTTCTGACATACTATCAAACACTCTTAATATAATTGAGTGTAAGTTAGATAGGTTGTCTGTAAAATCTTCTGTAAAGAAGAGAATCTATCATGTATTGGTTGAGAGTTTACAGAATCTGTATCATCATGTTGACCAACCCAGAAACATTGAAGGTATTTCAGAAAATGAGCGTTTTGGTTGTTATATGTTGTCGATGTTAGAAAATAAAGTATTAATTTCGACAGCAAATTTTGTACAGAAGGATAAAAAAAGAGATCTTGAGAACAGGATAAGAGAGATAAATTCTGCTACAAAAGAGGAGCTAAAGCTAAAATATAAAGAGATTTTAAATAATCAGTCGTTTTCTGAAAAAGGCGGAGGGGGATTAGGCCTGATGGATATAGCGCGTAAGACGGGTAATAAACTCGATTACGATTTCTCTTCTGTGAATGATGACTATTACTTTTTTAGATTAGACGTTTTTGTTAATAAAGAATTAAATACATAAGATTTATGGAAACAGTTTCTATAGAAGGTACACCTAAGACACCAGCCATAACTATGGATCCGCAAAAAGGATTGATTGAAATAAAAGGGCGTTCAATACCAGAGAATTCTATTGAGTTCTATAAGCCTGTTGTTGACTGGTTAGATAAATACGAGAAGGAACCTCATGAAATTACAACAGTTAATATGCAGTTGGAGTATTTTAATACCAGCTCTTCTAAATGTATATTAGATGTTTTTAAGAAATTAGAAGCTATAAAGAAGGCAAGACACGATGTGGTCATTAACTGGTACTACGAAGAGGATGATGAGGATATGTTGGAGGCTGGAGAGGATTATGAATCTATTATCCGTATACCATTCAAGATGATTGAGATAGTTGATTAATTCTATATATTATAGTATTGCTTAAAAGCTGCCAATATCTGGCAGCTTTTAGTTTATTATATTGCTCTTCTTTTTAATTTTTATCTTTATACTTCCAATAGATAGTAACCTTCTTAACAGGCTAAAATATAGTATTATATATGATATAAGACTAAAGAACCATATCATAATAATATTTGTTACAAACGTAGATACAGATATACCGAATATGTACTTTGTAGGGCTAAAGAAGTGAGCTTTAATATTTCGTTTTATCGGATTCATATATATTGGGTCTATCTTCTGAAACAGCTCGTTGTTGTGTTCAATAACCCTGTATTTCTCGTCCGATTTTCTTATAAATTGGCTCAGACTACTATTAAAGTATTTCCCTTTCCATTCCAGAAAGTTTTCTGTTGAACCCATATCATCTATTAATCGTCTTGTTATTGCATCTCGTTGTACAATCATTTTGTTATGCATACTTATATAGTAATCCTTTGTATCAGCAAGATACTTAGATATTGAGTTCAGGTAATCAATAGTTAAAGGTGTATTATTATTAACAAGCAGGCTATTAAACACAATCTTTGGATGAAACTCATTACTATTCTCCTTAGATATTTCATTGATAATTACACTGTGGTAACGTATAGATTTTTCTTTATCTATACCTGTTTTAATACCGTTCTTAAGCTCATTAACCTTATTTGACACCTCCGGTAACCAGTAGTTCTTTTTAAACTCTATTTGACTAATATATTTGTTTATTGTGTAATATCTCTGTTCGTACTCATTATCTCTGAACTGTTTCACGGCAAGTGCCTCAAATGCCCATCTGCTCAGAATCAGTTCTCCGTATAGTGGTATATCTACAGGTGATGATATCTGAGGGTTAAGTTTGTCGTATTTTACAATTATACCACTTAGTATTATCTGTGGAATAACCAGAAAAGGTATCAGTATATATATTGTAACTACAGTTTTAAAACTGTCTGATATAATTAGCCCCATTAAATTTGCTGATACCCATGTTGAGAACAGAACTATCCAGTACTCAAAATACATATCCTTTATCTCAAGCATACTATTGCCAACAATTACAAATAAAAACGACTGTACAGCAGAGATAAGTGTAAGAGACAATACTTTAGACATCAGGTAACTATTTCTGCTGAGACTCAGGAATTTCTCTCTCTTTCTAATCTTTCTGTCTTTAATTATTTCATCGGCACTAACAGATAATCCTATAAATACAGCCACAATTACCGATATAAAAATGTATACAGGAAGATTATTATTCTCGATAAATGTGTAGCTGCTGTTTTCTCTGAAACTATTGAAAAACCTTACCAGATACGATAGTATAAATGCAAGTACAGGTGCCTCAAAAAGATTTACAACCACATACTGTTTATTTGAAAATTTGGAGAGAAGATCTCTGTGAGTAAATATCAGTAATTGCCTTAGTTTTCCGGGTACTTTAAACGATATCTTTGGTATATCTGAGGTTGAGTCATCTATATATCTGTCTTCTGTCTTGAATATCTTGAAATAGTTTACCCATTCTCCTGTGTTAATTCTTCTTTTTGTTGTGCGCTTACCAAATTCATCAACCAGATGCGACTCTACTATATTAAATAACTGCTCTGAGTTTACATTACCGCACTGCGTACATTCCGACTCCGAGATATCTGTCTTATGTGCTCTTCCTTTAAAATATGTTATAGCATCAAGTGGGTCGCCATCGTAAATTAGCTGCCCTCCACTATCAAGTAATAGTAACTGATTAAGCATCTTGTATATATCAGAAGAAGGCTGATGTATTACTACAACTATCAATTTCCCTTTAAATGCAAGCTCTCTTAAAAGCTCCATTATGTTCTCAGAGTCCATTGACGATAATCCTGATGTGGGTTCGTCAAGAAACATAATTGCAGGTTCTCTTAGCAACTCAAGAGCTATATTTAACCTTTTACGTTGTCCTCCACTAATTTTTTTATTCAAAGGACTACCAACCTTCATGTCCTTTATTTTCATCATACCAAGGCTGGCAAGCAGACCATTTATAATCTCATTTATCTTCTCTTTTGAGTAACTGCTAAAACAGAACTTTGCATTAAACATCAGATTCTCATACACAGTTAACTCTTCAAGAAGCAGATCGTCTTGCGAAACATAACCAATTAACCCATCCAGAGAGTTCTCTTTATTGTGAATGTTTAGTCCGTTAATATTTACTGAGCCCTCTTGTGGAACTAACGAGCCGTTTAATACATTAAGCAGGGTAGTTTTTCCTGAACCGGACATACCCATTATACCAACTATTTTTCCTGCATGAGCATTAAATGATATCTCTTTTAATCCCAGCTTACCGTTCTTAAAGAAATACCAGACATCGCTAACCTGTAGCACGACTTTTGAATTTGTTTTGTGACGAGTAAGCTCAAATAGTATATCAGAGTAGTATATTGGTACAATATTTATGTTTCTTATAGAGGAACCCTGTACAAAAGGTGATACTATTTCATTTTCAAGAGTCTGGCCATTTAAATCATATTCTGTTTCTCCGGTATATTTTACATAAAACATATGTATATTATCAATATACAGGAATACCAGAGTGCCGGAAAAACCATCTTTCTGTATTGATACCGATCCTTTATTCCGGCTTCTTCTCTCCTCAACGAAAACCAAATTAGCATTGTCTCTGTCAAGATTTTCAATTTTTGTGGTAATAAAACCAAATAGCTCTTTATACTCTTTCTCCGGCAGATTAAATACTCCTGATATCATCTTAAAAAGAGACAAATCCCTGTCTGTCAGTGTTCCATCATCAGATTTCATATATTCTAATACACGAATCACAAGATCTATCTTCTGATCATGAGTAATATCCTGATTAATAGCACTGCATAAATGGAGTATCTTTACAGAATCAGGAGTCGACTTTTTATTTTTTTTCTGACGCTGTCTTCTTCTCTCAATACTAATAGAGTAGTAATCGTCAAAAAGGGCAATATACTCTTCAGCTAATTTAGAAGAGACCTTGGTTGTAAGGAAAGCAATTACAGATTTTCTTTTTCTTCTGAATACTTCTTTATCATCTGGCGAAACAAGAGCCAGTAACTGCATTATTGCCTGTAATAAAAAGTCACTCATATAAATAATGGTGTTTATTTATTACATAAATTACAAAAAAATGGGATTAACCACAATTTAATTACACTTGATAATCAGTATATTTTGATCACTGCATATTTAATGCATAACGATATTACCAATTTAGCTCAGGCAATACTATTATGTTTATTAAAAAAAAGTATTTTTGGTACAGTTAATCGTACCGGATAAATTTTTAAATAATATAAGTTTAATATGAGAAAAACATTGTTGTTATTGTCAGTGTTGCTTTTAGGCAACTGTGTGGCATGGGGGCAGGACAAGGTGCTTACAATGGAAGATGCAATGTTGGGGTATTATAAATTCAGACCATCAACTATAAATCAGCTATTGTGGAGACCTGATAGTAAAGAGTATACATTTGTAAAAGAGAATACTCTGTATACACAAAGTGTTACATCAAAAAAAGAGAAAACCTTGATTACCTTAGATCAAGTTAATTCAGTGATTAAGAGTAACGGGATAGATGAATTGAAGCGTTTTCCAAGAGTATCATGGATATCGTTTAACAGAATCTCATTCTATGCAAAAGGATACAGAGTTGTTTTTGATATTGCAGCTAAGAAGGTAATTGCTAAAAAGAGTTATAAGAGAGAGTGGAACAATATTACCTTTAATAAGAATCTGGATATGATTGCTTATACAAAAGGTAATAACCTGTATGTTTCAGATAAGAACAGTAATGATGTTGCAATTACTAATGAGAGTGATAAGAATATAGTTTCTGGTCAGGCTGTGAGTCGTAGTGAGTTTGGTATTTCAGGCGGAATATTTTGGTCGCCGGAATCAAAGTACATTGCATTTTATCAGAAAGATGAATCGGAGGTTACAGATTATCCACTTGTAGATGTAGATAAAAGGGTTGCGGAGTTGCGTAATATCAAGTACCCAATGGCTGGTATGAAGAGTGAGCATATTAAGTTGGGTATATACAATATAGCAAGTAACAAAACTGTATTTGTAGATAATAATCCTGAAAGCGAGCAATATTTAACAAATATCAGTTGGGGACCAAAAGAGCAGTACATATACATTGCTGTATTAAATAGAGAGCAGAACCACATGATGCTTAATAAGTATAGTGCTGCTACAGGTAAACTTGTGAAAACACTGTTTGAAGAGAGAAGTGAATCGTGGGTTGAGCCGGAAGACAGATTATACTTTATGCCAAATAGCTCTGATAGATTTGTATGGCATAGTGAACGTGACGGGTATAAGCATCTTTACCTTTATACTACAGAGGGTAAACTTATTAAACAGATTACTAAAGGCGATTGGGCAATACGTAACCTTATAGGAACTGATAAATCGGCAAAGTATATCTACTTTACAGCAACAAAAGATTCGCCAATTGATAATAATCTGTATAAAGTAAGCTTGAAATCAGGAAAGATGACAAGACTTACAAAAGCAGAAGGTTACCATAATGTAAAACTGAATGGTAGTAAATCATATTTTATAGATAACTATTCAAGTCTGAATAATCCTCGTACAATCGAGATTTCATCTACAAAAGGCAAAAAGATAAAGAATCTGCTACAGGCAAAAAATCCTTATAAAGATTATAACCTTGGAGAGATAAAACTTGGTAGTTTAAAAGCAAAAGATGGAAAGACTGACCTGTACTACAGAATGATACTTCCTGCTGATTTTGATCCTAATAAGAAATATCCGGTAATTGTTTATGTGTATGGAGGGCCTCATTCTCAGCTTGTAACAAACAAGTGGATGGGTGCAACACGCATGTGGCAGCAGTATATGGCACAGAAAGGATATATTGCCTTTACACTTGACAACAGAGGTACTGCACACCGTGGACATAAATTTGAGAGTGCAATACATCGCCAGTTAGGTACACCAGAGGTTGAGGACCAGATGGCAGGGGTTAATTACCTGATGTCGTTACCATATGTAGATAAAAACAGAATGGGTGTACATGGATGGAGTTATGGTGGATTTATGACAATATCGATGCTGTTGAAGCATAACGATATATTTAAGGTTGGTGTTGCCGGTGGGCCGGTTATTGACTGGAAATATTATGAGATTATGTATGGAGAGCGCTATATGGATAAACCGCAAGAGAATCCTGAAGGATACAAAAATTCATCGTTGATTAATAAGGTTGATGACCTTAAAGGAAGACTTATGATTATTCATGGTGCTATTGATCCAACAGTTGTTTGGCAACATAGCCAGTTGTTCCTTCGTGAGTGCGTTAAGAAGGGTAAACTTATCGACTATATGATATATCCAACTCATCCGCATAATGTAAGAGGTAAAGATCGTGTTCACTTAATGAATACAGTTTCAAGATATTTTGAAGATCATTTATAATTTGTCAGAAGGGGCATGTTAAGATGCCCCTTTTTTAAACATTAAATTATTTGAAAACAACAGTAACATACAAACATATCTGGGCAATTGCATATCCTATTATTCTTGGAAGTATTGCACAGAATATTATTAACGTGACCGATACAGCATTCCTTGGACGTGTAGGACAGGTTGAACTGGGTGCCGGAGCTGTTGCCGGATTATTCTACTATGCAGCGGCAATGCTGGGGTGGGGATATGGTATTGGTGCACAAATTATTATTGCAAGGCGATATGGCGAATCTAACTATGACAGAATAGGAGGAGTTATTGGGCAATCTATATATTTCTTATTACCATTAGCTATTCTTATGTTCTCTGTAGTTCAGTTGTTTGGAGGAACCATATTTGACACAATAATGAGTTCTGATAATATATCAGGAGCCTCTACAGAGTATATACAGACGCGTATATATGGTGTGTTCTTCGCCTTTTTTAACTTCCTGTTCAGAGCATTTTATCTGGGTGTGGCACGTACAAAAATAATAACATATACTACTGTACTTATGGCAGCGGTAAATGTAACTCTTGACTATTGGTTTATATTTGGCGGACTTGGTCTGGAGCCAATGGGTATACGTGGTGCAGCATTAGCATCGGTAATTGCTGAAGGAAGTGCATTTGTATGTTTTCTACTTGTTACATATTTCAGAGTACCACATGATAAGTATCAACTGTTTAAACTAAAAGGGTTTAATAAAAAGGTATTTACCAATAATATAAGAATTGCTACGCCAATGATGATGCAGAACTTTATATCTATAGGTGGTTGGTTTCTGTTTTTTCTTATGGTAGAACACTTGGGAGAGATGCCTTTGGCAGTATCTAATGTTGTGCGTAGCGTATATGTTGTATTATTAATACCAATTATGGGATACTCATCGGCTACAAATACACTTGTAAGTCAGGTAATGGGACAGGGTAGGATAAACGAGGTTTTGGCAGTAATGTATAAAACGGTACTTATGTGTATTGTATCTGTTGCCGGATTTGTAATTGTTGGTTTTATATTCCCTGATATTATTCTTAGAATATATACAAATGACCCTGTAATAATTAGTGAAAGTATAAGTGCGTTGTATGTTGTTTGCGGTAGTGCAACTTTTTTGGGAACGGCATTTGTAATATTTAGTGCGGTATCAGGTACTGGAAAAACAAATGTATCGTTTGGTATAGAGATTGTAGTTATTGTAATATATTTATTATACGTTTTTTTGTTAACTAATTATGCAAAACCGTCAATTTCAGTTGTTTGGACTTCGGAATATATTTATGCTATTTCGTTAGGAGGAATTTCTTTAATTTTCCTTTTAAAAGGAAAGTGGAAAAATGCTGTAGTTTGATCTTTTATTTTGTAAATTTATTAGCAATTCTATCTGAAAAACAGATTTTATGAGTGTTTTAAAATGTAAACATGTTATTTATAAAGTTGTTACGATTTTTGTCGTATCTGTTTTTATTTATGGAGAGTTGTTGGCTCAGACAGATAATCTTGACAGATTAAACAAATTACTTAAAAGTAACCCGGTTGATTGTGTATACGAAGGTGAAAAAATTATAAATAGTAAAGATTTTGGTGATTTCTGGGAACACGCTGCTGTTTTGGGTATTATAGCCAGAGCATATGAAAAACAGAAAATGCTTGATGATGCTATATACTATTACGAAGAGGAGGCCGGAGTATACCAGGATAACGGAAGATATCTTGAACTATCTCGTAAACTTATAGAAATAGGACTACTGTGCGAAGATAAACTTAAGTCAAAGGAACGTGCAAAGGAGTATTATTACTCTCCTGTGGTAAAGTATGCATTTAAAATCACACCGGAATCAGAAAGAAAATCATTTATAGAAGATCTGTACGAGTTGTATGTAAGAGTTGAATTATACCGTGAGGCAGCTGTTGTATCTGATGCTCTGTTAAAACTGGAGAAGAAATTACATTCAAGAGTGCTATCGGCAAAGCAGAAACAGCTTAACGCAATAAAGGTAAAAAATGCGCGTAAAGAGAATGATTACATAGACAGAATTGAGAGGCTACAATCAGATAATGCAATTTTATTGCGTCAGACAAGAGGTCAGCTTGATCAGACACAGCAGGAGTTGAGTAGTAAAGAACAGGATATTCTTAAGCAGAAAGATATTCTTAAAGGTTATGAACATGAGAAAGATCTTCTATTAAAAGAGCGTTATAAGAACCAGGGTATAATAGAGCAGTTAGGTCTTGAGACGGTAGAGAAAGACAAACTCTTACAAAGTAGTAGAGAGGTTATTCGTCAGCGCGAAGAGGATATACGTAAACAGAAAGAGCTGTTAAGGCTTCAGGAGCAGGCAACACTCATGTTTGGAGTTATAGCCACTCTGTTTGCTGGTATTATTGTATTGGTTTTCTTTATGTACAGAACTAAACGTAGAGTGAACCGACGTCTGCGTCAGAAAAACAACGAGATCCTTGAACAGAAGAATGAGATAGAGCGTCAGGCAATAGAGATTCTTAAGCAGAGAGATCACATCCTTACACAGAATAAGGAGATTACTGATAGCATATATTACGCAGAGAAAATTCAGAAAGCAAGTCTGCCGGATAAATCACTGTTTGATAAAAATTTATCTGATAATTTTATATTCTATCAACCAAAAGATATTCTTAGTGGTGATTTCTACTGGACATCAATAGAAGAGGATAACATGGTTATTGCAGTTGCTGATTGTACCGGACATGGTGTTCCTGGGGCATTTATGAGTATGATTGGTGTAACAGCATTGAATGAGATTGTTGGAGAAATTGGATGTGGTCAGCCGAACGAAATATTGAATCGATTGCGTTCTGAGGTTATAAAGGTGCTACAGCAGGATGGAAGTATAGATGAACCACAAGACGGAATGGATATAGCTTTGTGCGTTGTAGATAAGAAACGTAAGGTTTTAAGATTTGCATCTGCATACATATATCTGATTCATATATCTGATGGAGTTTTAGTAGAGCATAAAGGCGATCATATACCTATTGGAATGCATGTTTTAACTGATAGACGATATAAAGTAAAAGAGATACCATATAAAGATGGCGATATATTCTACATGTTCTCAGATGGTATAATTGATCAGTTTGGTGGTCCTAACGGAAAGAAATTTAAGAAAGGTCAACTATACAATTTAATAGAGTTTATTAATGGTGAATCATGTGCCGATCAAGGAGAGATAATTAAACGTGAGTTTGAAGACTGGCGTGGTGAACAGGAGAATCAAACCGATGATGTAATGGTATTTGGTTTCAGACCTTAAAAAATATTAAATATCTGCATACAGTATTATATGCAGATATTTGCATTTATAACCTATCTCTTTTTCTTCTTCTCTACAGAGTATCCGAATTTACCAATCTTTTTACCTAGACTAAAATATTTTCCGTGTGAGTATACAATAGGACGGGCAGAGGCAAGACTGAACTCATCTGTATTTGGGTCAATATATTTTGTATCGTAATTTATATTTACAACCTCAGCAACAAACATATCATGCGATCCCAGTTCAACAATATCTTTTACCACACACTCTATATTTATTGGCGACTCTTTAATAAGTGGCGATTTTACAATCTTAGCACTCTCTTTTGTCAGTTTCATCTCCTTAAACTTATCAAACTTTCTTCCGGAGCGCACACCACACCAATCTGTTGCAAAAGCCAGATCCTCAGTAGTAAGATTTATAACAAAATCGCCTGTTCTCTTAATTATATCGTATGAATGTCTCTCTTTACGTACCGATATATAAACCATTGCCGGGTTTGTATTTACTGTACCTGTCCATGCAATAGTAATAATATTGTGCTCCTCTTCGGTATGACCACAACTTACCATTACCGCTGGCAGAGGATAAACCATATTTCCCGGTTTCCAACACTCTTTACTCATGTTTTTATATTTATTTAATCAGTTTTAAGTAATATTGTAACGAAGATAATATTTGTAAATGTATATAATTAAATAAATCTGATATGTTTGATTTTAAAGAGGCTGTTCTTGAGAAAATAGTAGTACATAAAGTAGGAAACAAGATACAGGACGAAGATATTGTTATATCTGAAGGACAGTTGTCTGTAGACGATGAGGTTAAAGAGTTACTTATGACATATTTCCTCTCTAATTTCAAACAACCGGAGTTTTACCAGTTTACTCATTCATCAGATGTTAACCTGAATGAGTTATATACATTTTCAGGATATATGTTTGATCCTAATAAAAACTTCTACGATCAATCGGTATTTATAGCAAAACATCTGTATGAAATATCAGATCATCCGAATATAAAAGGCGGCGAATTGTATATAACATACATAAAAGATTGTATTGTTGACGATGAACTGGTTGATGCAATAGGTATATTCAAATCAGAATCAAAGGAGACCTACCTTAAGGTTTATCAGAACGACAGAGAATTTACCGTTGATCAGGATAGCGGGGTAAATATTAAGAAGCTGGACAAGGGTTGCCTGATATTTAATACAGAGAAGGATTTTGGTTATAAGATTGCAATAATTGACAAAACCAATAAAGACGAAGCAAAGTACTGGAAAGAGAGTTTTCTTAATGTAGAGCCAAAGTCAGATGATTTTTATCAGACAAACAGATATATGGATCTGTGTAAAACATTTGTTAAAGAGGTGTTTAATAAAGAGAATGAGGTAGAAAAGATAGATCAGATTGAACTGCTTAACAGATCGGTTGAATTCTTTAAGAAAGAGGAAGATTTTCAGGAGGAGAGCTTTAAAGAGTCTGTAATTGAAAACCCCGAGGTTATTGATGCTTTTGATGAGTTTAAGGAGAAATATCAGGCAGAGAACTGTGTTGATTTGAGCAGTAGCTTCTCCATATCAGAAAATGCTGTAAAAAAGCAGCAGAAATCATTTAAGAGTATACTGAAACTGGATAAAAACTTCCACATATATATACATGGTCGTCGCGATCTTATAGAGAAAGGTTATGATGATGACAAAGGAATGTCATACTATAAAGTTTTCTATGAGAAAGAGGCATAGAGGAAAATAATTAAAATAAAGGACTTAACCTCCATGTGGAATATTTTGTGGAGGTTGTCCTTATTTATGTGTTTAAAGATCCGACGCAGATAGTTGTAGGCTTCTGAAGCCTGCCGGTATATAGTCAGTATCAAAGAAATAACCGGAAGCTGATTATAGATAGAGTAAAGACAATCTTCTTAGAGAACATAATATTCTGAATCCTCATCTGTGTAATTATTATAATTTGCTACTATTTTGATAATAGTAGCAAAACTGTCTGTTATATATTATCTGTTTGTGTTTAAATAAGTTTTATTGATGATTTAATTTTAACTTACCAACCCGTTGTGTTTGTTGTAAGTTTCATTTCCTCAATAATTTAATATTATTCTCAATCTTGTGTATGTTATACAATATAATTAATAAAATCTATTCGGTTTGCATGGTGTTATTATGCTTATATTTTTGTAGATGATATTATTAATTTATGAATCTGTTATATAATAGTAGAATTTAAGCTCTAACATTCCACCCGCAGGTTAGATCCTATTTATTTGCAATTGTTGTGTAACACTTATGAAAAAGCTTTAATCAAATGAAGAGAACTTTTACACAAACAGTACTGTTTGTTTTGTTGGCTTGTAGCACCCTATTTGCGCAAACCAAGCCAAAACCTACACACTTTGGAGCGGTGGCAAACAATAACGTCATTAAAATGTCGTGGTTAGCAAGTTCCGATACACCAGAATTTGTTAATCCTGAAGGATTTGAGACAGGAGTATTTCCTCCTCCGGGATGGGAGATAAAGGTGTCAGATGATCTTACAACACAACCGGTTGCTATAGATCCGTCTAAACCAACTTGGGGTTCAATAGCTAATATGGAGTATGTACACACAGGTTATTTTTCAGCAGCAATCTCTTACAAAAAGAAGAAGAGTAACTGGCTTATTACACCATCAATTACAGTAGAGGCAAATAAAGAGTTGTCATATTTTGTCCACTTTACCGGAAGTTCATCGTTCTTTGGTACAGTATACACATCAAAGTTTGATATCCTTGTAAAAGATGGTGATACAAACTGGAAGACACTTAAAACATACGATGGAACATCAGGTAACTTTATAATGCTTAACGAGCAGACAATTGATCTCTCAGCATACAGTGGAAAATCAGTGAAAATAGCTTTTGTACAGAGCTATACTGATGGTAGCGGTATTGCAATTGACGATGTAAAGATTCAGGATAAATCATCAAAAACTAAAACAAACAATAAAACTAAAAGATTCCTGAAAGAGGAGTTGTCAAACCCTTTTGCTATACAGAATCAGAAAATAGTGCGAGAAGGTTTCAGGTGTAATACAGACTATACCGCAAACACAGAGAGAACAACAGAAACACCTACAGGATTTAAGGTATATGTTGATGATGTATTTAAAGCGGAACTTGCAGCAGATGTAAGATCATATGTGATAAAGGATGTTGATCCTGCTGATTATGATTGTGCAGTATCGGCAATGTACGGAACTGAGGAGTCTGATAAAACTGAGGCTATTGAGGTAACTACTATTGCTCCGTCGGTTGATTTCCGTTCAGATAAAAAAGTTGCCGGACCGGGAGAGATAGTAAACTTTACAGCTGTAGTAAGAGGATCGTACAAAACACTGAACTGGAACTTTGGCGATGCCTCTACACCTGCTACCTCTGAGAACGAAAATGTAGCTGTTACATATTCATCATTAGGTAAAAAGAATGTATCAGTAACAATTAACGGTAATATTACAAAAACAGTAGATGAGTATATAGTTATAAGACCAGGACAGGCTGGTGTTAATCCAAACAAATGTCTTATGGCAGATGCTGACTATAATAATATTACAGTATCGTGGCCATCGTTAACGTTTGAGGCTACATTTGCCGAGGATTTTGAGGGAGATAAATTTCCACCTGAAGGATGGGAGATAAAGAAATCTGCTACAATTGATGGAGCACTTACAGATCCTACAGGTGATGAGAATATCTGGATTCATAACGAGGCTTCATCGTTTGGCGGCGATGGCGAAGACCTTATTAAAACAGGAAAAAGATCTACCGGAATACATTATGAAACAAAGAATCATACATGGCTAATTACAAAACCGGTTGCTATTACAGAGAACGATAAATTAAGGTTCTGGTTATTCTATAAGAATGCATTTGCAGGCGGTGTAGTATACTCATATACCGACTTTAAGGTTATGGTTAATGCAGATGGAAAATGGAATGAGGCTCTCTATTATACCGATGGTACACCATCAAACTATATGGAGAGAATGGTAGAGATTGACCTGAATGCATATGCAGGTAAAGATGTTAAGATAGCATTTGTATATATATATACAGATGGATGGCAGATGGGACTTGACAATATAAAGATTGGAAAGGATAAACCTGTTAGCAGAAGTCTGGCTGATAACTTTACAAAACTTAAGATATACAGAGACGATGTTGTTGTAAAAGAGATAACAGACCCTGCAGAGAACTCATGGACAGATACAGGGTTGGAGACAGGTGTATATAAGTACTATGTAACTGTTGTAAATGCAGATGATAATGAATCATATCCATCGGAAGAGAAATTTGTTACTGCATATAAAACTAAGAGCATTCCTTACTCTGAAGATTTTGAGTCAGGTGCTTCAGACTTTATCTTCTCAACCGGAGGATCACATCTGTTAAAGATTGGTTCAAACGGAGATTTTGCTAAGGAGAGTTATGAGATACCTCACCGTGATGGTAAATATGTTGCTGTAAACACATCTGATATTAAGAACTCATATTTTGGATACTCTGATCGTGGAGATATATTACCACTTACACCTCTTAACCTGTCTGGTATTGGTCGTGGATACCTTGAAATGGATTATGTGTCGGATATGCCGACATTTGCTGTTGTTGGTCGTGCTAATCCTAAAGCAAAGTGGACTGTAATTAAGCATATAAGCAACTCAGCATCGTGGAAAAAGGTTAAGGTTGACCTGTCAGGAGAGACACTGAAAAATGGCTACCAACTTGGAATCTATTTTGCAAATGAGCGTAAGGCTTCAAAAGGTGTAGCATTTGATGATATTAAGGTAACAAGTCTTGACGGAAAACATATTGAACTGACTTTTGGATCTGATGTTGTTACAACTGGTGCAGATCAGTATCTGGGTAAAATTAAAGAGGGTTCAACAAAAGATTTTACAGTTAAAGTTACAAACATTGGTAATGAGGATATTGCTGTTGGTAATATAACAGTTGAAGCTGGTAAATTTACCCTTAAATCGTCGCCTGCAAACAGTACATTGGCAGTTAATGAGAGTGCTAATGTTGTATTAACATATACACCTTCTGGTATTACAACAACTGCCGATGAGGCTCTACTTACTATAAACAGCGATGCCGCAGACAGCCCTTATACTGTTAATGTTAAAGCGGAGTGTGGATTAAGCACATGGACATATATGTTATATCTATATGAGGATGGTACTGGCTTAGATGGTAATAAAGACTTTAACGAATGGGAGGTACTGGGTTCTATTCCCGGAAAGGTAAACTACCTTGTTCTTTTTGATGCAAACGACGACGAAAAGGATGGTATATACTACGTAAAGAAAGATACTGACGGATTTAACACATATCTTGTATCTGATAAGATTAGTACAGAACTGAATGCTGATCTTGATATGAATGAGTACAAAACACTTGAGAAATTTATTCTTTGGGGTAAAGAGAACTATCCTGCTGAGCATTACGGATGTAATGTATGGGATCACGGGTCAGGTATATTCAGATCAGGAAGACAGTTATGGCGTTCGGCCTGTGGCGATATGAAGGTTTGGGATCTGGCAAAAGCTCTTAAGGCATTTAAAGATGTTGATGGTAAAGGATTTGATATATTTGGTTTTGATGTATGTCTGTTAGGGCAGGTTGAGACAGTATATGATATTAAAGACTATACAGATATTGTAATTGCTTCAGAGAAGACAGAGCCAGCAGACGGATGGCACTATACAACGCACTTCCAGCCACTTAATGATAATCCTGATATAGATAAATATCAGCTGGCAGACCATATTATTGTTAAGTATGATGAATCATACGATGATGGTATTCAGGGAGATGCAGCTACCACACAATCGGCAATACGTACAGATAAATTTAAAGCAGAGTTTATACCTGCATTAAACGCATTTGCTGAGCAGATAATACCTGAGATGCATAAGATTAACTCAGATATTATAGATGCAGTTGATAATGCATGGTATTCAGATGGCGATGATTATATAGAGCACAAAGATCTGGGACACTTCCTTGAGTTATTAAAGGCAAAGAGTTCGGTATCTGCTGAGACAAAATCAAAGATAGACGATCTTGTAACTGCATATAATGCATCTATAATAAGAACAGAGCAGAATAAGAGACCAAATGCAACAGGTTTAAAAATATGGATTCCTAAAGATCTGTCTGCTAATGATAATGCAAAATACTATACAAATGCCGATGAGTATTTGAAGATGCCTGAAACAAAATGGGATGAGTTTATAGCAATGATAGAGAACCCTATTGTATATGGCGAGCCAAAACCAAAGTTTGATGCTTTAGGTGCAGTAACTATTGCTAAGTATGGTACTGTTAAGTTCAAAGATATTACAGAGGTTGTACCTGCTGCAACATCTAGAACATGGTCGGTAACACCTGCTACGTTTGAGTTTGTAAACGGAACTGATGAAAATTCAGAGACGGTTGAGATTAAATTTAATGAAGCCGGAACATACTCAGTAAAACTATCAGTTACTAATAGTCAGGGTACTGGTGAGCTGAATAAAGACGATTTTGTTACTGTACGCGAACTTGTATTTCTTGCTCCAACAAACCTGAATGCTAATGTTGACGCAAAAGCACGTAAGGTATCGCTTACATGGCAAAAACCGGTAGACGACTCATACAATACCGATAAACTTGACGAAGATTTTGAGGAGGATGAGTGGCCAGCAACTGGTTGGACAGTAAAATACAGTAAAACAATTGATGGTGCACATCAGGAGCCTGCTGATCCTAAAAAGACATGGTTCCATTGCGATGAGAACTCATTCGGGAAAGATGGAAAACCAGATCCACAATATATTAAAGAGGGGAAGTTCTCAGCTGCCATAGGATATACAGCACCAGAGTTTAACTGGCTAATTACACCTGAGATAACTGTAGCAGATAATGATCAGCTTACATTCTGGTTGTGGTACAACAACGGAGAGTCAAGCGGAACGTACTACTATACTAACTTTAGAGTAATGGTTCTTGACGGTAATGCCTGGAAACAGGAGCTTTTCTATACTAATGGCGAAGATCCAAATATCTACAAAACAAAAGTTAACGTAGATTTAGCGAAATATACAGGAAAAAGTGTTAAACTTGCATTCGTTTACGAATATACTGATGGATATCAGTTAGCTATTGATAATGTGAAGGTTGTGGAAAAAGATAGTAGGGCAGGAGTAGCTGATGGTACGCTTGCTAAGTACTATGTGTACAGAAAAAAGGAGAAGGTAGCAGAAACTACTGAGACAACATTCTCAGAAACGTTACCTGATGTATCTGATACATATGAGTACTATGTTACTGCTGTTTATACAGATCCAACCGGAGAATCTGAACCATCTCAGAGTACATTTGTTAAGATTACAAAAAGTGGTGGAACATCAGACATTGAAGAAGATAAGTATTTAATATCATTATATCCTAACCCTAGTGGTGGAAACTTTACTATAGAGGCAACAGATTTAGAAGGTACATATACCATAATAAATCCTCTTGGTAAAACGGTAACACAAGGGTTAATAAATGCTGAAAGAATTAATGTTACAATCCCTAATCCGATAACAGGAATATATCTTATTAAGATTGTTTGCGGTACGGAAATTGTAACGAAGAAACTGTTTATACAGTAATTTAGGTTAAAATGAGAGTCTGCGTGATGCAAACTTTGATTCAATTCTTAGAGGGGCGACAAAAAGTTGCCCCTTTTCTATGTAGTTATAGGATGAGTGATTTTTTGAAATATATTTGATGTGAGGTTAAATATATTTTTCCAACAATGTTCTTAACTCCTTTTTATTTGGGAGATATAATTTATACTCATTTGCAAAAATCTGTTTATTATTCTCGGGTAAAGTATACTCCACAACAAACTCATCATTTTCCTTACATAGTATTATTCCAATTGTAGGATTTTCGTTGTCAGTTTTAACTTCTCTGTCGTAATAATTTACGTACATCTGCATTTGACCAATATCCTGATGTTTTAGTTTTCCAATTTTAAGGTCAATAATTACAAACGATCGTAATAACCGATTATAAAATACTAAATCTATAAAGAAATGTTCTGTGCCTGACGATATTTTCTGTTGACGGGCTACAAACGTAAAACCTTTACCCAGTTCTAATAGAAACTCTCCAATATTATTTATAATAGCAGCTTCAAGATCATTTTCAGAATAATCGTCTTTGTTTTTAATATTTAAAAATTCTAGTATTAAAGGATCTTTTAAGATGTCTTGTTCAGATTGCATAATGTGGCCATTTTCAGACAGCTCTTTGATCTTCTCTTTATTCTTACTAAGAACTAACCTTTCAAATAGAGATGAGTTTATCTGTCTATCAAGTTCTCTCTCTTTCCAATTGTTTTCGGCAGCTTCAATGAGATAAAAATTCCTTTCATCTTCATCATTAATACTTAAAAGTCTCACATAATGCGACCATGTTAGCTTACTAAACGATGCAGATATTTTATTATTGAATTTTGCAGAACTTGTCTGCAAAATCTGGAATTTCTTATAAAACTCCTTCATATTGTATAAGTTACGCCAAGAGTAACCACGTCCAAATTTATTGGTTAAATCATTAGATAATCGTTTTAAAAGCTGGGTTCCGTATTCGGCACGATCTTTCCCTTTAAACTCATACTCTACAATATATTTACCAATATGCCAATTTGTTACTACAATTGTTTTATTAACTGTTCTTGCAACTGAGCTTTTAGCATCAGTTAATATATTGCTTATTTCCAGAAGTAGATTGTTATAATTTGAGGTGTTTAACTTGCTACTATTCATATCTGTTTCATAAATGTTAATACTAAAGGTATCAATAATACAAATAGTATAAAAGCATTAAATAGATAATATTGCGAACAAAAAATAGGATATAGTATTATGCAAAAGAGACATCCACCCCTGCTATATTCGATATATATGAGAAATAAACTCAATATTGTTTTGGGTATAATTAATATAGAAAGCCTATTTCTATACTCATTAATAACTTCTCTCTTATCATCTCAATTTTATAAGGATATTGTTTTTGAATTTTATAGGTACATCTATAAACACCCCTGTGAGTTCTGTTTTCTATCCAACTAATAATGTAATGGTCTTTGTTTGAGTTTATGGTTATTTCAGGATCTGTTTGTTCCAATTCTTTTAACTCATTTGCATCAACACTAAAATCAAATTCTATTTCTTCATCAGATGAATCATCTATAATACAACTTCTGAAGCTGTCAATTAAGCTATTTAACTTTTGTCTGGAGCAAACAACATATTTATAATCATAATTTGAATGCCAACTTAGAGCAAACTGTTCTCCCATAATATAAAAGAATAAGTATTGGAGGAATCCTTCTTCGCTATTTTCCGGAATAATGTAATTTTTTGCTCTGTATTTATCGTTATTTAAAGTCTTGTAGAGAATGTTTTTGTCCCGGAAACGCAATACCTTATTCTCTTTTAAAGCATATAAATACGGGTTACCACCAATAGAGTTGTCAAAGTAATATACTCCAACTTTAAAATCTTTTTTGAAGTCTATTTTATCATATAAAGACAGATAAATATGGATATCAAAGGTTTCCGAATCTAAGATATAAGTTTCATCTGATAACTTTATTTTTACTGAATCCTGATAATTCTGAACTCTATTAATAAAGTTACATTTGTCTTGAGACTTAACATTTAATGTAATTATTATCAAAGTAATTGATAATAGGGGTCTAAATATATTCATCAGCAATGTTGTTACAAAAAACAGATAACAACAATAAGTTTGCCACAGTTATAAAACCGCTGAAAGTACATCTTAACAGGTTAAATGTATATATAATGAAACTTGTAGCTTCAATACCTTTGTACCAGATAATTAATTATGAAATATTCCTGATGACAATATATGTTGCAGGATAAATGAGGAGATACAGATATGCATTTTAAAAAGGAGATTAGTTTAAAGGAGTTTTTGAAGTTCCTTGCGCCATCGGTTCTGGTGATGATATTTATTTCGACATATGTTATTATTGATGGCTTTTTTATATCACGATATGTTGGATCAGAAGCATTGGCAGCAGTAAACCTGATTATACCAGTTAATAGTGTTATATTTTCAATAGGGCTTATGTTTGCTGCAGGAGGAGGAGCACTTACATCAATTAAACTGGGAGAGAACGATAAAAAAACAGCATCAAGATATTTCTCTAACCTGTTGGTAGTGGCTATTGGATTTGGAGTGATTGCAACCATTGTATCAATATTCTTTAGAGCTAATATTCTTGGTTTTTTGGGTGTAAATAGCAGTTTATGGAATTACGCTAATATATACAGCCTGTTTACGTTTATAACATTTCCGTTTCTTATAGGTAAAATAATATTTGCCGGATTCCTCAGAGCAGAAGGTAACCCTAAGGCAGCGCTGATACTGGCTATAGTTGGGGGCGTTGCAAATATTATTATGGACTACATATTTATTGTGTTACTTGATATGGGTGTTGCCGGAGCAGGTTTAGCAACAATGCTTGGATATGTGGTATCTCTGATATATGGAGCAAGGTACTTCAGTTCACCTAAATCAACATTCCGGTTCGGATTTCACAAAATAGACAGAAAGTTTTTATCGTCGGTTATATTTAATGGATCATCAGAGATGGTGAGCGAATTGGCAATAGGCTTTACGGTTCTTGTATTTAATCTGTTATGTCTGAAATATGCCGGTAACAATGGGGTAGCGGCAATATCGGTAATTCTGTATATAAACCTGTTGGTAGGAAACTCATTCTATGGCTTTGCAATGGGTACAGCACCTCTGATAAGCTACTATTACGGAAAAAAGGATACTAAAACACTCAGGAATGTGCGCAGATATGCGCTTAACAGCATGCTTATTGCCAGCCCTGTTATTGTAGCATTTATATTCTTTAGCAAATCGTTACTTGTATCAATATTCTTTGATGCATCAAACCCGGCATTTAATTTAGCAGTTAACGGACTATCTGTATTTGCTTTTGGTTTCTTGCTTACAGGTTATAATATGTTTGGTTCATCAATGTTTACAGCACTGTCAAATGGTAAGATATCTGCATTTATATCGTTTACAAAATCGTTTGTGGTTTTTGCTGCAATTGCCTATCTGCTTCCTTTAATAATGGGAGTTGAGGGTATATGGCTTATTATGCCTGTTGTAGAGTTAACAATAGCATTTCTTGTATTTTATCTTACACGTGAACAACGAATGCGAAAATATTATATAGCAACAGCTTTGTAATAGATAACGATGAGTAGTTATAAGGTTTAGTTTGTGCAGGTGACTAATGTTGGTCACCTGTTTTTACACTTTACTATTTTTTAAAAACCTTTAATACTTTATGTTGGCGGTACAGATACATAATTATAAACACAAATACTACTATCTTCTGAAAAAAATATGGGAGTGTTAATGAAAAAGGTATATATATTGCAATCAGAATTATATATATAATTATAAACCTCTGGTTTTTACTCTTGAGCAATTTATTTGTTGTAAACAGCAGAGCAGCACCAGTTAATATAGTTACAAAACAAAAGTTTTTGGTAAGAATTTCATATTGTGTTATACAATCAAGTATGCCTGTAATAATCATTATATAACCAATAATAGTCATAAACTGAGTTAACCTTTTAAAGGTAACATCTCTGTTTTTATCAGGATAACTTATCAGATTGCCATCAACAGTAACCTCAACATTAAAACCCCTTAACTGTACAGCAACTTCCAGTACCGATCCGTTTGATAAATTACAACGTCTGCGCCCATCCAAACTCTCATTTTTTAGCTCATATAAAAGTTTATCATCTTCAAATACCCTTAATTCCTCAAAGTCTAACTCAACGGTGATTGATATTCCGGAATTGTCGTATGTGTTAAATGTTTCTCTGTACATTATATATTGGGGTTAACTATCTTGCTTGTTACTATTTCTGACTGAGAAAGATACATTCTATATCTGCTGAATGTTTGTTGGGCATAAATTATACTCTTAGTTTATACAATTACCAGATGTTAATCAGGTATGATCTGTACAGACAAACTTAGTAAAATTAAAATGTCCACCTAAGTTTTATATCCTGTTAAATGATGTAAAACAAATATTATTATAACTTCATGCAGAATTGTAAAACATTACTTGAATGATAAAATCAAAAATCTCAGGACAAAAGAATCAAAGTGCTTTTTACAAATACGTTATTAATAATCCCAAGGGCTTTTTTTCTGTGAGAGAAAAGAAAGAATACTGGAAAAAGTTGACTAATGATATTAGTGGAGAATTTAAGTTGATAACTACAGTGTCAAGAGATCTTGATAAACTTCAAATTAAATGCATATATAATGGTATACAGATAACTTTTAGTGAAACTGATACAAAGCCGTTACTAATTCAGGCGACCATACAATCTGAACTATTAAAAGACTTCTATTTTGAAATAACGAAAGGGGATTTTATTGAACGATTATTGAGTAAGTTGTCAAAGAAGGTAATTACACTAAACAACTCAAAATTTGATAAAGATTATATTATTAAGACCAATAATAAGGAGAAAACTTTTAGATTTCTTGATTCTAAGAGTATTGTAGATTATTTATTAGACTCTGATATATTTTATATAGAGGGTAAAGCACAAAATAACAATACTGATTTTACTTTAATGTTTAATGTTAACAGAGAGGTGAATAGTTACGAGTATCTTAAGTTTATTCAGGAATTGTTTTTCAGCTTTATTGATAATCTTAATAAATTGTAAAGAACCAATCAGATATATAGAAAAATGTATCTGATTGGTGATAGTAAACTACTTTAGCAGCAAGACAATGAATATAAAATACCAATATATTTTGTTTGATTGGGATGGGTGTTTGGTTAACACCCTTCCTATCTGGTTTCAGGGAATGAAAGAAGGGCTTAAACATTTTGATATTTCAGTATCAGACGATATTGTAAAGCGTGGTTTTCAGGGATGGGATATATTTGCAGAGATGGGGGTGTCGTCTATGCAGATATTTACCAGTAAGGTATATGACTGTGTTAACAGAAACTTGTGTAATGTAAACTTTAATGATGGTGTTAAGGATACGCTCTCTTTACTGAAACAGCAGGGTGTTAAGCTGGCAATTGTTACATCAACTGAGAGGGAGAAGGTTAATACTGTATTAGAGAGATACAGTATGACAAATATGTTTGAGTGTATTGTTGGCAGAAACGATGTGAAAAAGCATAAACCGGATGCTGAAGGGGTTAATAAAGCACTTGATATAATGAATGGTGATAAATGTAGTACCATAATAATAGGTGATTCAGAGGTTGATATAAAAGCCGGACAAAATGCCGGAATTTCAACTATATGGTTTTCGTCAGAATCAAACAGAAAATATCATAGCTATCTTACAGATATAAATCCTGCACCTGATTTTGTGATCAGTAATTTTAGTGATATAATGAACCTGAATTAAGTTGTATATATTCTTGATTTGATATGTGTTGCATAAACCTAGCCCGAAATATGCAGTTTACGATAAATATTGAGATCTTCTGATAAAGTACTGACCTTTAGGGTTTATTACACTCGTGAAGTTAAGACTTTTAAGGCTCATAGTGTTTATTTCACCTATTAAATGAGGACTCTTAGGGTTCATAGTGTTTATTTCACACATTAAATGAGGACTCTTAAGGTTCATAGTGTTTGTTGCAGCCATTAAATGAGGACTCTTAGGGTTCATAGTGTTTATTTCACCTATGAAATGAAGACTCTTAAGGTTCAAAGTTTCTGTTTCATTCAAGAAATGATAATTATTAAGGTTAATAGTTCTTGTAACACAGATGATATAATCACTATTAGATTTTATATTGATTAGAAGCTATATAATTGATATTATGAGTTGATTAGTGCTGTTTTTGTTGTGTTGTTAATAGTATACCACCACCTATTTATAATGTATTATACATTTTACTGAGGAATAAGCTGAAGAGATAGGTTTAAAGCATTTGCAACAATTAAAAGATTTGATACTCTTACGTCCTCACCATTTTCAATTCTTGAGATATATGGCCTTTTTTTACCTACTATTTCGGCTAGCCTTTGCTGACTCATTTTTAGCTTTTTACGTCTGTTTTTTATTATCTCACCAAAATAGTAGGAGTATGCCTCCTCTTTGAATTTTTCTCTACTTTTTGAGCCTTCTTCACCAAATCTTTCTGTTAATAGCTTTTTTGCTTCAACTGTTTTCATAGTCTCTTTCCTTTTATGTACTCTTTTAATATTCTTTTAGCTGATTTTATACCTTTTACGTAATCTTTTGTCGACTTTTTAATAAAACCAGTCAAACAAACAACATGTGAACATTCAGAAAAACTAGCATTATCAATAGTAAATAATATTACCCTATACTCATTACCTGCTTTTATTCTTAACTCATAAAATTCTGTATTAGTGAGTTTTTTTACAAAAGTTGTATGAACAATTCGTATCTCTCCAATTACTTCAATTAAGTGAAAAAATTTATCAGAAACTCTTTTTTCTTATTTATCAATAAATTCTAAACACTCTTCTGTAATGTCTATTTTTCTCACAATTACAAATGTAACTAATTAGTTACATAAATACAGGTTAAATTTTTGTTAAACTCTTCTTTATCAATAATAAGTATTTTTTTAGATAAAGTAGTTTATGTTGAATACTGAATAGATTGAGAAATAGTGTAATTATCATATATGAATAAGTTGCCACATAATTTGGTGATTATTATTTTTGAATCTCTAAAACTATTTTTGCATTAAATAACATTTGTTAGTTATATATTACTGTGTTATGGATATAAGTGAAGAAAACTAATATAGAATATTATGAATAAAGGTTTACTGTTTTTTGTGTGTACAGTAGTGTTATTAATGTCAGGTTGTGGAAATAATGTAAAAGAAGAGGTTACAACGTATGATTATAACCTTACAGAGATAGATTATGGATTTAGTTGTAAAATTTCATCTATTTATGGAGAGAAGGATATTATAGTATATGAGAGAAATATTTTGGAATTTTTGTGTGATAGTGTTGGAAGATGTACACTTGAAGGAGTTTATATACCTATAGACTCTATTGGGATTCATATAAAAAGGGTTGTATTAGGACTTCCGGGAGCATTAGACAATCCACATATGAAAACAGTAAAGTTGAATTATTGCGGAGAGGTATCATTTCCGGACAAACTTGTAATATCTCTGTTATTTTCACCATCTGTAAAATATGAAAAATCATCAGAAGTCAGAAAGCAGATTATTGAATCATATAAGGAGCTGCGTAATGAGTTTATTCTGAATAAATTTGGAAAAACTATGCATGATATATATGAATCAGACAAAGATAGATTCATACATATTAATAATGAGTTGGATTATATATATCCGGTACGTCTTAACGAAGTTATAAATGAACTACAATAAATTTAATCAGCAGGAGCGTGATAAGATATTGAAGGATTCTTTGAATGGTGATATTGTAAAACTGTTGGATAGATACAGGTTGATATCTACACCAGATCAGCGTTGGATATCTGTTAAAGAGAACTCTCATGAACATACAATATTTACTCAGAGATTTTTACTTAGTACAGATACTCTTGGTGCACTATTCAGAATAAACTATTTATGCTTTGCTAAGCTTAAATGGTTCCGAAAGAATATAAATAATTTTATACCTCTAAGATATGACCTGAAGAGTGGTTTTGTTGAGACTGAACTTTATAATTCAGATTTCCTAAAACATAGAAGAAGTGGCGAGATAATAGATTACAGATATCTTCAGCGTATAACCGATATAAACGAATTTATAGGTTTAAGTGAATTGTGGACTGATAGTGAAAAATAGTTGCATATTTGTTATATTTGATTGATTACTAATAATAAATTGTTTTAAGATATGGATGAGCCTATAGTTGTAAAACAGGAATTTGGTGTTGGAACAGATCAGCTGTGGAGTGCTGTGACTGAACCGGATATTATGCGTAAATGGTTCTTTGATAATATACCAGATTTTAAGGCAGAGATAGGATTTAAAACCAATTTTAATGTAGTATCTGAGAGTAGAAACTTTATGCATCTGTGGTGTGTTACTGATGTTGTTCCAAATGCACGTATAGTATACAACTGGGAGTATGATGGTTACTATGGTAGAGCATATGTTGTATTCACTATATCAGGTAACGATACATCATCGGCTTTAGAGGTGAGTTTTCATGTAACAGAACCTTTTGATCAGAGCATACCTGAGTTCAGATCTGAGAGCTGTTTGGGAGGATGGCAATATTTTATAAATGGCAAATTAAAGGAGTTTCTTAAGTCATAAGCATAGAGTTAAACTATTTTAGTAAACACATAAATATATAATTATATGAGACGATATATTATAGCTCTTGTGCTGTTTATAGGTTGTACAGCGGTATTTGGACAGAACAGTACAGAGCGAGATGTAATAATTAAGGTTATAGATAAGAGTTATGTAAAAGCTATACATAATGGTAATAATCCTGAAGCAATTGCCGAAGGATTTCATCCCGGATTTAACCTGCTTGGTGTTCGCGATGGTTATTTAACCAAATATCCGATATATACGTGGATTGAGAGCACAAGACGCCGAGCTGAGGCAGATAAAAAGCCAAATGGTGTTACCACTGCAAAATACCCAATGATAGATATTACCAATGGTGTTGCTATAGCAAAAGTTGAGTTGTACAAAAACGGAAAGCAGATTTTTACTGATTACCTTTCGTTATATAAAATAAAAGGTAAATGGAAGATTGTAAGTAAGGTGTATGACAGAACACCACAATAGATATTTATAAAAAATGGGCATCTCTTTTTGGAGTGCCCATTTTTTGTATATAATTATAGTAGTAATTAGCTGTTTTTAGCACCAATATAACGTTCTGCATCAAGAGCAGCAGTACAACCCGATCCGGCAGCAGTAATAGCCTGACGGTAATGCGGATCCTGAACATCGCCACATGCAAATACACCATCAACATTTGTTTTAGATGTACCCGGTACAGTCTTTATGTAACCAACCTCATCGGTATCCAGATATTCTGCAAAGATATCTGAGTTTGGTTTATGACCAATTGCAACAAAGAAACCCTTAACATCAAGTTTACGCTCTTCGCCATTGGTGTTTACCACAACACCATCAACTCCCATCATATCTCCGGTAATCTCTTTAGTGTTTGTGTTATATAATACCTCAATATTCTCAGTCTTCTCTACTCTTGCCTGCATTGCTTTTGAGGCTCTCATATAGTCTTTTCTGATAATAAGATATACCTTGTTACATAGTCCTGCAAGATATGTAGCCTCTTCAGCAGCGGTATCGCCACCACCAACTACAGCTACATCCATTCCTTTGTAGAAGAAACCATCACAAGTAGCACATGCTGATACACCTTGTCCTTTAAACTTCTCTTCGCTCTCAAGTCCAAGATACTTTGCAGTAGCTCCGGTTGCAATAATTACAGTTTCTGCCTCTATCTTATCTTTATAATCTATCTCTATAGTATGTATTCCTCCTGAAAAATCAGCAGCAGTAGCCATTCCGAATCTTACATCGGCACCAAAACGTGTAGCTTGCTTTTTTAGATCTTCCATTAATACAGGGCCGGTTACTCCTTCAGGATAACCAGGAAAGTTATCAACCTCTGTTGTTGTTGTAAGCTGACCTCCTGGCTGAAGACCTTCATACATAACAGGATTCATATTAGCTCTGGCAGCATAAATAGCAGCAGTATAACCTGCCGGACCAGAACCAATAATAAGGCATTTTACTCTCTCTACTCCCTCAGTATTACCTGTAGATGACATGTTTTGAGTATCCATTTTTTTAAACTCCATATCTGATAAATTTTGTTATTGTCTCTGTTTTGGTTGCAATTTAATACTTTTTTTCACTGTTTGCACAGAACATATCTAAAAAACTACATTCTTATATATGTTTTAGATTTCAATATAAAAATCAACCCTTTTAAATATCATCATAAACAGTTATCATCAATAAAAGTTTAATTGTTTACTTGCTTCCCATATCAATAATCTCCTGAGTGAGTACAGCTGATTTAACAGTTTTTGTACATACTCCAAAAACACCAATTGCACCACCATTTAAGTTAGTATATATATTTGCCGGAGGCGAACTCATCATTGGATTATGATTTGCAGCCTGTTGTGCTGCATTCAGAAACTCGTAGTACTCATCAGATATATTCAGAAACTCAATAGATATTACATCAGATGCGGTAGCGGCCTCTGTTGGTTTTGTAAGATCCAGATTATATACCCACAGACCATTGTATGATATGTTGCCGTAATCTTTTTCAGTAAATAGGATATATTCTGTAAGTGTATCAGACACCATTATGTTATTCTTTATTGCTCTGCAAGCATAGTTGTTGCCATCTACGCTATTCTCCGCATGCATATATACCCTCACACTCTCTTTTTTATCGCTGTATGCAAGACTTATTTTAGCTATATTATCGCCCTCTTTAACTTTTGAGCTAGCTTCCAGATTGTATGATTTACCCTCAAGAACAGCATTGGTAATTTTAAGGTTATATGTTATGTCCGGTTCAGCCTTAAATTTCTGATTGCTCTCATATACACCTGGTGTTGCTGTTTCTGTAAAAGTTTCTGTTATATTGTTGTAGGCAACAGTTATTTCTGCTCCTGACAGACCTTCCGGTGCTTTGTTACTGAAATAGTCAGATGTTCTTGTAAGGTTTATCTGTTGGTGTATAAATTCATCAGTAAGTATACCATTTACAACAATCTTAGGAGGTATTGTGTCTAATGTTAATTCGGTCTTCTCCTCGCACGATTGCAAAAGAATTAATATTGTTGCTATTATATATAATCGTCTCATAGTATCAGAATTTAAAGTTATATGTTATAGATGGTACAAATGTAAAGAGGTATGTTTTGTATGCATAAACAGTATGCGCCTCGTTCTTGTCAGAAGGTTTAAACGATATTGAGTAGGCATTTTTGCGTCCGTACAGGTTATACAGAGAGAAGTTCCACTCACTCTGGAATCGCCTTTTAGGTTTAGATTTAAGTGTAACAGACAGATCCATTCTGTGGTAATCAGGCAGGCGCTCTGAGTTTTTGCTACCATATACCGGAAGAATAGTATTGTCAACCTCAAATCGTTGATTTGGAAGTGTTACAGGTGCTCCTGTATTGTAAACCCATGTAAGCCCTACAGATAGTCTGTTTGTAACATTCCAGTTTGCTGCAATATTCAGTACATGTGGTTTGTCAAATGGCGAGTTGTACTCATTACCATTATTTAGTTCTGGAATCTTTCTTCTGGCTTTTGAGTATGTATAACTTACCCATCCGGTAATTTTATTTGATGTATACGTACCCATAAACTCAAAACCATATGAGTATGAATCTCCAACCCTTAACTCACCTTCAAGTTTATTGTTCAGAACTAACTGAGCATGATCTTTAAAATCTATTGTGTTTTTCATATTCTTATAGAATACCTCCGTTGATAGCTCCAGTTTATTGTCAAACATATTTCTGAAGTATCCTACAGCCCACTGATCAGAGATCTGAGGTTTAACATTTGGCGATGCTGTAAACCATATATCTAGTGGAGAGCCTCCGTTTGAGTTTCTGGCAAGCTGCAAATACTGCATAGTTCTTGAGTAACTTGCTTTAACAGAGTTCTGATTATTTATTGTGTAGTTTACCCCAATACGAGGTTCTGCACCTGAGTATGTATTAAAAACCTCGCCAGAAGGGTACGATACCGAGACATTTGATTCATAATTGTCGTCGTACTGATAAACAGTACCTTTACCTATATTCTGGAATATAGAGTATCTTAAACCTATAGTTGCTTTAAGGTTTTTAGCTATCTCATAATCGCCGGACAGATACAGAGCGTATTCCATTGAGTTCTGGTTATGAATATCTTTGTTATCAAATATCTGGTTTGTTCCTGTATTCTCAAGATATCCCGGATTAAATCTGTGATATGTAGCTGATACACCATATTTAAGTTTAAGCTTATTCATGGCATAATGCGTAAAATCAAGCTTACCAGTGTAATCTTTTATCTTGGAGTTTATATCAACCCCCATTGTTTTATCCTCTGTTTTAAACCCCATTTCGTAGTCGTAAACACTATGAATAAATGATAGGTTTGCAAACAGGTTTTGGTTAAAGATATGGTTCCATCTGGTTGTATAGGTCTGGTTTCCGAATCCCATTGATGCAAATGAACTACCGAATACATCACGGCCAAAGTATCCTGACATATATACTCTGTTGTTATCGTTTATCTTATAGTTTAGCTTTGTGTTAAGATCGTAGAAGTATAGTTTACTGTCTTTCAAATCGTCATTATTCATTAACGGAATAAACAGATCGGCATATGTTCTTCTTCCGCTGATAAGGAAAGATCCTTTGTCTTTTACTATTGGTCCCTCTATTGTGAGTCTGCTGGCAATGGTACCAATACCACCTTTAGCCTCATACTTTTTATTGTTACCCTCTTTCATCCTGACATCAAGCAACGATGATAATCTTCCGCCTGAATATGCAGGTATATTTCCTTTATACAGTTTCACATCTTTAATTACATCGTTATTAAATACAGAGAAGAAACCCATCAGGTGACCGGCATTGTATACCGTAGCTTCATCTAAAAGTATCAGATTCTGGTCTACATCGCCACCTCTTACACTAAAACCAGTTGACCCTTCAGATACATTCTGCACACCGGGCAACATCTGTATACTTTTTAGTATGTCAACCTCACCCATAAATGATGGTAACGATTTTATTGTTTTAAGAGGGAGTGTATTTACACTCATCTCAATAGAGGTTACATTTTTATCTTTCTTTTGCCCTACAACAACTACCTCTTCTAGTTTCTGTGTAGAGGGTTTAAGTTCAATATTTAGTTTCTTATCACTCTTAATATCTATTTCTAAATTTTTTGTCTCGTAACCAAGATACGAGAATGCAATTTTGTATACGCCCTCTTTTACCTTAATTGAATAGAAACCATACGAGTTGGTTGACACCCCAGCCTCTTCGGCTGCTATATAAGCAACTGCACCAATAAGGGCTTCTCCGGTTTCGGAATCAGATATTGTTCCGCTAAGTGTATAAACGCTTTGTGCTGTTGTACTTAATGTAAATAGGAGGAGAACGGTAAATACCGCAAATGTTTGTTTCATTTCTGTTCTATTAAATATTTAACTGCTCTGATAACAAATAGTGTCAAAAGTTTAGTTGCCGAATATAAGAAATTATGAATTTCTTTTTTGTTAACGGGATATAAACTTTTGATGATTAAAATACTATGTCGAAAACTGAATTAAAAACGGGTGATAGTTTATATTATTATAACAAAGTGTGAGTATTTTCCGTATAAACATTTGTAGATTGAGAAAAGCGAGTATATAAATTACTCAAAGTGTTAAATAAGAGTTTGTTAAATAATTAATAACTATGCAGGTATGGTTTATATTTTTACACTGATTGTACTCTTTTATTTGTATTGTTCTTAAAAAAGATTCAGGATACTAATCTCTGCAATATCTCATGTTATTAATATTTTAATTACTCAATTATTAATTAAAGTAATACCACACTGTTATGAATTTAAGTAGAACGGAGAGATACTTATACTTAGCTGTAATTGTTTTAATTATAGTTGTTGTAGTGCTGTTTTTTGAGAGACGGGATACGGTAAAGTATTATAAAACTATAAGCAAGAAGTATGAGGTTGCTGCTACAGTAGAAAATGAGAACCTGAAGCAGCAGGTAACAGAGCTTACAACAAAACTGGATAGTACCCGTGTTGTTCTGGTTAGGGTAGATTCAGTATATAAAGAATTATTAAAAATTACCTATATAACTCATGAAAACAATAGATATGGTGAAGAAGGCGACTATATGCTTTATCTTCCTTCTGACAACGACGTTGATGTATTCACAAAGTATACGGAAGGTACTGGTAAAGGGAGACACGATGGTTCTGGTTCCGCTGCAGAGGATAGAGATAGCAAATGATATGTTCAGGGATCTTGCAGTGGCTGAGGATAAACTGTGTGTTTTAGGAGATCAGCTATTGCAATCTGATAGTGTAATATCACAGCTATATATTCTTAATAAACAGTATTATAAGGATAGTCAGAAGTACAGAGACATGGTTCATGACCAGAAGAAGGATCTGCGTGTTATGGAGCAGAGGGTTATAGAGTCTGAGCAGGAGAAAAAGGATGCAAAGAAGCGGTTAAGACGATCGAATTATACGTCGGTGGTACTTGCCGGAGCTTGTGCACTGTTAATTGTTCTTTCAGTATTATAGCTACTATGTTACATATAAGTGGAAACAATTTAGTTTCAGTAAGTTTTAATATGTTATTGTTTAATGTTGCTTGCAGCATGCAAGTAAATAGACAGTTTTCTTGCGGGCTCTGAATAGCTTTCTTATTTTTGATATAAAAAGATATGAGGAGCTTTGCAAGTGATAATAACTCTGGTGTACACTCTGATATAATAGATGCTATTACGAGTGCAAATACACAACATACTATAGCATATGGCGATGATGTGTATACACATGAAGCTGAGCAGGTATTTAAAAATCTGTTTAAAGCTGATGTGGATGTGTATTTTACCTTTTTAGGAACCGGTGCAAATGTGCTTGCAATGAAGAGTTCTGCTCAATCTTTTAATTCTGTTATTTGCGCTGATACAGCTCATATAAATGTAGATGAGTGTGGTGCTGTACAGAATTTTACCGGGGCTTCATTAAAATGTTTACCATCGGTAAATGGAAAGATATCTGTTTCTGATATTGCAAAAGAGTTGCATAGCATTGGAGATGAACATCATTCTCAACCATCTGTAGTAAGTATATCGCAGCCAACCGAGTTAGGAACACTGTATAGTGTTGATGAGATAAGGGCTATTTGTGATTTTGCACATGCGCATAATCTTATTGTACATGTAGATGGAGCACGAATAGCAAATGCTGTTGCTGCAATAAATGTTCCGATTAATGAGATGATAACAGATACGGGTGTCGATCTTTTATCGTTTGGAGGTACAAAGAATGGTATGATGTATGGTGAGGCTTTAGTAGTATTTAATAAGAGTTTATCAGCTAATGTTAAGTATTTCAGAAAACAGGCAATGCAGTTATCATCTAAGATGCGTTTTATCAGTGCACAGTTTACAGTGTTGCTTAATAACAACCTGTATATACAGCTGGCTAAGCATTCTAATAGTATGACTAAGTTGTTACAAAGTAAGTTAAATGAAATTTCTCAGATAAAAATTACCCGACCTATTGAAACAAATGCTATCTTTGCCAAGGTTCCGGTTAGTTTAATAGAGCCGTTAAGGGAAAAATATTTCTTTTATACCTGGAATGAGGAGGAAAACGAAGTTAGATGGATGACATCGTTTGATACGACTGAAGAGGATATTGAGGATTTTGTTAGTTGTATAAAGGATGTAATAGGTTAAGGAGAGTATTTGTGAAGCGAGTTAAGGTTGTTGTGTTTTTACTATGTATTTTTGTTGGCAGTTGTAACAGAAAGACAACTGATGACAGAGTTTATATTGAACCTGTATCAGACAGATGGATATTTGGGTTGAGTAATGATTCTATACCGCAGGGAGTATTCGGTAAATTCGATAAAGAGATTTCTAAATTTTTAGATAAGTGGCAGATTAAAGGTGCTGCATTTGGGGTCATGCGCAATGACAGTCTTCTTTATGCAAGAGGATTTGGTTATTCAGATGTTGAAGCAGGCGAGGCTATGCAACCTTATCATATGATGAGGCTTGCAAGTGTATCTAAACTGATTACAGGAATAGCTGTTCTTAAACTGGTAGAGGAGGGGAAGCTTAAGTTATCAGGTAAGGTATTCGGACGCAAAGGTTATTTGAATGATCTGAAATACCAGAACTATGTAGATAAGAGAGTTGAGCAGATTACTGTTGATAATCTGCTTAGACACAGAGCCGGATGGACCAGTAGATGGGGAGACCAGATGTTTATGCCGCATACAGTTGCAAATACTCTGAAGATTGATATGCCACCGTCATTAGATGATATTATACTGTTTGCACTAGGCAAGAAATTACATTATAAACCTGGGGCATATAGCTCATATAGTAATCTGGGGTATGCTATTTTAGGAAAGGTAATAGAGAAGGTTTCTGGCATGAATTACGAGAATTACGTGCGTGAAAAAGTACTAGCACCTATAGGAATACACCATTTTTATATTGGCGGAAATACACTGACTGAACGCAGACAGAATGAGGTAAAGTACTATGAACAGCAGGATGCACTACTTGTGAGGAGTATATATAATAGCAAAGACTCTGTTTTAAAATCGTATGGAGGGAATGATATTAAATGTTTGGGTGCTGCCGGAGGTTGGATAGGCAATGTGCCTGAACTTCTAAAACTTGTAGCTTCTGTGAATCTGGATGATGGATATCCGGATATGCTTAGTAAAGAGTCTGTAGAGACTATGGTTGATTATAAGCAGGGATATAGCCCTATAGGTTGGCGAAGAGTTACGGCTTATGGCTGGTGGCGTACCGGAACACTGGCAGGAACATCTGCACTAATATATAAAGGATACGATGGACTTACATGGGTTTTTATTACAAACACAAGTGCATGGAACGGGTCTCGATTTCCGTGGAAGATATATTATAAAGTGAATAGTGAGCTAAAAAAGATATCCAACTATCCTAAAGTCAATATGTTCGAAATGTAGATATATACTTGACATGAAATGTTTTTATAGTTAAATTGTATTAATTAATTATAAAAACTAGTATTATGAAATTTTTACGAGGATTATTATTTACCGTGATAGCCGTAATTATATTGATACTTGTAGTAGCAATATTTTTACCAGCAGAGGTAAATGTTTCGCGAAAGATTATGATAGCAAAGCCTGTACAACACGTGTACAGCATGGCTGTTGATTTTAATCATCGCACAAAATGGGATCCATGGTTAAAGATGGATCCGAATGCAGAGACCAATATTGTAACTGTTGATGGCTTTATTGGTAGCAAATATAGCTGGAAGGGTAATGAGATTGGTAGTGGAGAGATGGTTATTCAGGAGGTTAAGCCTAACGAGTATATAAAGTCATCGATAAAGTTTTTTGAGCAGGACTCTGAAGGTGTTGTAGAGTGGATGTTTAAAGAGATTGATACTGGGTCTGAAGTTGAGTGGAAATTTTCCAGTAATGTATCCTATCCTATAGGACGTATTTTTGGTGTAATAATGAAGGGTATGCTTAAATCGCAGCTTGACGAAGGACTTAAGGGTATAAAAAAACTCTGCGATAATGAGCCATATGTTATGTTTAAATCTGATCCTCCTACCTTGGGAGATCTTCCTGAGATATATGCGCTTGTACTTGAGCGTAAAGGTAATATGAAAGATATAAAGAAGATAATGGAGGAAGGATATACCTTATTGGGAACCGAGCTTAAGAATCAAGGATTGGAGCCAGTAGGTCCATTTTTCTCACACTATATTTCATATACTGAGAACGGAGATGTAGAGTTAGAGATAGGTGTTCCTATTCCGGAAAGAGGAAAGGCTTCAGGAGATCTTGTTACACGTGAATACCCAATGCAAAAGGTTGTAATGACCCATCATTACGGACCTTATGATAAACTGATGCAAACTTATTCTAAGATGCAGGACTATATAAAGGATAATGGTATAAGCATTAATAATACGGCATGGGAGTTTTATCTTACAGATCCGTCTATAGAGAAAAACCCTAATAACTGGATTACCAAACTGGCATTTCCTATTGAGTAAATTATACTAAAAAGGAGTCTTATATCTGAGACTCCTTTAACAACTATTCTTAGATTGATACTTTATTGCCATAATCATTTTTAATTGCTTTAACAGAGCCGACTGTTTTTGGGCTATGTTTTTTGTTGCAATAATATTGTATTTATCAATAGAGGTCATTCCTATACATCTTATAATATCTGTAATAAGATGAGTATACTTCTCTACTTTTGAGATATGTTGCAGATTCAGTTTCTGCTTTGAGCTGTTTAAGATATCAATAAGCTCTTTGTCCTGAATTGTTGCTTTATTATCTATATTTAGAACCTCTGCACTGTCCGGAATATTTTTGTCTGTACCGTTCTTAAATCCAATTAACTTAAAGTTAGAAACGCACTCAACCGTAAGAACAAAATCTTCGTCGTTATTTCTCTTTATAAGATCTTTAACCCGCACTAAAGAACCGTATGGTTTCATTTCTGATTGAACTATGTACGGAATGGCAAAATAAGTATCCTCGGGTTTATCGTCGTTAATTATTTTTTTTACTCTGTCTTCAAATATATATATGGGCATTTTCTCGCCTGGGACAAGAAAAAGACTCATTGGTATTGCTGAAACTATATTGTTACTTTCTGTCATTGCTACTTTTATGATTCCTATACAAAACAGTGTGTTTTAATAAAAGTTCACAAAATTAGCAGAAAGATTTGATAAGTATAAATTTATTTGGGGATTCTGAAGAAAAATGATGATCCTTTACTCTCTTCGCTTTTGAACCATAGTTCGCCATTGTGTTTGTTTATAAAATCGTGGCATAATAACAGACCCAGCCCTGTTCCTTTCTCTTTGTTAGTTCCAAAGCTATCTTTTTGTTTTGTATTTGTAAGCAGATTAAGCTGTTTGTGTATTGGTATTCCAATGCCATTATCTTTTATCTCAAATTCAAAAGCGTTGTTATTTTCATGAACACAAACCTCAATAGTACCATATTCATGTGTAAACTTAACTGCATTAGTTAAAAGGTTACGCAGAATAGTAAATATCATGTTTTTATCGCACTCAATGAATCTGCATTGTTTGTTTCTGAATATAATGGTAATGTTCTTAGAGTAAGACATTGGTCTTATAAAGTTTATGCAGTCGTCAATAAGCTCAATGATATCAACCTGTTCCGGTTCATATGTAATTTTATCTGTCTGCGATTGAGTCCATAATAGAGTATTTTCAAGCAGATTATAACAAGAACTGGAACTCTCCATTATCATCTTAATGAATTGTTGTTTTGTAGTATCGTCATAGTTATTATAATCTCTATATAATAGCTCAGAGAATCCGAAAATAGTATTTAACGGATTCTTAAAATCGTGGGCAACAATCTTAAGGAAATTCTCTTTTGTTTTACTTTTGTGAATAGCAGAGTTTTTTTCCTCTATAGTTTTAGTTATATCATGAAATGATAGTATGCTAAAACGGTTTGATATATGTTTGTGAGATACAGATAAATATCTGCTTGTGTTATCTGATGTATTAAATCTATAATACTCTTTATCAATACTGTTATTTTTCAGATCATCAACAAACGATTCTGATAATGTATTTATATTGTAGTTAACTACCTTGCCTAGTACTTTATACGATAAAGTGTTTTGCAGAATGATAGTTAATGTCTCATCAACAATTACAGATGCTGATGGGATATCTTCAATCGTTTCTGAATACCTGTTTAGTAGTTCTGTATGGCTACTATTTTGTTTATATGTATCTGTATTAATGCTCATTTACAGATATAATTGTTTTGTGGTTTGATGTTACAAATTGTTATGTGCAATATACGCCTTTTTTTTAAAAAACAAATTTTTGTTGATGAAAAAGTTGTTTTCCTGTAATAAAATTATATAGCTGATATGTAGTGTATTTATGATTGTTTTAAGAGCATGTTCTGTCTGTTTTGGGACAAGTTCATAAAAAAACCGGAGTGTCATATTATATGACACTCCGGTTTTTTTTATATATAACTGATTTTGCTAAAACTTATACATTACAGAGAAAAGTAATCTTGTATTGCTTACAGTTTTAGAATTTTGTACCTCTTTAGTATCTTTATTCATATCGCCCCAAGATGCAGTAGAGTACATAGGTTCAAAGAAAATATTAAAGTTCTTAAAGCTATATCCAACTTTAGGAGATATTCTATATGTTTCATCAATATATTTCCCTTCTGTACTTAAGAAGTAATATATGTCTCCTTTAATATTATCATCAGCTCCGGTATTTTTAGCTCTTCCGGCAAATATACCAACTGTAATATTGTTGAATGTCTTTTCTGCCTCAATCCATGTAGATAAAGTGTTTATGTTGGTATACTCATTCATATCAGACGATACTGCATAACCACCAATCATTTTAAGACTAGACATGTTTCCTCCGTATAGTAATCCTGCTCTTGCAATAAAACCTTTGTTGCTATATTTTGCTGCAAATGAGTAGTTAACAGAGCTTAATTTTTTATCGTTATCAGGTGCATTTACTGATAGTTTATTTGGCTGTATAGTTCTATATGCTACGGTAGCAGCAAGAGTTAAATGTTTAGAACTATATAGTGCCTGACCGGCAAATTCCGGAACACCTGAATTTTGCTGAGGATTTGATGTAGGTCCAACGCTTCTGTATTCTGCATGACCTAATACTGTTGCCGATAATGATAGGTTTGTAGATGGTTTATATGTAAAACGTACCTGCGGACTGCGGTTAAGTGGATAAAATGGAACCGCTGCACCAGTAGCAATTACATTAGGAAATATTTGAGGAACAAATATAGGATGCCAGTACTGTCCTAATATAAGATTTGTTTTACTCCAGTCCAGTTTAACAAAAGCTTGTCTTAATCTGAGGTGTCCGGTCATATTACTTGCTGTTCCCATAAAGTCACCCTCTAATACAGCAGTTGTTTTTGCACCAAGAATATCTGGTCCGGTTATCTTTACTCCAGCTCTTGTCTGATATGATAACATTGTAAATTGGTCATCATTATAAATGTCGTTACCAACAATATCAAGTTTTTCTGGTCTTGGGAACAGATAAACATTATCTATTCTTGAGGCAATACTTTGTCGGCTATCCCAATAGCCTTCATATCTGATGTACCCATAGAATTTAAAATTAATAGTAGATTTTTCCTTTTCAGTTGCTTTAACTGAGAACAGGCAGTTGCTTAATAACAACAAACCAATAATAACTTGCTTCATTTTTAATAATGTTGAATTATTTATTAGCGGCAAAGATATACATCTAAGTTAAAAATCTCTATTTTTTGGAGTAACAGTTAACAATAGTTTGACTAATTATATATTTGGCACGAATAATGCTATAGCTGATATAAGGACAAAAAAAAGCCCTGTTTTCTCCCGAAGACAAGACCTATATCATTATAAAGGAAAGCTTAATAATCTAAAAATTCTACGCCACACAAGTTAGGCATATTTTTAGTAAAAACAAAATACTCATACAATTTTTTTTACTTTTTACCGTTTCGTATAAGTTTTACTATTTCTTCCAGCCATTTCTGATCTGTTTCGTTGAAAGATTCTAAATCTTTACTGTCAACATCAAGAATAGCCATAATTCTGTTGTCAGAGTCATAAACCGGAATAACAATTTCCGATTTTGATCTTGAATCGCAGGCAATATGACCCGGGAATTTCTCTACATCCGGAACCAGTATAGTTTTTTTACTATCTACTCCTGCCCAACAGACGCCTTTGTGCTGTTCTAACTCCTGGCATGCTACAGAACCCTGATAAGGACCAACAACTAATTTGTCATCAATTAATCTGTAGAAACCACACCAAAAGAAGTAATCCATTTTATGGTACAACACTGCCGATATTGTAGCCATATGCGCAATAGGATCGTCGGTTTTAGCAACGATTGTTTTTAATTGCTCATATAGTCTATTATAACGTTTATCTTTTTTTGTGTTATCCATGTTTAAATGTTTTACGAGTGCAAAAATATTATTCTTTTTTTATTTTTTTAGCCTGAGTAAAAATTTTTAATGTAATTCTTATAAAATGTTTATAATAACAAAAAAAAACCTCGATATACGAGGCTTTTCTGTTTATGAGTTTATTCCTTTGTAATTCGGAAAGTCATTGTAGTCATTTTCCAGCCAGTTAAGTCCTTTCTTATAATCTATAGGATTATCATCTCCTTTATCAAGAAGTTCATTTATAAGCTTAAATCTCTCTGTTGAGGTAAAATATAGTCCTGTATCGCCAACATAACAGTTTACCCAAAATTCTGCCGCAAGCTGTTTTATATTGCCCCATTGTAATTTAAGTATACTATGTACCTCTGTAATAGTTTTCTGAACATCTTCTGAAAGATCATTTTTTAGTTCCTGAACCAATTCAGAAGGCCACTCTTTAAAAGACGGACTTGTATTAAAACCTGATTGCTGGCAATACTCGTAGTATAAAATTGCCAGAATCATTATACGTTCTCTTACAGCTTTTTCCTCTTTATCATTCTCATAATATGTGAGACCATGACGTTCAAGGGCTCTAAAAGCCTGCCAAAACCATGTAAGTGCATTACTATGAGGCCACATGGTAAAAAGCGATCCTGCCATTGAGAAGGCTTCCTCTTTAGAAAAAAATCGATTGTTTTGATAACTCATATCTTTATGTTTTAATGCATATTTAAATATAAGTTACGAAAAAAATATATTAAAAGTCAAAATAAAATGTGACTTTTTCTTCTGATAATCAGTGTGTAATGATTGTGTTTTGTGTTAAAACAATATATACTATTTTGATATCTCTATTTTAGCATTCTGCTTTTTAATTTTTTTCCCTTTGCAGTTACGTACTATAGTTTTACAACTTTTTGTATTCACAGCAACATATGAGCAGTGGTCAGATATGTCTATCTTATCAATATCTGCCATATTAGCTTTTCCTGTATGTATAAGAAACCCTAAAACATCCTTTTTACTTATTTTCTCTTTTCGTCCTAACGATATATATAGTGTTGTTAATTCAGGTTTAGGCGGAAGTTCTGTATGTTTTTTGATATCAGACGTTTCAAAGTTATCAGTAATAAATGGAGGAATAAATTCCTGACTACTTAATACCATATAAACATTTCCTCTATTTTTGAATCTTGCAGTTCTTCCGTTTCTGTGAATATAAGACTCTTCTGTTTTTGGAAGTTGATAGTGTATTATATTATCCAGATTATCAATGTCTATGCCTCTGGCAGCTAAATCTGTAGCAAGTAATATATTTGAGCTTCTGTTTTTTATTTTTATTATAGCCCTTTCACGCTCCTCTTGTTTCAGCGATCCGTGGTATTGATCATGTACAATTCCGTTTTTGTTTAACAGACTACTTATTCTTGATACAGCATCTTTATGATTACAGAATATTATAGAGCTCTCTGTTTGTAATTTACACAGAAGGTTAATTAACGCTTCCAACTTATCATTCTCCTCAGAGTATACCTTGTAAAAATTTACTTTACTCTCTGTATCACTGTCTTCTGGTTTATCATGTTTAACGGTGATAAACTTATCTATATCTATAAATTCAGGTGTGTCTTTAAGCGTTGTAGCAGAGGTTAGTATTGTTTTCTTTCTGCCTGATGCGCTATTTATAATCAATTCCGTCTCTTTTTTAAATCCAAGTTCCAGAGTTTTGTCAAACTCATCAATAACCAGAGCCTTTATACTTTTTATGTTTATAGTTCCTCTTCGCAGATGATCAGCAATTCTGCCTGGAGTTCCAATAAGTATGTTTGGAGCTACAGACAAATTATTTATCTCTGTTTTAATAGGATGCCCTCCGTAAAAAGTGTTTACCTTATAACCGGTTTTCATGCGTTTAAGAATATCCTCAATCTGCAGAGCTAACTCTCTGGTTGGAGAGAGAATAAGTACCTGAATGGCTCTATTGTCTGTTTTACATAATTCAATTGCAGGAATAATAAAACACTGTGTTTTACCTGTTCCTGTTGGAGATATTATAATAACATTATCATTATTGTTTACAGCTTTAATAGCATTGTTTTGTAAGCTGTTTAATTCTTTTATACCAATATTTGCCAGAGCAGACGATATATTATTCTGAGACATATTAATTTCTTTTTTTGAGTGGTTTAAGCAGATATTCCAGGCCATTTAGTTTTATCTCATACAACAGAGCCATTAGTTCTCCTATTTCACCTTTAGGAAAACCTTTATTTTTATACCATACAATATAATATTCGGGAATATCGCAGAGATAGTAATCTTTATATTTACCGAATGGCATTTTTGTATTAGCCAGTTTTATTAGTGCATTATTATTGGTCATATCTGTTTTTTGCAAATATAACCTTTATTTGTAGCTGCACTTAGTAATTAAGAGGTAATTTAATATAGAAAGTTGAGCCAACACTTGGTTTTGAGGTTACCCGTATTGATCCTTTAAGCTTTTTTACAAGCTGATTACTAATAAACAGACCTAAACCTGTACCCCGATAAAGTTTCTGATTAGTATTGTGATTTAGTTTTCGGAATTTCTGAAAGATATCTGCCTGAAGTTTTTCCGGTATACCTATGCCAGTGTCTCTTACATATATCTCTATATCATTAATATCTTTCTTATATCCAAGTTTTATTGCTCCTTCATCGGTATACTTTATAGCATTACTAATCAGATTGTATAATATCTGGCTTAGTCTCTTTACATCTGTCTCAATAATTACCTCAGCAGAATCCTTGTTATCAATTAAAATCTCTAAACCCTGTTTGCCTATCTGATATATTCTTTGATCAAAAGACTTTTTAAGATCAATAAAAAGTTTGTTGATATCTATCAATGTGTATTCGAGTTTTATGTCGTCAGACTCTATTTGAGCAACATCTATTATATCATTAATGAGTTTTAATAGAATATCTCCCTGTTTATTGATATTATCTATATACTCCGCTCTCTCATTCTCTGTTGCATCGTCAAGAAGCTGACTAAATCCTATAATTGAGTTCATAGGAGTTCTTATCTCATGCGATATGTTTGCCAGAAATGCTGTTTTTAACTGGTCAGACAGTATAGCTCTCTGTTTCTCTTTCTCGTAATAATTTTTTGCTTTAAGAACAATTACTGATGTTGTTATTATAAATAGAAATGTAGTAACTATTATATCGTAAAATCTAACCTCAGTACTCGGGTACATTATTACTAAATCAGGAACATTGTACTCTATATACATTAAACCAAGAAAGTTTAATGAGAATAGTAATATTATAATAATTAGTTGTTTGCCACTCCAAACCAATAACGATAATATTAAAAAAGAGAGGTATACAATTAATATAGCACCAGATACACCACCGTTTTCGTACCACAAAATATCCAGTAACAAAAATATTGCACTAAAAAACAGACTTTTACTAAACAAGTACCATCGTTTACTGATAAATAACAGATATGTTGTAATGAAAACTAAACTTGAGCCAAATGTGAATATTGTCAGGCTTTTGCTTAAACCTGCAAGAAAATTACTTGCAGATCCTATAAGAGCCATTAATGCAGCCAGAAATGATGAAACATTCAGAAACCTATGCTCAAAAGAGTATTGTTCCTTATTTCCAAATACAATTCTGTCTATACTATTAAAAACTCTTTGTAACATCCTATTGCTCTTTGAACATTTAATTTATTGCACTAATGTGATAAATCAAAATTTTAAGGCATAAATTTTATAAATCAGGTATTTATCATTGAGGTTGTCATAGAATGTGTGCGAGCATTGTTTGTTGTTGTAACAAAAGTTGTTTAACAGATTGATTTTGTGGAATTTAAACATTGGTTTTTGTAACCATATTATTGATGAATACGTAAAAAAATGATGTTAACGACGGTATTGTGATGACAAAAATATTCAGAACATTTGTTTTACAGTTGATGCTAATGCTATCATTTACGGTAGTTGTGGCTCAGGAAACCATTATCATTGGGAATAAAACTATTTCTGTTTCTGAATCTGTACTATTTTATGATAGTGGAGGTCCGGATAATAGGTATGGAGATAGAGAAGATTTCACATGTGTATTTTATAATCCTAATAATCAGCCGTTGGTAATAATAGTAAAAAACATTCTGTTAGGAAGAGGAGATGAGCTTACATTATATAATGGTAATGATATAACTAGTAGTGAGATTAAAACATACACAAGAAATAACGACAATGTTACAGATGAGGTGTTCATTACATCTAATGCCGATAATGCCATTACCTTTTTATGGAGTTCAAATAACAGAAACAGGAACGATGGCTGGGAGATACTTATAAGTTCACCAATAACATATTACTCATATCAATCAGGCTCATGGAACGATCCGGATACATGGACACTTGATCCTTCAGGAACAGTAAAAGTTGATGGAGGAGTCCCTTCGCAATACTCGTATGTTAAAATACTGAATGGTAGAACAGTGACTGGTGTAAACAGTCAGAATGAGATATTGAATCTGGATATAGAAGAGGGAGCTGTATATGATATGGGTAACTTTACCGGTAATTCGTTAGGGGCTATAATCGGTAGAGGAAAGTTAAGACTAAGTAATGAGACTTTTCCGGGTTGTGACTGTAGTCAATTTCTTAGCAGTAGTGGTGGTACGGTAGAATATTATAATAGTAGTGGTTTTACTCTTAATAGCCCAACAGGTAATTATAATAATCTGATTATTAATTTGCCAAATAGTAACGATATTGTAACAATACAAGATGGAATTAATATATATGGTAATTTAAATATTGTTAGCGGTATTGCAGAGATAAGTGCAGGTACAGATATTAATATAAATGTAGATAAGAATCTAATAATAGATACAGATGGTGAGTTCAGAATAGATCAGAGCTCTAACTGGTATTATCATAGACTGGAAATTAATGGAGACTTTACAAATAATGGAAGAGCTATATTAAGCAGGTTATCTTCGGCTGATTATACAGATTCAAATTTCTGGTATTCTAAAATTGATGTAGCTTTTACTAATTCAATAAAAGATCAATACCTTACAATGAATGGGTTAACACGTTTTGGAAGAATAGAGATTGATAAAGGTGTTGACGATACATATATATTACATATGGAAGCCTCTGATCCTTCTAATTTTGAATTGTTTGGGGCTGCTAATACCGATATGCAAAATACACCCCCAAATATCCTTAACCCGAATGCATTTGGATTACTTGCAGGAACAGTGAGAGTAGGAGAGAATGTAGTAATACCAAAACTTATTACCGGAAACAATAATGTATACTGTATTGATTCTGACGCAAAGATATGGCTGGATGGTGGTGAATTAACTGTTTGCGAAAGGTCAGATAATGTTTCGGCATTTATTATTTACAATAAGCTACTTGTATCAGTGGGTAGTGTTCTGAATGTTGATAGTAACCAGGGAATCCTGTTACGCGAAGATTCGCAGTTTATTATTGAAGGAGGTGCTGTTAATGCAAATGTAATAAGAACCTCATCATGGACGGGTGTTCACAGAGGTTCTGTTGTTATTACAGGTGGCGATGTTACATTAAGAGGAAACAGATACTTTAGTGGTATAAATATGTATGCAACGTTTACGCTACCATACCCTGATAATACCTTCTATATGTCAGGAGGTTCGTTAACAATTCAGGAGCCAACAAACTATTCATTTGGTAACGGAGAAGATTTTAGTATGTTGGTTAGTGCTAAATCTTCTAATTGTCAGGTTACAGGTGGAGTAATAAACATAAATGTTCCTAATGGTCAGAGTGTAAAATTAAATACCTCTTTCGATTTTTGGGATTTGAATATCAGTGGAAGTAATACCCGTTCATGTTCATTATCAAACTATGTAGCAGCAGCAAATTATATTACAACAGATATACCTGTTAAACCATTAAATGTTAAGAATAATCTTAATGTTTCAGGAACAACATTTATTACAAATAATGCAGATGTTACTGTTGGTAAAGATTTTAATATAAGTGGAGCATATACCCCAATGATAAATAGTACAATATTTTCCGGTACAGGGGAGCAAAACCTTAATATATCAGGTTCTGTAAATGGAGGTTTTAATAACCTAAAGCTTAATAACGGATCAGAAACAAATATAGACAATACTATCTTGGTAAATGGAGAACTCAATATTGCCGATAATGCACTGCTAAAAGGAAACGATAATATGATATTACTTATTGGTGACCTATCTGTTAGTGGTGAGTATGTTAGCGGTACCACAGGATATATGTTACTTAATAGTAGTTCTGATCAGTATATAGGTGGAGACGGAACGGGCGTATTAGGAAATATTATTTTAAACAAAAGCAGCGGAAATGTAATATTAAATAGCGATATTACTTTTAGTGGAGATTTAAGATTGGCAGGAGCGTCATCGTTATTTGATATAAATAATAAGAAACTCTCTTTATCAGCAACCTCAGGTATTTACGATGCCATGTCGGGTACAGGAACAAACTTTAATAGCAGTAAGATGGTTATGACCAGTGGGAATATGTCTGATAAAGGTCTGTTTATACTGTTTAATAGTGTTGGTTCTAAACTATTTCCGATAGGAACAAACGGAAAATACACTCCGGCAGAGGTAGAATTATCTGCAATACCTGTAGAGTATGGAGGTGTACAGGTAAAGCCTGTATCGTCAAAACCTGCTTACTCAGCATCAAACAATACGCTTGATTACTGTTGGAGTATAGTTAAAACAGGATTTACGGGTACACCTTCAACAATATTTAATGCAAACCTGTATTACGATCAAGCAGATGTTTTAGGTAATGAGAGTAATTATGTTCCGGGATATTTTTCATCATCTAACTGGGTATTTATAAACGATATATCAAAAGTTAATGAGCCACAAAACATAATAAGTTTTGATGGTGTGTTTGATAATACTCAGGTATATACAGCAGGTGAACCGGATGCTTTTACAGCTATAGAGACATATTATAGCAGACAGAGTGGTAATTGGACAGATCCGAATACATGGTCTGTAGATCCGGTATTAAAATGGAACGGAGCTCCTGCTGCAACTATACCGCATGGTTCAGCTCCAGTGGTTATAGGCGATGGTTTAAGTAATAACCATGTGGTTACAGTTGATTCAGACAACAGATCGGCGGCATTACTATATATAAGTAAAGGATCTGTTTTAGATATGGGAACTACCACGGGAAGTATATTCTGGAGTGTTGGTTCATTAGAAGGAGTTGATATGGGTGAGTTAAAATTAACCACCAACAATTCTGTTGCTAATTTTCCGGGAGGAGATTGGGGAACATTTCTCGGAGAGAATGGTGGAACAGTTCACTATTACTCAACAGGAACCGACTATGTTATTCCTGATATAATATCAGGAACAGATGAGTACTGGAATATTATTATAAGTTCAGATAATGGACACATTGAGTTTCCACAGTCTGATATTTTAATTAGAAACTCGTTAACAAAAAGAGGCGATGATAATCTTTTAACATCAAATAGTCAATCTTGTAATATTACAGTTCAAAACAATTGTTCTATTGAGAACGGAGCTATTATATTTAACCAAAGTCAGCAAGCAAACATGAAGTTAAACGGAGATGTTGATATAACCTCAGGAGCTGCTTTAAGACTATTAGAAGGAAGGAACCATACAATTGAGTTTAGTGGTAATATTATTAATAATGGTATTATTGATCTTACAGAAGGAGCTAACCATGTTGAAGCCTTTGTTAAAGGTGATGGAAGTAATAAGCTTAACGGAACGGGAACAGAGAACTCTTTTTATAGTATTACAGTTGATAAAGGAACTGAGAGAACAAATATATTTACGGTAGAACCAAATAACTTTACTCTTGATTCTGATCTTACATTACTTAATGGTACATTCAAACTAAATAGTAGTGCTACAATTATACTTGATAAAACGCAACCATTTGTTATTCCTGTTAATGCAGGAATAATGCTTGATGGAGGAGGTGCAATTCAGATAGGATCGTTGTTAAATAACGGAAATAATTACGATCTGGAACTGGATGGAGCTTTGACTATATTGAACGGACAATTTAATGTTGGACCCCAAAACTCTGTGTTTAATAACGATATAGTTTACGGAGCATCGTTATTTCCGGAGATAAATATACATAACGGACAGCTTAATATTTCAGGACAGATAAGACGACCAACATCTGTTTCAATGGGATCGTTAAGATATAATCAGACCGGAGGTGTGGTTATTATAAGAGGAGAGAATGATGCCTCTGTTCTTGACAGACCTAAGATAGAGATTGTAAACAATGGTAGTATGTTTAATATGAGTAACGGAGAGTTACACATATATAAAGGAGGAGGAACATCTTTAGGAGATGTATACATACTGCCTGAAGTAAGTTCTGTAACAGGAGGAAAAATAGTCTTAGGTCATACATCAACTCCTGCTTCATCAGCTAACTTTAATCTGTTTATTAAAGCTCAGGTCTGGGATATAGAGATTAATGGCGATTCAGAATTTAAAACAGTAAAACAGAACTCTCATAAACTAACAGCAAATAGTTTAATAATTAATAATAACACCCACTTTAATACAGGAGGATTAGATGTTGAACTAACAGGCGATCTTATAAACAGGAATACTAGTTCTCAGACAGGAATTAACCAAGGAGGCTACAGAACAGGTACACTATCGCAGATAACATCTTTTGCCGGAAATGGTATTCAGAATATCACGGGTGTGTCAGGTAACAGCACCAATTTTGCAAACCTGACTATTAATAAAGAAGCTTCACTTGTTTGTAGTACAACCAGCAGTCTGACTATAAACTCAGAGCTTAAGATATTAGCCGGAATATTAGATGATAACGGAAATATAATTGATGTAAAAGGTGATATATTCAATACATCAGAACATAAGTCATCAGCATCAGGTAAGATACAATTATCAGGTAGTATTCAGCAGAATATTAATGGCGAAAATAGTGGCATTTTTGGGAGTATATCTGTAAATAATGCAAATGGCGTAAATCTTATGAATGATATTACCGTAAATGGAGCAATTGAATTAACAAACGGATCGTTGATGATAAATGAGTTTTTGCTTACAATGACAGAGACATCTCAGTTTACAGGTACTTTTGGCATAGGAAACATGATTGTTACAAACGGTGCATTAACAGATAAAGGAGTAAAAAAGATGTTTACTAATGGAGCATCTGTTTTTAAGTTTGAGATTGGTTCTAACGGAAAATACACCCCCGCAACTATAAATATATCTGGAGCAACAACATCTGGTTATATAAGATTACGTCCTGTAAACTTTGAGCATACCATTTTGGCAAATAGTTCGGGCGATGAATTAAACTACTATTGGTCTGTTTACCAAAACGGACTTGATGGAGCAACAATTACACAATTGTACAATTACAATCAATCAGATGTTGATGGTGATGAATCAACTTTTGTTGCAGCAATGTTTAATGGTTCATTGTGGACAAAAGGAGTCCTGTCTGATGTAGATGAGAACAATAATACAATATCATTTAATATATCTGGTAATATAAGTGGTGAGTACACAGCAGGTACAGATCCTAATTTTAATGATATGCCTGTATATTATAGCAGAACAAGTGGAGTTTGGAGTAATCCTGCTACATGGTCGGTTATAGGACATACAGGTGCTGCTGCTGCATCGCCACCAAATGGAAACAGAGTAATTATCCATTCTTCGCATACAGTTACTGCAAACAATAATGGTATATATGCATATTCAGTAGAAATAGGAGGTGTGCTTGATATAAGACAAACCGTATTCCACGATATGGGATTTGTAAAAGGTAGTGGTACATTTAAAATTGAAGCATCAGGATCAAACTATTTTGTTTTTCCGGGCGGAGATTTTACACAAATGATGAACACAACAAATAGTACAGTAGAGTATTATGGTACCGGAACTTTGCCGGAAACTCGTGAATATCAAAATATCACCTTCTCAGGAAATGGTATAGTTTCAATTGCAAATAACGGATTCCTTGCAAAAGGCAATATAAGGCTAAAGGATGATGTTACTCTTGTAAATGCAGGGTTCGACAGATTAATAACCCTTAATGGCGATTGGATAACCGAAAGTACTTCTGAATTTACACCGGGAAATAGCAGAATAAAGTTTCTGAATACATCTGAGCAGAATATATCTGTTAATACTGCTCAAACATTTAATACAATAATTGTTGATAATAGTGATAAACTGAATATTACCGGAGCCAACGTTACATTGAATGATAAATTATATATAGATAATGGAGTTGTAACAACCACAACATCTTCACTTCTGAAAATGAATAGTACTTCGCATGAAGCTATTCTGATACAGAGTGATAATAGTTTTGTAGATGGGCCAATGCAGAAGCTTATTAGTAATAACGACTATTACGATTTTCCGGTAGGGGATAATACAAGAAAGGGTGTTGTAAGGATATTTAATACAGAGACATCAGGCAATAATTTCTGGGAGACAGAATATTTCAGTACTGATCCATCATTATCAGGAATGAATAACAGTAGTGTTGTATATCCGGTTGAAACAGTCTCTGATAATGAATATTGGCGTGTGAAATCTTACGGTAACGATAAAGCAGGAGTGAGGATACGTTGGGATCAGTTTAGTGCAATAGTTCCGGTTAACAGCTCAGACAGACAATCTAAACTTAGTATTGCCGTGTGGAATGGTTCGGCATGGCAAAGTGCCGGAAGAGATGTAATTGATAACGGAGTAAATAACGGATCTGTAGCAACAACAACTAATCAGGATTTAGGAGAGAAGTTTTTTACAATTAGTGTTGATCAGTTACCTACGGTAGCAGTTACAGGTAGCGATGCTTCAGTTTGTAATGATGGTTCAGATATACAGCTACAATTAAGCTTTACCGGAATGGCTCCTTACAATTTTAAATATACCATAAACGGAACTATAGAGAGAACTGTAACTATGATAAATACCTCAACCTATTTGTTGAGTATACCAGTTGCAGATCTGTTTGCTATATCGGGTACAGGAGATTATGAGATAAAAATATCTGATGTATGGGATGCTTCAGGAGGTTATGCTATAACTGATCTATCAAAAATAGTTACTATAGAGGTAAAAGATACACCTACTGTTTCTGTAACAGGAAAAACAGATGCCTATTACGATGAGGCAGGTGTTCAGTACAGATCAGGATCATCAACCTTGCCGGGTAATACATATAGTTGGGAGGTAACTGGAGGTACTATAACAAACGGAGGAGGAACACACGAAATAGAGATTACATGGGGAAATCCGGGTACACCAACAGCTTCTGTAAAACTTACACAAACATCGTTGTCAGGATGTTCAGTGTCAGAAACAGTTAATGTAAACCTTACAGAATTACCAACACCAAATGTATCAGGAGTAATAGAGAGTTGTATTGATAAAACAGAGACGTATAGCAGCGAAGATAAAACAGGACATACCTATAACTGGGGTGTTACTGGAGGTACTATAATTAGCGGAAATGGGACTCATTCTGTTCAGGTTAAATGGACTACAACAGGAGCAAACAAAGTAATACTGACTGAAGAAGTTGATGGTAACAGTGTTGCTGATGAGTTAAATGTGGTTGTTTACAATAATCCGGCAACAGATAATACAATTACATACAATAGTAATATTATTCTGGGCGCAACAGATAAAGTAACAATATCCGGCACAAGTAGCAATACAGATTACAGGGTTTTTGTATCGGCAACAGATAATGCAGTAAGTGCTGTTGTAAATAGTGGTGCAGGAGGAGATCTGGATGTTGATTTTACGCCAACTGTTGATGGTGAGTACTATATACTTGCAACAAATAGTAACGGATGCTCACTGAAACTAGATAATGTAATGAACATTACCTTATTACCACCGTTTGTGCCAGATATAACTGAGGATAATAGTAACCACTGCGGAGGAGCACCAGATAGCTTTACAGCAGATATTAATACCGATTATAACTATAAGTGGGAGATACCAAATTGTACAATTGTTGATGATACCGCACATCAGGTACTTGTAACATGGAATAACCCTGACTCTACACCCTTTACATATAATATTACAGTAAAACTTACTGTAACACACAAAGTATCAGGGTTAAGTGTTGAGGTGACTAAAGATGTTGTAGTGTATCGTACGCCCAATTCAAACTCAATTTATCATGTTAAGAACACGTTCTCTTTAGAGTAGAATAGATTGATTATTAGGTTTATAAAAGTATAGACTATTACATGTTTGTTACAGTTGTAGGTGCCAAAGAAAAGATGTACTTCCCAAACCTTTAAGTTGAATAATTTTCCGGAAAGTCTACTTACATGTGTAAGTGGCATAATTTATTGGCAAGATTGTTAACATGTAAGTGTAAGTTGACTTTTTTGTTTACAAAAAATGCCTGAAGTAATGACTTTTGATCTGCTAAACTTTTCGGAAGATGTACTAGCATGTGTAAGAAGCCTGACTTATTTGTGAAATTGTTAACATGTAAGTGTAAGTTGTCTTTTTTGTTTATAAAATAGATCAAAAGCAGTTACTTTTTATCTGAAAAGTTTTCCTAATGACTCAATTACATGTATAAGAAGACCAATTTATTAGTGAAATTATTATCAGGTGAATGTAAGTTAATCTTTTTGTTTGTAAGATAGTTAAATGCACATGCTATGTAAGAAAAAAAGGTATTTAGGAACTGTCTGTACAGTTATCGTTAAACCGATTTTATAAAGTGTTAAATCTGTTATACATAAAGAAAGGGAGCTCATATCGGAACTCCCTTATATATATACTATTCTGCTTCTGCTTTTGATACTTTTGATGAGGCTTTCTCAATACCTTTTGTTATAAGCAAATAGTTAGGATCTATAATTACATTTGATGGTTTTCTTTTCAGAGGAATGGTTAAAGTAGTTTCACCATTTGTTAGTTTATACTTTTTACTATGTATAACCTTACCTCTTTTGTTAAATACACCTATCTCTATATAATCATTCATAACCGCATCAGTCTCTTTACCTTTACCATCGGCATAATATTTATTAGCATCAATGGTAAGTTTCATTGAGTATTGCAGGTTTTCATCTCTCTCATATGTTGCCTCTTTAACTTCGAATTCGTAGAATGAAATCTTCTCAATCCAATCCTCAACAGTATACATAAGAGAATCTGGTGTAATAGCCTTTAACTCCGTAATAAAATCAACAGATGTAGGATATGGTGCACCTTTAAATTTATGTTTGTTAATGAACTCACCAATAAGGTTGATTAGTTTATCCTCACCAAGATATTCATTGATAGCATTCAGAGTTATTACACCTTTTTTGTAATATATTGCTGACTGATGACCATGTACAGTTGCCAGAGGTTGCTCCTCAAACGATTCGTTCTTTCTGTAAGAGTTGTAACTGAACAGCTCCTCACGTAAGAACTTTTTAAGTTTCTCATTGCCATATCGCTCTTTTATCACCATAAGCGAACTAAACTGTGTAAGAGCTTCCATAAGCATCTGAGCACCCTCTGTATCGGCTGCAATTACATGGTGAGCAAGCCATTGATGAGCCATTTCGTGCGATGTAACCCATAAAGGATAATCAATCTTCAGGTTTTTAAAACTCTCATCTTCGTTATCCTTACGTAAATCGGCAATAAAACCAAGACCTTCAGAGAAAGGAATCATTGCCGGAAACGACTGTGCAAAAGATGCAAACCGTGGAAACTCAACAATTTTAAGTTCCGGATGAGGATACTTACAGAAATGTTCTGAATAGTATGATAACGATAGCTTAACCCCATCAATAATATTATCGAGATTGTATTCATGGCCTTTATGATAATACACCTTTATCTTAACAGGATCAAAATCAGGATTACTACTTATCCAGGTCTCTTCTCTAACCTGATATCTTGCAGACAGAACTGCAAAGTAACTTATAACAGGAACATCACTTTTATATACGTAATAGTTCCTTCCGTTTTCAGTCCACTCCTTAATACAGTATCCCGGACCAACAGCAATCTGATCAGCAGATGTACTCAGTTTTAAGTTTAATCTAATAAAATCGGCATCGTCAGTTATAAAGTTAGATGCAAGACCTCTCTTGCTGTCTCTTTTATGTTCCAACTCTTTTGCTGGTAGATTATGCTTTTTACGTAACGATCTTTTTGATATCTCAACACCTTCCTGATATCCTAATGTTGGCATATAGTTGTTGTAGATAAAGCTACCATTTTTGTTGGTTACAACATTTACACCACTTTTTGAGAAACCTTTGGTTTTATGCTCAAATGTGAAATTAAGATATATTGAATCTCCGGGAGCAATTGGTTTATCAAGTGTATACATGTAAAAACCTAATTTGTCATCGTTTATTACCTGCTTGTTTGCTGCTGATATCTTAAACTGCGTAACTCTTTTCTCATCTCTGCTGAATATCAGAGTATCAATAAACCTGTCCGTTTTGTTCTTAAGAGTATATTTACCTTTTATGTTAGCATTACCATTTTCAGGGTACATATCATACTCAGCATCAATAGCTGTTATTTTTGGTTGAGGAGTATTTTCGTAACGCTTATATTTCTTTTCATATTCAACAAGTTCCTTCTCAACAGTATATGAACTCTTAGAGTCTTTAGCTATGTTGGTATTGTAGAATATAAATCCGCCACATATTAAGAATACTGCAATAAGTCCGGTAATAGTGTATTTAGATCTTTTAATACTATGCTTAAAGCTTACCCATCGCATCTTTATATTATCCTCAGTACCTCTTACTATAAATTTATTAGCTACAAGTGTTAATACTGCTGCAAAAGCAAACCAATATAATTTATATAACATTACAACCCACATACCTTCTGTAAAGCCGTTCATATCTGAGTATATATAGCCTGGTGCACCACCAAATATATACAGGTTGTTTTGTAATACAGCATCGGCAAACTGTGCATCCCATACATAGTATATTATCATAATTGCATAACCCAAAAATTTATGGTTTATAAGTACCTGTACAAAGAATGCTAATAGTGCAATTAAAACATATGACGAAAACTGTAGTCCTAATACACTCTTGGCATATAGTCCTAGCTCAAAGTTAAAATAACCTCTGTATGCCTGTACTGCTATACCAGTAAGAACAAGTATACATAACATTATAAATACTGTAGTTACAAGTGCTGCAATTTTACTTCCCAGATAGTGATAGTTATTAAGTGGTAGTATATTATCTGTTTCATGTACCTTCAATGATCTTGCCTGCCATACCATCTCACCTGAGAATAGTATAATAACTATCATAATAAATATATTGAATGTGCCACCAAGTATGCCAATTACCTGATATGTTACCGGGTATGTTTCGGTATCGTATATCTTTCCTATTGCTTGCGAAGCTGCTATCAGAAAACCAACTCCGATAACCATAATTAGTATAAAATAGATATTACGTAATAATCCTTTCAACTCCTTTTTGTATAGAGTTATAAAAGCTGTAATACTGTGCTTCAGACCAAATCTCTGTTTAGCTTCAGGTACCGTCTCAATTACAGAATTAGTTCTTGTTGTATCTTCAGTATTTCTGTTTTTTCTGATCTTCTTAATGCGTATACTTCTTGTATCGTATGTGAAACGGAATCTGAACAGACCAAATATTAGAGTAATAACACCAATTCCTGTCCATAGTATTCTATTCCATAGATATACATCAACAAGAGGAGCAACATTGTTATTAGAATCCTCTGCAGAGAAGTTACTGGTAACATTCAGCGAGGCAGCAAGACCAAATGGGTCAATAATGCTGGCAAGTGTTCTGTTATCCAAATCGCTGATTAACCTTCCGCCCATAGCATACAGAACATATAGAGCAACTATTACAAACCAGTTTACAACAATATTACGTAGCAGAAGTGTAAGTGTAAAGAATATTGCCGATACAAAAAACAGATTAGGTATAATACGTACCAGATAGGTGTTAATATAAGCCATTGGCATAAATTCACCAAACATATCCTGATTAAGGTATGGCATATTGCATCCTAATATTATACCTAATGTAGGAGCCAGAAATATAAACAGATTTATTACTATTGATGCAGCAAAGCGTCCGAAAAGAAAATCGAACTTCTTTACGCCTGTTGTAAATGTTAACGATAGACTATCGTATCTGTAATCTTTATATACAATATTACTTATTACTCCTGCTGTTATGAATATACCAAGAAAGCTGAACATTGATAATACAAGATCAATAATTGTTGGCGAATTTATGAATATATTATCGCCCGCTACTTGTATTCTAAATGCCTTAAATGCTCCGCCAACTGTGTTTATAAATAAGAAAGCCAGCAGAAAAAGTATTATAAAGTATATATATGTTGATTTACTGCGAAAGGCTCTGTTTATCTCAAAACCTATAATCTTTGAAATCATAATATTAAATTTTTAGTTTTTAATTGCTGTAAAGTATACATCTTCAAGACATGCATTTGCCTTATTAAATCCATTGCCCGGATTATCCTCATCAAATACGTGCACAAGAGGTTTTCCTGAATTAAGATGTGAGTATATTACATTGTTTGATTTTGTAATATCCTCCATATCAATCTTATTTACTCTCTTAGTCCAGATCTTACCCTCCATTCCGGAAATAAGTTCATCTGGTTTTCCCTGAAGAATAAGCTCTCCGTTATTAATTATTGCCATATTGTTACACAGGTCGCTTATATCTTCAACAATATGTGTAGACAGAATCACAATTTTATCGTCGCTTATATCACTAAGCAGATTGTTAAACTTTACTCTCTCTGCCGGATCAAGACCAGCGGTTGGCTCATCTACAATAATTAATCTCGGGTCTCCAAGAAGAGCTACAGCAATACCAAAACGTTGCTTCATACCCCCGGAGAATGTGTGTACACTCTTTTTACGATGCTGATACAGGTTTACCAGACTCAACAGATAGTTAACACTCTCTTTACGCTCTTTGCGGTTGGTAATACCTTTTAATATTGCATAATGATTTAGCAACTCCTTAGCACTGATTCTTGGATAAACACCAAATTCTTGTGGCAGGTAACCCAATGTTTTCTTTAACTCTTCAGGTTGTTTTACAACGTCAATATCGTTGAATATAACGTTGCCGCTGTCGGCATGTTGCAGTGTTGCAATTGTACGCATTAAAGAACTCTTTCCTGCTCCGTTTGGGCCAAGAAGTCCGAACATACCCTGTCCAATCTCTAATGAAAGGTTATTAAGTGCTTTTACTCCGTTAGGATATGTTTTAGATAGATTTTCGATTAATAATTTCATACGTCTTAATTTGTTTTTTAAAGGTCATATGGAACTCAGCATTATAATCATCCTAGTGTGTGTGAATGACCATTCTCATGCTTCGTTTCATATGTCTAATTTTTTTATGACCATATGTAACTCGCACGATTTAGATTACTATCATACCAGTTTCATACTTTAAGTTTTAATCAGTTATACTTTTAGGAGTGAGATACGGCATATACCGTATCTCACTGTTTAGCATAGCTTTCCTTTATATTGAAGTTATTGCATTAATTTGGCATCATCTCTTCATAATACTCTTCTGAAAGATCAGCGAGCTGCTCAGAAGTTACCTTTCTGTATCCTTTTGGCTCTTTTAATAATGATAAGTCTGCTTTACCCTTCTTAATTCCTTTAAATGTGTATGATATCGATTCCCCGTCAATCTGCATTACCATTCCGTCTACATCTAAAAGTCCTAAAGGTGATAGATTCTTAGGAAGATCTTTACAATACCATATTGTCATTTTATCTCCTTTGTCACTATCAATTATTGCTCCTTTACAGGTGTACTGTCCAATCTTTTTAGTCTTGTCTATTAGTTTAATAGCACCCTCTGCAAGTTTATCTTCTGTATAGAATTTTTCATCGCCAAGTGTTGTGTAACTTTTTGTTATTCCTGTTTTGTAGTTAATAAGCATGTCCTGAACAGAGGAGCTGATTTGTACACTTCCGCTTTTATCTTTTTCGCCCTCTTTGGTTCTGGCAATACCGTTATTAAAGTGTAACTCAATATTATTAGTCATAAACTCAGGTATAAGATGCTTAAGAGACTGTTGCTCTTCAGAGAGGTTTTTATGTACGTTAATTTTCTGCTCATATAGTGCAATCCCATTTGTAATTTTCTGAGCTGTTGCCGATACCATAATAATGGTTGCCATAAATGTTAATACAAGATGTTTCATAACTGTATATTTAATTAGATTAATGTTTTATTTCTACAGCTACAAAATTATTGAGCATACAGGTGTGTTTGTGTTATCTGTTGGTTATCTTGTGTTAACGAGTGTTAACAGAATGCTTATATTATATTTATGCTATATACTTTTGTTAGCATTCTTTGAAATACAGAATAAACACAATATATGATGAGAAAATTGATATCAATTACTATTGCGCTAATAATGGTTAACATTTCATTTGGACAAACTCAAAACAAAAAGGATTTTGATAAATCACTTATAGCGCAACTTGACACTATTCATTCGGAAGACCAAAAATACCGACCAAGAATAATGGAATTGCTACAAAAAACACGTTCGGAGTCTGACAATTTAGAATTAATCTCCCTATTTGAAGTAGTGAATGAAATAGACTCTATAAACCTATTAAAAATAGAAAAGATTCTTAATGAGTATGGTTGGCTAGGTGCCGATGTTATAGGAGTACAAGGGAACAACACACTATTCCTTGTAATTCAACATTCAGACCTTAAAACACAACTTAAATATCTGCCAATGATGCGAGAAGCTGTCAAAAAAGGGAATGTTAACGGAAAAGATTTTGCTCTTTTAAAAGATAGGATTGCAATGGAACAAGGGAATAGACAGATTTATGGAAGTCAGATTAAATTAGATAATAATGAATTTTATGTTTATCCAATAATTGACCCAGAAAAAGTAAATGAAAGACGTGCAGAAGTTGGACTTGAACCAATAGAAGACTATGTAAAACATGTTGGTATAACTTGGGATCTTGAAAAGCACAAAGAAAGAACCAAAAAAATAGAGTCGCAAAAAGAAGAATAACAAATGCTAACAGCGTATAATGAAACAGAAGGACAACAGTGGTTTAGGAAAGGTTTGTACATTAAATTATCTCCGTTGAATCTCCGGTTTGACGGTTTATTTAAAAAGACTAAATTTGTGTTAAACCGTAACTTTGGCACAGTGCAAACTGGAAACGAAAGAGCCATGAATTCCCTTACGTTTTATATGCAAATGATAAAGAATAGATAATAGATTAGAAGATGAAGAAATTAAGATACTTGCTTTTTTTTGTTACAATATCTGTTATTGCTGTTATCACTTTTCAGCTATACTGGATTGCTAATACATATAAGGTTAATGAAGACAGATTCTCAAAAGATATAACCAGTGCATTAAGTGAAGCAGTTCATAATGAGTTGGCAAGCAAGGCAGATAGTATAAAAAAAACTGGTGCATCAAGCATTGTGGTAACACCCCATATTAAGAATGATAGTATAGAGGATGGAGTATCTCTTATTAACTTTTTGAATGGAAAAGGTGGTAAGATAAAACCAGAAAATGTAACAATAAAGATTACAAAAGATTCATTACCACTGGATATGTACCCTGATTCAATAGCAATGATATCTGATTCTACATTTACAGTAGAATCAGCTGATGATTTTGATATGAGTAACTCCTCTTGGCAGGATATTTTAATGCGTGTTGTTTCAGAAATGCTTGATATGGAGATGGATCTTGAAAGTCTGGATACTCTATATTCAGAGGCTCTAAATAACAGAGGTATCTCTACAGAGTATAGTATGGCAATGTTTAAAAAGGGAAAGATGATTGCTGGTGATACTCTGTTAACAGAGCAGTTTAATAATGCTGATGTTTCAATGGGTATTGGACGTATATACTCAGATAAAACAGAGATAAAAGTTATTATTAAGGATAAAACAGTTCTGTTACTTACAAGAATGTGGCTTAGTATTATTACATCGTTTATGCTTGTTATAGTTGTTGTTGTTAGTCTGGTTTATATGTTATATACAATATATAAACAGAAAAAGTTATCTGATATGAAGAACGATTTTATCAGTAACATGACACATGAGTTTAAGACACCTATTGCAACAGTTTCGGCAGCAGTTGAGGCTATGCAGAATTTTGGTGTATTAGATAATAAAGAGAAAACAACAAAATATCTGTCGGTATCAAAGAATGAACTGTTAAGACTAAACTCAATGGTAGAGAAGGTTCTTGATATATCGGCATATGAAAAAGATAGTATTGATCTTAATATTGAGAAACTAAGAATAAACCAGTTGTTAACTGAAACTGTTGATCGTTTCAGACTACAACATAACGATAATGTTCTGATAAAACTGAATGCAGATTGCAACGCTGATATATTTGCTGATAGAATGCATATACAAAACCTTATAAATAATCTGCTTGATAATGCTGTTAAGTATTGCGACAAGAAACCTGAAATAGATGTAAGATGTAATGTAGATAAGGGTTTTGTTTCATTAACAGTTACAGATAATGGTATTGGTATCTCAAAAGAGAATCAGAAATATATATATGATAAATTCTATAGAGTAAAATCTGATAAAATGCATACAGTTAAAGGCTTTGGTTTAGGATTGAGTTATGTTAGTCATGTTGTAAATAAACATAACGGAACAATAAATGTAAAGAGTAAACCGGGTGTAGGTACTGAATTTACTATAAAAATACCTGTTGCGTATGAGTAAGATAAAGGTTTTATATGTTGAGGACGAAGAGGCTTTAGCAATGATAGTTGTTGAGAGCCTTGAGGTGCGCGATTTTGATGTTATATATTGCAGTAGTGCAAATGAGGCGCTTTTAAAGCTTAAAAGTGAAAAACCAGATATATGTGTATTAGATGTAATGATGCCTGGAATGAATGGTTTTGAGCTTGCTAAAGAGATAAGGATAACTAATAAGGCATTACCAATTGTATTTCTTACAGCAAAATCGCAAACACGCGATGTAATTGAAGGATTTGAGCTTGGAGCACATGACTATATTAAGAAACCATTTAGTATTGAAGAACTTATTATAAGACTTAAATCTATAGTAAAACGAGAAGGTGTTGTTGTAGAGACAATACCTGTTCAGAAGGAATATAACATAGGTACATATCTATTTGACTATAACAGGCAGATACTTATACTTTCCGGGACTGAGCGTAAACTTACAAGCAGAGAGGCAGAGATACTGTTGATGTTGTGTGAGAACAGAAACAACGTATTGGAACGCAATACGGTTCTTCGTAAACTTTGGGGCGATGACAGCTTCTTTAATGCCAGATCAATGGATGTTTTTATTACCAAATTAAGAAAGTATTTAGCTAAAGATCCGCGTATTGAGATTATTAATGTAAGAGGAGTGGGGTATAAACTTATCTGTTAACCTGCATAAGATTTAATTATGAATATCCCGGTATCTGTATTACTGTCAGGTACCGGGATGTTTTGCTTAATAGCAAGTTGTTAACTATTGCTGCTAACAAGAAAGGTCGCTTTAACCCTTTTTGAATTAGTAAAATAAGGAACCCATATGCAGGCAATAATAATATATTTAAGCATACCATTATGATCAGCATCTTTTATTCCAAAAAACATATTAAGAGTAAAATATACAATTACAGAAAAAGCTACTGTAATAATAATGTATGAGATGTACAGTTTAGGGACACAGTTACGTCTTTTAAATATGAGAATAAGGATAAGAACCTGTAAACCAACAATTGCAATATTTATAAAAATTATAGCTCCTATAATTAATGCATATAAACTGAAATTATCAGGGTAACTATTATAGTAATTAATCCATAAGTTCATTCCTAAAAAGCCCTCATTATATATTGTAATAACTTCAACAAGTACTGATGATATAATGCCAATTATAAGAATAATAAGCCATCCTCCTATTTTTCTTGGTACTAGTTGTGTTGAATTATTGCCTACATTCAGGTTATACAGCCTTTTGTATACCTTTGCCATAGGTATAAAAGCAATAATCATAACAGCAATAACAATCCAGTTAACATTATCCTTTACAGGAGTTTCGTTATTATCCATATCATATGCATGTGTACATATGTTGTATAGTTGTTCCAAATCTTTAAAATACTGTTTAGTCTCTTCCGGTAAAACATGATCTTTAAGGGTTTTATACCTATAGGTATGTTTTACACTGTCTCCATTGGGTTTAATATTTAAAGAGAAGTATATGTTGTCATTCTTTATTACTATACTCTCTGGTTCCAGATCCATATTAAAATCAGATACTTTCAATGTCATTTCATACTCAATATCTATAGGATGATATAACTTCATAGGCATGGTTCTTATCCTGTCACTTGAAGTTGATAAGAAAGAGTATAGATTTACCGGCTCTATTTCAATAGTGGTTTTACTCGAATCTTTGCTTTTATTGCATAAATCCGGGATTCTATAATGTTCTTTAAGACAAAACTTGTTCAGGTTCTTATTATCATTAATAGTAATACTATCCTGTTGCCAATCTATGTTTGGATAGTTACTACTGTAGAAATCAAGAAATCCATTCTCTACAGCTTCTCTTGTGCGGTTAGTAAATGAGCCACGCATATTATTAGCCTCATAACCATAATATTCAGACTCAACGGTGAAGTCAGCAACAGAATCTGTGTTATGAACAGTGTACTGTTCCTTAATAATTACCTTGTTATCTTTAAAAGTTGGTATCTCTTCAAGTTTCTTAATATTAGTATCTAAACTTAAAGCAAGTTGGTAGTTAGGTATATACTCATTATCTATATCACCATATTGTTGAGATAGTGTTGTGTCGAACCAGTATATTTTACTGTTGCACTTTACTTTTAATATTGCATGGTTAAATGCAAACGGACTAGGTAAATAATCTTTTATATGTCCTCTCTTATAAGAGTTAACAAAAGCAATATCAGACTCTATTCCAACAATATTAAGCATTACATGTAATAGGAACGATTTATCTTTGCAATCGCCAAAACGTTGATTCAATATCTTTTCCGGATCATGCGGTTTAAGGCTATTAATACCAGACTCAATACCAAGGTATCTTATACTGTTTTGTACAAACCTTAACAGGTTAGATATCTTCTCTTTATCAGAACCTTTTCCAGCAACTTTTTTTGTGAGACTAATAAAATCTTTACTAAGTTTATCAGGCATGGTATATAGTTCTTTTTCCCAGGTCTTTACTTCATTCCACGATCTGAAATCAGAGAGTATGTACTTGTAATATGGGCTGTACCACGATGGTAAATTGGAATCTGTATAAACAGGTTCAACATCTTTTAAACTCCACTCATATTTTGTCTGTTTACCATCACTACTTTTGGTTATCTTAGGTAATGGGCAGTTTCTGTTATTCCCTTTACTAAATATCTTTCTGTTATTATCAACCAGTACTGAGTTATACATGTGTTTTATATGTATACCATATGATAACTGTACCTCGCTCAGAATTCTGTCTTTTAGTATAGGGTTTTTTCCGCTAACTGTATACTCGTATTCAAGTACATCGCCTACTCTTACATCCTCAATAATAATCATTGCAGAGTATAATCCATTGTAGATAAATCTGTCTGCACTTGTTTCGTTTTTAGAAATATCTATCTTCTCTTTTTTAAGAGCATTAATCTTTTTACCATTTCTGTATAACGAGATTGAGTGTATAATCAATTCCTGATACGTAGGGTCAAAACTTAACCACAATTCAGAGTTGTTTTGTACACCATTTTCATTATTAAGCCTGATAGCAGTCTTTATGTAATACTGGTCTGCTACATAATTCTTCTGATTACTATACAAAAGATATGTGGATTCACCTTTTGTAGTTGCGGGTTTACTATTAGGATCAATGTTTATACTTTTAACCCATTCCGAAGGTTTTGAGTATCTTACTTTTGTTTTAGGATTTGTTACAGCACTTACAATGTTACTAATTAATAATAAAGCTGTTAAAAGGTATACCTGTCTCATCTGTAAATGTTTAGAGTTGTATGTTCTGTTTTATTATAAACAGAGTGCAAAAATATAAAGTTATATAAAACTATTGCAGTTATTATAGCACTTTGTTACATTACACAACAAAACTAAAAACTATAATTATGAGAAGATTATTATTTATTATTGCACTAATTACTGTTGGGGTGAATATTGCCAATGGGCAGTATAATAAATACTTTACCGATGCAACAATGCGTTTTGATTATTTTCATACAGGAAATGCTGACGAAGAGCATTTTGCCTTTGATGCTATGCTTAATGATGGTGTGTGGGCAGGAAGTAAAACAGTTATGATTGATGAACTACGCCTTGGTAAGTTCTTCTTTGAGATATCTGACCCTAAAAGTGGTAATATACTTTACTCAAGAGGATTCTCAAGTATTTACGGAGAGTGGGAGACAACGCCTGATGCGAAAAAGGAGTGGGGTGTATTTCATGAAAGTGTACGTTTTCCCTGGCCAAAGCAACCTGTAGTACTTACAATTCATAAACGTAATGCTGAGCATAAATTTGATAAGGTATGGAGTTATACAGTTAATCCTACGCATTACAGAGCATTCAGACAAGAGGTAAAAGATCATTACAACACCTTTCCGGTTGTTGTAAATGGAAAACCGGAAAAACAGGTTGATATTGTTGTATTGGGTGAGGGCTATGCTAAAAAAGATATGCCTAAATTCAGAAAAGATGCAAAGCGTTTTGCAGAGGTTCTTTTAGGTACAGAGCCGTTTGCAAAGTACAAAGATAAATTCTCAATTCGTGCTGTAGAAACACCTTCGCCACAAAGTGGAGTAAACCATCCTCATCAGGATATTCATACCCGCTCAGCACTATCTGTTACATATGGAGCATTTGACTCACAACGCTATGCATTAGGTTACGATAATAAAAAGATACGTGATGCAGCTGCAGCAGTACCATATGAGTTTACTGCAATATTAATGAACGACTCTATATACGGTGGTGGAGGTATATACAATCTTTATATTACTGCTGCTGTTAATAATGCTTTTCAGGAGTATCTGTTTGTTCATGAGTTTGGCCACCACTTTGCCGATCTTGCAGATGAGTACTATACATCAGCAACAGCCTATGAAATGAATACAGAGAGTAAGGAGCCATGGGAACTAAATGTTACAGCAAATCCTGATCCGGAAACTATAAAGTGGAAGGATATAGTAACCCCTGGAACACCTATACCAACACCATGGAAGAAAAAGAAATATGATAAGCACAGTATTGAGGTGCAAAAGAAACGTGTAGAGATGCGCAAAGCAAAGGTGCCGGAGAAAGTTATGGAAAAGTTCTTTATTGAGAAACGCGAGTGGGATACTGAATTACTATCAAATATGAAGTATAGTAACAATGTAGGTGCATTTGAAGGAGCACAATACAAAGCAAAAGGAATGTATCGTAGTGCGGCAAACTGTATAATGTTTACGCGTCATGACCAGTTTTGTCCTGCTTGTCAACGAGCAATAAAACTTATTATAGATCAGTATACAGAATAGATTATTGATGCTATATTTTATTAAAAAAGAGATGCAAACGGAGCCTGATTTCAGGCTCCGTTTTTTGTTGATTAGATGTTTATGTTTCTGTTCAAAGGCATTACTATTGTACAGTACAACTCTCCATATAGTAAATACTCTGTGCTGAATTGTAAGCTATGTTCAAGGCTGTATTATAACCTGCAATTAAAGACTATTATCTGTATCGCCCGTCTTATGATTTTTATTCGTCATTGAGACAATTGACCAACACCAAAGTTTAATTGATATAATAGCGATTTGCTATTTGTATGCTTATTGTTATAGCTGGTTTATGCTGTAATATGTTTATACAAGGTTGATTAATAGGTGGTTTTGTTCTTTATATAATAACTTTCATTTCGTACATACAATAAGTCTTTTCAGGAATAATTTATAGCAGTTGATGTCTTAAAAAAAGATAACAGAGTGGATTTTATCTAAAATTGTATCTGGATACGTTAGAGTTATTTAAAGTGTAGAAAGCATGAATAAGTTTTTATATATGGCAATTGCAGTGCTGTTATTATCGGCCTGCAGTGAGGCGTTTGAGTATAGTCCGTATCAGGTAAAAGTTAAATCATCAGAGAAAGGACAAACCACACGTAATTTAAAGAAAATAGCATTAAAAGATCAGGGAAGTTTCAAACCTTTCAGAATTGCTCTGTTTGGCGATACACACACATTTTACGATGATTTTGAGGATATAGTATCAAAGCTTAATGCCAGAGATGACTATGACTTTATCATCCATATGGGCGATATTACCTCAAGTGCAATAAACAGAGAATTTCAATGGTATTCTGATATAATTAACAGACTTAAAAAACCTGTAATAACTATTATTGGCAACCATGAGTATTTATCAAACGGACATTATGTTTTTGAAGAGATGTATGGACCAACAAACTTTACGTTTGTATACAACAACTGTAAGTTTGTGATATTTGATGATATTATATGGGAGAAAAATGTTGCTGATCCTGATTTCAATTGGTTTGATAGAAACCTGGCAAACGATAATAATTATACGCACGTAATACCTTTTTCGCATATACCACCGTGGGACGAACAATTTTCATATGGTAATGAGTTAGCATTTAACTATATGTTACATGAGAATGGAGTAGAGTACTCATTTCACGGACACACTCATCAATATATGGATGAGAGAAGGTATGAAAACGTACTTGGAAATGTAAGATACATAACTACTGAGGCTGCAAACGATAGGGGATACCTTATAGTTACTGTACACAAAGATAGTTTAGAGATAGAGAGAGTTAACTTTTAACAGATATAATTATGAAGACGATAATCACACTCCTTTTTATGTCTGTTGTTTTCTCGGCAACATTACAAGCAAAAGATAGGGATACAATAAACTACCTTACCAAGAGCGATACACTTATAATGAATCATGAAAAGGTGGTTATCCCCAGAAGAGTATTTATACCGGATCATGCACGATTGCAGTTTGCGGGTAACATTGGTTTTTTATCTGTAGGACTGGGATATAATTTTGGTAAGAGTTATGAGTTAACAGTAATGTATGGTATACAGAATGAATTTTTCGGAAACAGTAAAGAGACGGTTAAAACACTAGCTTTAAAGAGTACATTTAATCTGTATAATTCATTCCATATTTATAAGAATATATCGTTTATACCAACCGCCGGATTATCGATAAACTGGGGGTTTACAAACAATACATTCCGGAAATTACCAAAACATTATCCAAACAAATATTATTTCCAGAACAGGGTTCATTTTGCTCCGTTTATAGGTGGTAAAATACGCTACGATTTTGGAAAAACAGATAAAAGTGAGTTTACAAAACACGTTGAACTATATGTTGAGGCAGGTAGTCTTGATGCCTATATTCTGGAATGGGTACGTACAGATTATGTTAAGATAGGTGATATTATGAGCCTTGCTGTAGGTATTAGTTTCTACTATAAATAACATATGGTAATTAAACATAAGCGTTGGTAAATTTGTTTTAATAATGTGTAAATATGTATTATAGAGCGAGTATGAGAAGAATTGGTTGGATCATGTTATTGATAATTGTATTATCAGCATGTAAAGAGATGTTTGATTACACCCCATATCAGGTAAAGGTAGAGGAGGGTGATAAAAATCAGAATGTTAAGAATCTGAAACGTATTAAGGCAAACGATGCCGGAGTATTTAAGCCATTCAGGATTATATTAATAGGCGATACCCATACCTATTATGACGATCTGAATGATATTGTTACGCATATTAACGCCAGAGACGATTTTGATTTTATAATTAATCTGGGTGATGTTACTACAAAAGCAACAGCTAATGAGTTTAACTGGTATCTGGGTATAATAAAGAGATTAAAAAAGCCGATTCTGACGATAATTGGTAACCATGAGTATCTGTCAACCGGACCTTATATATATAAGGAGATGTTTGGTGAGCCAAATATTACATTTACATACAACAACTGTAAGTTTGTGCTGTTTGACGATATTATATGGAAGAGAGTAAATTCAAAACCGGATTTTGACTGGTTTAGTAGTAACATTAGAAACGACAATAACTATACACATGTATTGCCTTTCTCTCATATTCCACCATGGGATAGAGAATTTTCATACGGAAATGAGTTGATATTTAATCAGATGTTGCATGAGAATAATATTAAGTACTCTTTTCATGGCCATCTGCATGAGTTCAGAAACGAAAAAAGATATGAGCGCATTTTAGGTGACGTAAGTTATATAGTAACCGAAGCCGGAGACGATAGAGGTTACCTGATCCTTACAGTTACAGAAGATGATATGCAAATAGAGAAGGTTAATATATAACTTATACCAGATAAACTCTAAAATAATACAAAATACATGAAGAAGATATTTGTTATTTCATTATTAATAATATGTGTTGCAACCACATTAAAGGCGAAAAAAAGAGATACTATAAAATTTTTTACCAAAACAGATACGCTTATACTGAATAATGAAAAGGTTGCAGTACCGCGCAGAGCGTTTCTTCCTGATCATACAGCAGTTCAGTATGCAGGTAATATTGGTTTTATATCTGTAGGAGTTGGTTATAACTTTATCCGATGGTATGATATGACACTTATGTTTGGTCTGCAAAATGAGTTCTTTGGACAAAGTAAGGAGACTATAAAAATGCTTGCACTTAAGAATACATTTAACCTGTATAACTCATTCCATATTTATAAAAATATATCTGTTATACCCACAGCCGGATTATCTATAAATTGGGGTTATGCTAAAAATACCGATAGCTATGTTAGAATACATCTTGGACCATTTATTGGTAGTAAAATACGATACGATTTTAATGATGATAAAAAATTAAGATTCAAAAAGGCTATTGAACTGTACTTTGAGTTAGGAACACTTGAAACATATATGAGAGAGTGGATAAATAATGACCATATAAAAGCCGGAGATGTACTTAATCTGGCAATAGGAGTAAGATTTTGCTATAAGTGACATAGCACTTTTTTATACAGATAAACAAAAAAAGCCTTTGACAAGATTAAGTCAAAGGCTTTTACTGTTCAATATTTTATTATAATGCTGTAATTTCAAATATAATAATATCGTATGGCTGAATTGCACCAGAACCATTCTCTCCATATCCCATTTGATAAGGGATAATTACTTTAGCAGTCTGTCCCTTCTTCATATGTTTAAGAGCCTCTTCATACCCTTTAATCACTTTTCCTTCTCCAATAGTAACCTTTAAAGGTTCGCTGGATTCATCAAAAATAAACCCATCCATAAAATAACCTTTATAGTTTGTAGATACAGTATTATTAGCAACAAACTTATCTCCATCGCCAGTACCAGTAACTGATATATACATACCGCTTCCTATATCCTGTGCGTTTGTCATGTTATTTGTAGCGTAATTACTAATAAGATCTTCCTGATATGTACCCAGATTATCAATAACTTTGGTAAGAGTTACTGTCATAATTATTGTTGAGTACTTCTTAATATTACCGTGATCAACAGACCCGTATGCTAATTTAGATGGAATAATGAACTTGTATATAGCTCCCTCTTTCATCTTATCAAGCCCCAATTTCAATCCTTCAATCAGGTCTGATACTTTCCATATCACAGGAGCATAATGTACACTACTCTTATATATGCCATTAAGTTGTGCAGTTGTAAGATCTGTTGTAGCAAAAGCATTCTCTTTATTGGTTGATATTAAAGAAGATGTAAACTCTACTAATACATATCCATCTTTAAGTGGTTTAACTCCATCCTGATTTCCCTCCTTTAGAGGAATTGTATATAATCCATCAGCATCTGGTTGAAGATCAGGGTAATTCCTTGCAAGGTAATAATCAAGATTTTTTTGCTCTTCAGCAGCGTAGTCTGTTTCTTCGTCTTTACATGCTCCCAGAAACATAATTGCTGATAATAAAAATAATAGTTGTCGTTTCATTAGCTTATAGTTTTGTGATTTTTCTGATTAAAAAGCAATACACGCATAATATTGCGGTAATATAATAATTATTTATTAACTACTTGTTTTAGTTCTAACCTCTTTAACTTTAAGTTGATATATAAGAGGCGTGTAATATTGGTATATTGTTGATTCTGATCTTACACTCAGGTGAGAGGGTACTATAAAATGTATTGAGTCTCCTTTCTTAACGCCTTCCAGAATAAAATCAAAAGCATAAACCTGATCATCCTTAATGTTACCATAAACAACAGACTCTCCATTGTTCTCAAGGACAAGATTATTGTCAAGAGTTGTTATCTTATAGTCAAATATAATAGTATCGTTCTTTATAGCACCATTTTCGGTTCCCGGTGTAATAACCTTTTTATAAACATAATCCTTAACCTTAATATTAAACTCAGGATTGCTATTTACATAATCAGAAATAACCTTCTTTTCGGCAGTTGCTTTTACACCACTGGTTTTAATAACCTTAACATCAAATACAACACCGGTATACGGCGGAACTAATCCTGTGCCCGATTCGCCATATGCATGAGCAAACGGAATTGCAATGCTGGCACTATCGCCTTCATACAGTCTTGGTAAACCATTCTTAAGACCTTTTATCATATCAATATTTGATACAACAACAATCTTCTCAAGCAGATCCTTATCGTCTAAAGTCAGCTTGTTAGCTTTGGCAACCTCTTCGTAATTTGTTGCAAATATTGTTTTTTCGCTATTTATAACTCTCCCAACATATTTTATCCACATAGTATCTGCAAGAAAACCAGGAAAGCCAGACCCTTTTATATGTCTTCCTACAAACTCACCTGTACTATACTCTGTATATTTAGTACTCTGCCCTTCAGTAAAACTCTTTACACTAGCGTAGTCCTTTTCACGCAAATCCTTCTCCTTCTCGCTACATGACGCAAACAGAAAAACAGACAGAATTATTATATAATATCCTAATCTCATTCTTTATTTAAGTAACCTTTATATTATTGTTTATTAATCTTAACAAGTTCAAGTTCATATATTACAGAGGTAAACGGAGGAATAATACCTGTTGCTGAACCCTCTTTACCAAAAGCAAGCCACGATGGTAGAATTATCATAACCTTTTCTCCCTCGGTCATTCTGCTTACAGCTTCTTCAAAACCTTTTATAACCTGATATTGCACACCATATTTATAACTGAAGTATTCACGTCTCTTTTTTGTTGAGTCAAAATATTTTCCGTTAATCATCTGACCTTCATAATTAAGAGAAAGTATATCACCTGAAACAGGTTTTTTACCATTACCCTCTTTAATTTTACAGTAATACATACCAGATCCGGAGATCTGCATATTTAGTTTGTTTTGCTTTATATACTCCTTAATCTGCTCCTTCTCATATATTTCAGGGTTATCTATCCAACTAAGAAACTCAGTGCGCTGGTTATTGTACTCCTCTTCTGATGAAATTTTCCTAAGAGCAATATCAATCTTAACCTTTGGCTTATCTCTTAAAAAATCAATAGCATGCATTCCGTTTTTTTCAGAAAACAGATTGTTTGTATTAATAATAAACGATGCGCTATCGCCTTCGGCAAGTTGCTTGATGCAGTAACTAAGATCATTATTGTTAACAGATTTACCCAGAGCAAACTCACGAGTGCCTGAGTAGAATACAGAGTCGTTAGATACCGAGTAGGCAACATCTATCTTTACATAATTACCCGATTCCGGTTTATCTGTCAGCTCTCCAATTTTATGGAGTTTAAATAATACACCTGAAGGCAGTTCTGAGAACCCCTTTGTATCAAACTCCTCTCTGGTACACGATAGTAATGTAACCGCAAAAAGCAGGATAAAAACCATCGGTCTAAAAATCAGAATGCTATAAACTCTATTGTCAGACATTAAACACAGCTATTTAAGTTCATTATATATGGTCTGATGTAAATGTAATAATTTTATCTAATCAAGCTTAATTATAGTGCCTTTTTAAGGAATTTTTAGAGTTTAAAATTTATAAAAAAGCAGTAATAACTATTAAAACATCGTGCAGATAGCAACCATTATAAAGAGAACTAACTAGATCTGATGTTATACTTATAGTTAATGGTAAACTGAAATTGAGATATTAATTATACTTAATTCTAAAAACTATACTCCAATCTCAATATCATAATACAGAGCTGCTCTTGGTGGTATATCCTTTCCGTTTCCTGTAGCTCCGTATCCCATACCAGATGGAACAATAACCCTTGCTTTATCTCCTCTTCTTAATAACTGTACAGTTTTATCAAGACCTTTAACCATCTCTCCGGCACCAATCTCAACAGTTACAATATTGTTATCACTCTTCTCTCTTACAACAGTACCGTCAAGCAGAATAAGCGAGTATTTTATAGTAATCTTTTCGCCCACATGTATTGTTGAACCTGTTCCCTTTTCATAAACCTCATAATACACACCAAGACCAGTCTTGGTCATATCCCAATCTTTTCGTCTGTTTATAAAACTGTTTATCAGTTCATCTTCTTTTTCAGCAACAATTCTGTTAGCTTCAATCCAGTTCTCTTTAGTAGGCTTAACAGCCTTCTGTTTAGGTTTCTCGTTACTGTTTTTGCACGATACAGCAACAATAACCAACAGGCAGATACTAATAATATATCTCATCAGAATGCTCCTTTACTTTCTCTAAAAACTTGTTAAGTGTATCAGTAAGCGAACTATTTGATTTTCCTCCGGCTGCATTTCTGTGTCCGCCACCATTAAAATATGAGTTAGAAAACTTATTAACTGCAAACTGACCTCTCGATCGGAACGAAATCTTAATATACTGCTCAAACTCAATGAATATAGCCGAGAAATATACATTCTTTATAGACAGAGGAATATTTACAAAACCTTCGGCATCGCCCTTTTTAAAGTTAAATTTATTAATAGCCTCTCTGTTAATTACTATATATGCAGTATTGTGCTCATCAAGTACCGTCATGCCATCGTTAAGGCAATAACCCATTAAGCCCATACGATTCTTTGTGTAGCTCTCAAAAATCTGTCCGGTTATCATATCCTTTTCGGCACCAGCTTCAAGCAGACGTGCAACAATCTCAAAAGTTCTGGGATTATTACAGTTATGTCTGAAGTTTCCGGTATCAGTCATAATACCAAGATACAGAGCATTTGCACTACTCTTTGGTAACATATTATGATAATCCATTCTGCTACAAGCCTCATACACCAACTCACAGGTTGAGCTTACAGAGGTATCTGATATTGCAATATCGGCCTCCAGAACAGGGTTAGGATGATGATCAATTAGCACCTTTACAGCTTTGCTATCCTTAAGTATTGGTGCCATATCCTCTGTGCGGGTAATGTCATTATAATCCAATACAAACAGAATGTCTGCTTCGTTAATTATTCTTGTAGATAACTCTGTATGTGTATCAAAATTTATCACAGTATCATCGCCATCAAGAAAATGCAGATCCTGAGGATAAGCATTAGGTACAATAATATTAACATTGTTGTGAAAACTCTTCAGATAGTTATATAACCCCAAAGACGATCCAATAGCGTCTCCATCCGGATTACGGTGTACGGTAATTACAATGTTGCTCTTATTTTCCAGACAAATCTTTAATTTGTCTATCTGTGTTGTTAGTGATTCTTTCAATTTATTCGTATTTTAATTACAAATATAAAACCATTATTCACTTTAGGTTGTTAGTAGAGTGAATTTAATTTACAGAATTAATGCACAAAAAAGAGAGAACCCTTGCTATAATCAAGCCAGATGCATTTGAAAGTAAATGTGTTGGGCAGATAATATCAGTTATTGAGAAAGCCGGATTAGAGATAATAAATATGCGACTGTTGCGCCTTAGCAACAACGAAGCTTCTGAATTCTACTCAGAACATAAGAGCAAACCATTCTTTCCTGATCTTATAGAGTATATGACATCTGGTAGTGTTGCTGTTATTGAACTTGAGGCATATAATGCTGTTAACCTCTATCGTGATATTCTTGGAGCAACAGATCCGAGTAAAGCAGCGGAAGGGACAATACGCAAACTGTTTGCAAGCAGTAAGCAGCGTAATGCTGCACACGGATCGGACAGTACAGCTAGTGCCGAGCGTGAACTGCAATTCTTTTTTGGCTGAAAACAAATTGTTTCTTAGGATTAAACATTGTAAAATGTTTCTTTTGCAGATAATAACCAATAGATATATTGTATGCAGGCAATGATATTTGCAGCCGGATTAGGTACACGTTTAGGCGAGTTTACAAAAGATACACCAAAGGCTCTTGTTAAGCTTAATGGCAAACCTCTTATACAACACCAGATAGAGAAGCTAATTCATGCAGGAGTGCAACATATTGTTGTTAATGTACACCACTTTGCCGATGATATTATCAGTTTTATAGAGAGCAAAAACTTTGATGCCACAATAGTAATATCTGACGAAAGAGAGATGCTTCTGGAGACAGGAGGGGGGCTGCTGAATGCACAAAAACTATTCTTGCCAGAACAACCAATACTTATACATAATGTAGATATCTTCTCAGATATTGATCTGAATGAGCTTTTAAACTACCATAAGGCAAACAACAACATTGCTACACTAGTAGTGGCAAAAAGAGATACAAGCAGATATCTGCTGTTTAATGAAAATAACAGATTAACAGGGTGGTGTAACGAATCAACTGGGCAGTTCAGATGGTGTAATAAAGAGGTTGAGAACTACAGTAAACTTGCATTTGCAGGTGTACATATTGTAAACTCCGAAATCTTTAAACACTTTACTCTGTCTGGTAAATTCTCAATAATTGATGAGTACCTAAACCTTGGAGCAGACCATAATATATCGGCATACATGTTCAGAGGTAAATCGTGGATTGATGTAGGAAAACCAGACCAGTTACAAAAAGCAGCAAGGATGTTCAGATAGAGAGATTACCAGAACATCGCTGTAAATATCTTAATAATATTATATCTTGCTAAATGTAAGTACAATAGAACTGCCGTTTTTAGGATCTTTTCGGCTTCTGGTATAACCTTTAAATCCGTTTGATAACCCTTTAAACCAATTTGTTTTGCCTGTTTTTAGCTGTTCACTTAACAGCGATATATAAAAACTGTCAAACGGTAAAAAATCGGTATGTTCCAGTTTAAAACCTTCGCGCTCAATCATTATTTTGGCAGTATTGGTAGTAAAGTGCCATATATGTCTTGGCGCATCAATAGCTGCCCAATATTCTCTGTACAACTTAGCATCGTACGATTCAAAATTGGGTACGGCAACAATAAACTTACCACCCTTTTTAACAATACGATTAATCTTCTTAAGAAACAGATCGGGATTATAAATATGCTCCATCACATGCCACATAGTTACAACATCAAATGCAGACTCCTCTATGTTGTTAAGATGGTTCTTATCAAAAGCATCAATCTTCAGGTTATCATTAGCAAACTTTCTGGCATCAGAATCCTGCTCAATACCTGATGCTTGCCAACCCTTCTGCTTCATTTTTGCAGGGAAAAAGCCTGTACCACATCCATAATCAAGAACAGAACCTTTTTTACTGTTGTTGGCTCTCTCTACAAATCTGAATTTGCGGTTTAACATAATTGAGCGTGCAAAGTGATACAGCTTATTCTTAAGCCCCTTATTTGTATTACTGTGCGATATATACTCCTCAGATTTATAATATTTACCACAATTGTCTTCGTCCTCAACATTCTGTGTAAAAGCAAAATTACATGAGCTACATTGCCATATCGGAAAGTCAGCATCAGTTACAGTTTTATCTCTGAATTTATATAACTCAGTTATATTATTGCTTCCGCAAAGCGGACACTCTTTGTGATTTATTATAGACATAATGTGATACTTTTTGCCAAAAGTAACATTTTGTTACAAAAGATAAAACCAAGCAAGAGAATAGTTTCTTTCATACAATGACCATAGCATTCTGAGGCAGACATAAACTTTTACTTTAAAAATGTAATGAGCATAAACGCATAACTGCCATAATAATTAATTCTATTTATTAAATTTGTTCGTTAAAATTTTAGAATATGGAAATCGGTAAAAATATAGATGGTATACTGAATACTATCCCTGAAGAGGTAAAACTTGTAGCTGTATCAAAAACAAAACCTGTAGAGATGATTATGGAGGCGTATAATCATGGCTACAGAATATTTGGCGAGAATAAACCCCAGGAGTTACGCGACAAACACAGCGAGATGCCTAAGGATATTGAGTGGCATATGATTGGGCATTTGCAGACAAATAAGGTTAAGTATATTGCTCCGTTTGTATCTCTTGTTCATGCTGTTGATAGCCTTAAATTGCTTGCTGTAATTAATAAGGAGGCAAAGAAGAATGATCGTGTAATTGATTGCCTTTTGCAGGTGTTTATAGCAGAGGAGGAGTCAAAATTTGGACTGTCAGAAGATGAGTTGTATGAAATACTAAATTCTGAAGAGTTTAAGCAGATGGAGAACGTAAGAGTTGTTGGTGTAATGGGCATGGCAACATATACCGATGATGAGAGTCAGATATCAAAAGAGTTTGCTAACCTTAAAGAGATCTTTGGCAGAGTAAAATCAAAATATTACAGCAATGCCGATTGGTTTAAAGAGATATCAATGGGAATGTCCGGCGATTATCAGTTAGCAATAGAGCAGGGTAGTACAATTATAAGAGTTGGTAGCTCAATTTTTGGTAATAGGGTATACAATTCTTAAATTGTACCAAACAAAAAAAACTGATTGGTGTTAATTACAAAAAACAAAATAGAGACATGATTAATTTACAAACGGAATATCTGGGACTGAAACTTAAGAATCCTATTATAGTTAGTAGTTCAGGACTTGCTAATACACCTGAAAAAGTTAAAAAGCTTGCCGATAGTGGGGCAGGAGCTGTTGTTCTTAAATCTCTTTTTGAGGAGCAGATAAATCACGAATCGCACCAACATGTAGAGAGCAGCGATTATCCTGAGGCGGCAGACTATATAATTAATTATACAAAGCAGAACAGCGTAGAGCAGTATCTTGATCTTATTGAAGAGAGTAAGAAACTTGTTGACATTCCTGTTATTGCAAGTGTAAACTGTACAACATCTGATAACTGGATTGATTTTGCACTTAAACTTGAAGAGGCTGGTGCCGATGCTATTGAGATAAATGTATTCTTTATGCCTAACGACAAAGATAAGAAGGCAGATAAATATGAAGAGACATATTTCAGATTGGCAGAGAACCTTAAGAAACTTGTAAAGATTCCGGTTGTATTTAAGCTTGGAGCATACTTTACAAACCCAATGTATGTTACAAAAGAGCTACACTACAGAAACGTAGATGGTGTTGTTCTGTTTAACAGATTCTATGCGCCGGATATAGATGTAGATAAAATGAAGATGACAACAGCGGAGGTGTTCAGTTCACCATCTGATATAAGAAACACTGTACGTTGGATAGGGCTTATGAGCGGAGTATTCCCTAACCTTAGTCTTTCAGCTTCAACAGGAGTACATAGTGGTAAAGATGTTGTTAAAATGCTACTTAGCGGAGCGCAAACAGTACAGGTTTGTTCAACACTTTATATGAATGGTGTAGATTATCTTAAAACAATGATCTCTGACCTTGAGAGCTGGATGAAGGAGCACAACTATTCTGATGTTGACAGCTTCAGAGGAGAGATGAGTTACAATAAGATTGAAGATCCTACAATATATGAGAGATCGCAATTTATGAAGTACTTCTCTAACCACGATTAATAACAGATATTTATATAAAAAACAGGGGTGGAATATTTTTCCGCCCCTGTTTTTTTATATCCTGATTTGTTAAACAGAACATTGTTATGAGTTCTTGTTTAATCTGTTTCTCAACTCCTCAATCTCTTTTTCATATTCAATAAGCTTCTTGTTAAGCTCCTCTTCGCGTCTGTGCGATTCGTCCTGAGTAGCCTGAAGTTCTTCCATATTCTGACGCATCTCCTCTTCCTGACTGGCAAGCTCTTCGGCCTGACTCTTAGTCTGCTCAAGAAGTATCTCTGTGTTTTGCGATATTGTTACAGATGATATAGATGCTGCAATACTCTCAGCTGCCTGAATAACAAAATCTACCTTATACTGCTCCATCTTCTTAAATGAAGCAAGCTCAATTACACCAAGAACCTTCTCCTCAATAACCAATGGTACAATAAGTAAACAGCTTGGATTTGCACCACCTAAACCTGATGTAATATTTATATATCCATTTGGTATATCAGTCATAAATACATGTTTTTTCTCAATAGCACACGTACCAACAAGACCTTCTCCAATATGTATATTTTTATCTAAGAATTTCTTTCTGTCATATGCATATGATGCTGCTAACTCAAGATATGGTTCCTCATCGTCGCCTTTCATCAGGAAAACACCTCCCTGATTTATCTCCAGATAGTGAATCATTTTCTGTAGAATAGTATCAGCAAGTATCGATATATTGTTTTGTGAACTACGTATTGTATCACCAATCATAGCATAACCAGATACCGCCCAGTTTCTTTCGTCCTCCTCTTTCTTTCTCTCCTGTTCTTTAACCTTTGCCTCTTTCAGGTTATCGCGCATTGTAATAAGAGAGTTTCCAAGTACATCCTTATCACTTGCAGCCTCGTATTCAAAATCAAATTCATCCTTACCAATCTTCTCGGCAAACTGCGATGTCTGTATAAGATTATCAGAAAGATTATTCAATGATTGGGCAATCAGAGCTATCTCATCTTTATTATGATGCTCAATCTTGGTAAGTTCACCTTTTGCCATTTTATCAGTCTCTTTTACAATTTTATTGATAGGTCTTATGAGACTGTACTTAGTGTTAATACTTATAAATAACACCACAACCAGTATTATAAAGAAAGCTATTAATATTGATATTATCTGTCCGTTTTCAAAATCACGAATATGCTGATCTACACTTTGATGAACGGCCTCAACATTATCAAGATATACACCTGTTGTTATCCAGAACTCCGTATCAGGAATCATCTCGGCGTATGATATCTTTGGTTTTACACCAGCTCCGGGCTTAATGGTGCTGTATGTAAAATAACCACCACCTTGATGTGCCAATCTCGACAGTTCAAAAATATGGCGCTTCCCGTCCATATCAGCCTCATTAATACGATCTTTTCCGTTTACATCTTTTATAGGATGAAATACGCCAACAGTTCCTCTGTTTACAGAGTAATAGCCTGACTGATCCGGCTCAAATGTAACACCTTCTAGTCTCTTTTTAAAGAACGCATGGTACGACTTAATAGAGTCGTTTTTGTAAAGCTCATGCGACAGTAAAACAGCTAGTCCGTGTGTTGACTCTTTTAGTTTTACATGAATTGTTGAATCCAACAGATTTACTGTGTTTTCAACTACCATGTTTTTGTTTTTTGTCTGTCCGATAAAGAATATCAGAAAGAAGAATAAACAAGCCAATAGAAACGAGCCTATCAGCAGGTTAATCTTTAACGCAATTGTAATTTTTTTTAGCATGATGAGTGTGTTTTTGTGTAATAAGCACCACAATTGCTAATAGTGATGCCAATAGCCACTAGTTTGTTGTATTATCAGCAAAAATAACCCAAAACCATGCTAATTGTTCATACCAGATGCATTTTTAATAACACATCTGGATATGTATATATCTATAAGTTACTCTTGAAGTTTTTCTTAAACTCTTCCATTTTTGCTTTATCCTTATAAATCTCTTCGCCAATTATTGTAAGAATAGGTTCAAGATCTTTCGGTTTATGAAAACCTGGATTTCTGGATATTAGCTGAAAATTGCCATTCATAAATACAATTGTTGGATATGACATCTGCCCGCCAAGCAGTGCATATGCAAATTCATGCACACCTCTGCGTCCGCTTGGTACGTAACCATATTTTTGCCCCTGAAAAGTAACAGAATCGCGTTGCTCAGCGTTAAATTTAACAGCGTAAAAATGCTTATTAATAAGCTTTGCTATCTCTTTATTATTAAAGGTCTGTTTGTCCATTACCTTACACCAGTGGCACCAGTCTGTATAAACATCAATAATAAACTTCTTTGGCTCCTTTTTATTCAACTCTACAGCCTCCTCAATACTATACCACTTAATCTCCTGACCAAACGAAGATATTACTGTAATAAAAGCTACTGCTACTGTTAGTAATAATTTGTTTCTCATCTGTTTATAATTGTTTTTTGTTGTCAGATATAATTTACATTTATAATTATTCTTGTGTAAGCAAGAAGATTTATTCTTATGTTCTGTTTTATCTGTTTATGATTTTCTAAATTGTTATATCGCTTATTTAATGAATGATAAATATGTTTCAAAAATAATAAACTTAATCTATTAAGTTATATAAATTGTAATTGTTCAAATTACCTAGCGATAAATGAGCGTATTATTGTGTTAGAGTATAAGACTATAACAGTGTAATTTTATGTGGTAGTTTGGTTAAACACAGTGTTTATAGATGATTTAACGGGTAGTAAAACACACTTTTTTTTGACCAACGGAACAAATTTTCTCTATTAATATCTCTGGTATTCTATCTTTTTCGTGAATATCATTTAGCAGATAATATGTTTTACATAGCAGAACCCTCTTTTTTTTGGGTTGCAAATATATTCTTATTAGCAGATAATTTATAATAATTGTCGCATATTTTTTTTGTAAGCAACAGATATTTTATCAATAGCAGAACATAATTAACTGATAGCAGATCTTTAATTTATGATAGCAACTAATTATATATTGATAGTAACTAATCTTTTTAATAGAAATTGGCAACTATAATAATATAAATGGTAACTAATACTTGAATATCCATTCCTAAAAACATTGTATGTGTATCTATAATAAAAAAATCTAAAAAGTTGATATATATCACCATACATCATATTGCAATGTCTTGTAAATTTTTTGAACTTTAATATAATTAAAAACACAACCTACAGAACAGGTTGGTATTAATATGTTTAACTAAAATTATTTCTATGGCATCAATTAAGCGCATTTATAATTTTTCTGATGCAATTTTACTGGAGTTTGCAGAACATATGGTAGACGCACTTTATCTTGATATAGATTTGTTTACTAAGTTTGATAGTAAGTTTACACCAGAATCGGTAAGTGATATCAGACATAGTGTAGATACTGTTTATAGTATAAAAACGGACAATGTTATACGAGACGAGTTGGCGGAACTTACTCAGAATGTTTCAGTATCTCTGAATGATTGTAATACTTGCTACAGAGGGATAATGTATTTTGTTGAGAAGGCATTTCCTGGTAATATGCCTGTGCATAATCAGTTTGGTAAGAACGATATAGCCAAAGCAAAAACCAATCAGTTTCCTATGGTTATGTTTATGGAGAACATGGAAAAAATGGCCTCTAAATATCGTAATGAACTTATAAAGGTTGGGTGCAGTGAGTCTTTAATTGATAGTATATCTGAACATAAGAAGACTTTGTTAGAGAGGAATCGTTTACAGGAGTCGTATAAAAAGGAGAGAGCTGTAATAACTCAGGACAGACTTGTTGCATGTAATAATCTCTATAAAAAACTGAGACCGGTAAGCGAAATGTCAAAGATTATCTTTGCAAATGATCCGGCACGACTCTCTAAATATTCTCTGCCTGTATCAAAACAACCCGGTAGCAGTAATGGTGAGTAAGGGTTTTTCATTTTGTGGTAGTATATAATACATTGTTAGTTAATTGTGTATTATTATGTTTTGCAATATCTTTCAGAGGTAGATATAACTCTTTTTATATCTTTAGGATTGCATTATGCTAATAACAACTTACACAATTAACTAAAACAAATACTGATGAACAGATTGTTACTTACTGTCTTTACTCTGTTTTTGTTAGCAAACATAAGCGGACAGGATAGCAATAGAGATGATGTTCTTAAAGCTCTGGAGAGACAGAATGAGATTTTAAGACACAGACTTGATGTTTCTGAGAAAAAGATTGATGACCTGCTCTGGTTTCAACGGGTTGGTGATTTGGCCTATGTAGATAAGGTATATATTTATGGGCCTCCGTTATGGCGCGAGAAGAGTGAAACAGCTCAGGGAGCGGGTAATCCGGTAAAGTTCTGGACATACATATTTATACCCAAAAAGATTGATAAGGATAAGAAATATCCGCTTATGGTTCTGCCGCATGGTGGAGTTCACTCTAATTTCGGAACATACTACACACACATTGTGCGTGAATTGGTTTCACAGGGATATATAGTAGTATCTGCTGAGTACAGAGGTAGTACAGGTTATGGGGAGTCGCACTATAAGAAGATTGATTATGGCGGGTTAGAGGTTCAGGATGTGCATGCATCAAAAGAGTATATGCTTGAGAACTATAAAATTGTAGATAAAAACAGGGTTGGAATTATGGGATGGAGTCATGGCGGACTGATAACGTTAATGAACATTTTTGATTATCCAAACGATTATAAAGCAGCGTATGCAGGAGTGCCTGTTAGTGATATTATTGCCCGAATGGGATATAAAACACAGGAGTACAGAGATCTGTATTCGGCAGAGTACCATATTGGTAAAACTGCTTACGAAGATGTGAATGAGTACCGAAGACGTTCTCCGGCATGGAATACGCATAAAATGCAGAATACACCGTTACTTATTTATACAAATACAAACGATGGCGATGTAAATGTGTTTGAGGTGGAGCATCTTATTAAATCGCTTAAGGCAGATAAAAAGAAGTTTGAGTATAAAATATATAAAAATGTGCCTGGCGGGCATTCATATGACAGATTAGATACCCGCAAGGCAAAAGAGATAAGAATGACAATTTATAAGCATATGGCTAAGAGCCTGAAACCACCATATGCGTTTAAAAATATTGATGATTTACAAAGAGCGGGATATCGATTTTAGTTAAGTTTTATTAACTTAGGCATCGATTTTGTTGCTATTTAAAAACTTAAATAATATTTAGATTATGGGAAAAGAGATTATGGACCTGAGTCCAAAGGTGATCTGGAAACATTTTTATAGCTTAACACAGATTCCACGTCCTTCTAAGGTTGAAGATCAGATTCAGGAGTTTATGGTAAACTTCGGAAAAGGTCTTGGATTAGAGACAATAAAAGATGAAACAGGAAACGTAATTATAAAGAAGCCTGCTACTCCTGGAATGGAGAACAGAAAAGGTATTATCCTTCAGGGACACCTTGATATGGTTCCTCAGGCAAACAGCGATACTCCTCACGATTTTGAGAAAGATCCTATTGAGGCTATGATTGATGGTGAGTGGGTAACTGCAAACGGAACTACTCTTGGTGCTGATAATGGTATGGGAGTTGCTGCATCTATGGCTGTTCTTGAGGCAACAGATATTGAGCATGGTCCTATTGAGGCACTATTTACTTGCGATGAAGAGACAGGTATGACTGGTGCTTTTGGTCTACAACCTGGTGTACTTGACGGAGATATTCTTCTTAACCTTGACTCAGAGGATGAGGGAGAGCTTTATGTAGGTTGTGCTGGTGGCGAGGATGTTACTGCAACATTTACATTTAAGCAAGATCAGATTCCTGCTGGTCATAAAGCATTTAATATTGCTGTTACTGGTCTTAAGGGTGGTCACTCTGGTATGGATATAGTTCTTGGACGTGGTAATGCAAACAAATTGCTTTTCCGTTTCCTTAAGAATACTTCAAGAAACATGGGTGTTCGTGTTGCTTCAATTAAGGGTGGTAGCTTAAGAAATGCTATTCCGCGTGAGGCATTTGCGGTAATTACTTGTCCTGAGGATAAGGTTGCTGAGATGAAGACTTATTTTGATGAGTATGCAGAGGTTGCAAAGGCTGAATTTGCAGCTACAGAGCCAGACATGACTTTTGGTCTTGATGCTACTTCAGAGCCTGCTTATGTTATGGATCTTGAAGCTACAGCACGTATTATTAATGGTGTTAAAGCTTGTCCAAATGGAGTAATGCGTATGAGCGACTCTATGCCTGGATTGGTTGAAACTTCAGTAAACCTTGCTGTTGTTACTTCTGACGATAATACAGTTGAGGTAATGTGTTTAATGCGTAGTAGTGTTGATTCTGCTAAAAACAGCCTTGGATCAATGATTGAGTCGGTATTTACTCTTGCAGGTGCTACAGTTGAGTTCTCTGGTGCTTATCCTGGATGGAAGCCAAATATGGATTCTGCTATTCTTAAAGCAATGCAGGATGTATATCAGAAGATGTACGGAAATATTCCTGAAATTAAGGCTATTCACGCAGGTCTTGAGTGTGGATTATTAGGTGGTGTTTATCCTAATTGGGATATGATCTCTTGTGGACCAACTATCCGTTTCCCTCACTCTCCGGATGAGAAAGTGAATATTGCTTCTGTACAGAAGTGGTGGGATTTCTTATTAGAGACATTAAAGAATGCTCCGGTTAAGTAATAAGGAGATATACAGATATTAAAAAAGAGGCCAAAAGCCTCTTTTTTTTGTATATGATTTTTATATCTCTAATTCGTTTTCCACTCATTAAGGTTGTTGAAGTTAGTATCGTTTATAGGATCTTTTCCGTCAGGAGAGTAAAGGAAATCTATTTTTGATTTATGGTACTCTTCAACCTTACCTCTAACCATCTTCATGGTGCTATTTATTAGTCGGTTCTTCTCGTTAAATCCTTCGTCAAGTACAGCAAATGTTGCAGGTATCCATCGTTCAGGGAACATCTCCTGATGTTTACCACCCTTCTTAAACCTGTTTATCTCATACTGTAATATCTTTGTGGCTTGTCTTACCCCTTCAGGAGTATTTATCTCCTTATTCAGCGACTCCATTTTTCTCTTGAGTCTTGGGTAGTTAGGTACTACAAGTCCTATGGTATAAGAGTTCTGGTTATTGTGCAACATCACCTGGTCTATATATTTAGAGTGTTCAACAATTGCCTCTTCAATAGATTCCGGCGAGTATTTCTCGCCATCGTTACCAATAAGCAGACTCTTGAATCGTCCTAATACATAAAGAAAACCATCGTTATCCATATATCCCATATCGCCTGTATGCAGCCATCCGTCTTTTATGGTTTCGGCAGTTGCTTCAGGGTTTTTCCAGTATCCGGCCATAACATTTTCGCCTTTTATAACTATCTCACCCTTCTCCATATTCTCAGCCTCAGTACCATCCTCTTTAACTATCTTCAGATCCATTGGCTGTACCAGATAGCCTGATGAACCCAATTTGTGTTTAGCCATAGAGTTTGATGATATTACCGGGGTTGCTTCTGATAGTCCGTATCCCTGAAACATAGGTATTCCGATAGCATAAAAGAATTGTTGCAACTCGGTATCTAATAGTGCTCCGCCACCAATAAAGAATTTAAGATTACCTCCAAACACCTCTCTAATCTTCTTGAATATAATCTTGTCGTAAATAGAGAGCATTGCAGGTTCCCAGAATCGTAGTCCGCAACCTTTGTTGTATCCTTCTTTATTGTATCTGTAAGACATTTTTATGGCTTTCAGGAATAACCAGTAAACAAATTTGTTTTTGGCGTGCAGACCACTATATATGTTCTTTTTAAAGTTTTTTGCAAGTGCCGGAACACTTAGCAGTATATCAGGTTTTATCTCTTTAATATTCTTTGGAATGTTTTTAAGAGTTTCTAACGCTGTTTTACCGTTTTTAACAAATGCCATACTTGCACCACACTTAATAAAACTGTAAATACCTACGGTGTGTGCAAAGCTATGATCAAGTGGGAGTATCTGTAGTGTTTTAAAATTCTCCGGAATGGTCATTAATGTAAGCGCCTGCTCTACGTTTGCTGTGTAGTTATGGTGTGTGAGTATAATACCTTTAGGGTCGGCTGTTGTTCCTGATGTGTAACTTATATTAGCATAGTCGTCGGGCTTAACAGCGTTTTTTATCTCCTCTAATTTTTCTGGTGTCTCTTTCAGAAACTTTTCACCAGCCTGTTCAAGTATCAGGATATTCTTTTCGTTTTTATCAAGGTTCTGTTGATCATCAAGATAAACTATTGTTTCAAGCTTTGGCAGTTTCTCTTTTATTACCTGAATTTTTGCAGCCTGACTTCCTGAAACAATTACTGTTTTAGTATCGGAGTGTTCAAGTCTGAACAGTAATTCAGATGTCTCTAATTTTACCGACAGAGGAACATTAACAGCTCCTGTATACAGTATTGCTAATTCTGATATTACCCAGCTGTTTCTTCCTTCGCTTAACAGTGCTACTCTATCGCCTTTTTTAATGCCTAAACTGAGTAGCCCGGCCGCCATGGTAATAACTTTATTATAGGTCTCCTTGTAAGTTGTGGGTTTATACTTTCCGTTTCCTTTTTCCCAGAGCAGATTGTTTTCAGAGAATTTTTCTACGCTCTCCTCAAATAGATTAATAATACTTTTCATCTGTTTTAATTTCTTTTTCATTGGCAGATGTAACTCGCATGAGTTTGTTATTCTTGTGTGTGTGAAAAACCTTTATTCATGCTCGTTTCATTAGATTAAAATGTCATTGTTCTTTCAATGCAGCAAATAACTACTAAAATTTTACCAAAGTGGTATGTTGTTTTTTCAATATTCAAAAAGGGTCATATTCAAATAAAATATGAACAGTGCCTAATTTTTACCGATATAACTGTCCGGTAATTCATGCGAAATATAGTTAACTTATGTTAAAAAGTAAAACTCCATCAGGCAAAGATGGAGTTTTAAAGGCTATAAAATGACTATTTATTTTACAGCGACTCAATTATTGAAACAAGAGAGTCGGCTATTTGATCGGTATTCATTCTTTCGCAGTTATATGTAATATCAAAATCGTAGCTTGTAAGATCTTTTCCGTTATTAAAGAATTTACGAAACTTCACTCTTGCCTTATCAAACTTTTTAATCTTGTCGGCAGCCTCTTTCTCGCTTATATTATAACTATCCATAACAGTTTTTATACGCCAGTTAAGAGATGCTTCAAGTTTTATATGAATAGATTTTGGATGGTTACGTGTTATAATTGCACCTGCTCTACCAACTATAATTGCGTTTCCGTTTTTTGCGTAGAAGGTAATTATGTCTCTGAGTGCATTTTTAATCTTTATATCGCTTGAGTAAAAATCGCTGCTGAAAGAGTTAAGCAGATCGGCAAATATACCTTGTTCTTCGCCCTCATATACTGATTTAAAGTCTTTAGGATCAATCTTAATTAACTCAGCAGATTCATATATTTTCTCTTTTGAGATAAGTTCCCATTTAAGCCTGTCTTCAAGTTTGTGTCCGAGCGCAAGCGCAGGGCAACCATATTGTCTTGATATTGTGATAATTGGTTTGCTAACAATCTCTTCGCTCTCTTTTTGTTTGTGGTATCTGCTTTCCAAATAATGCTTAAGCGAGTTGTATCCGCTCTCTAAATAATTTTTTAACTGATTGTTCATGGTTTTATGTTTTACAGTATAAGTTACAATTTATAATATCTCAAAACAATATATCTGTTTATAATTTAATGTTATTGTAAGTTATTGTCTTGTAACATAGTGTACGTAAATAGTTACTCAAGGTATAAGCAATATGTGGTTAACTGTTAATAAAAAGTGTTGTATTATAGGGAGTATATGATTTGTAAAGGCACTCAAATGTTCTATTTTAGCGGGCTGTTTTAAAATACTAAATAAAAATTAATAATAAATTATTTTATAATGACTGAAAGAATAGTTAAAACGTTAGGGGATAGTAAAACTGCCAGATGGGTGGTTTTAATACTTGTGTCGTTTACAATGGCAGCAGGTTACTTCTTTACTGATGTATTGTCGCCAATTGAGGATACATTGATTAAGCAGATGAAGTGGGATGGAAGTCAGTATGGATTTTTTGCTGGGCAATATTCATTTCTAAACATTATTGGATTCATCATTTTAGGTGGTATCATTCTAGATAAATTAGGAATTAGAAAAACAGGTACTACTTTTATTACATTAATGATTGCCGGTGGAGCTATTAAAGCTTACGGATTATCAGACTATTTTAACAATGGTGGATTCGGATACGATTTCTTTAACTCTTTTGCAAAAGGATATCTTCCGTCGGTAAAAGTAGCAACACTTGGTTTTGCACTATTTGGTCTTGGTGTTGAGATTGCCGGAGTTACTGTGTCAAGAATTATTGTAAAGTGGTTTAAAGGTAAAGAAATGGCTCTTGCAATGGGATTAGAGATGGCTTTAGCTCGTTTAGGTATGGGTGCTGCTTTTGTTCTTTCTCCACGTATTGCTGCAGAGGTTAGTGCTTATAAGCCAGTTATCTTTGGTGTAATTGTACTATGTGCAGGTCTTCTGACATTCCTTATCCACTGTATGATGGATGCTAAGCTTGATAAAGAGAGAGATGAAGAAGAGAAAGTTGAGGACGAGCCATTCAGATTAGCTGATATTGTAAAACTATTTAAGAGCCCTGGATTTGTTCTTATTGCAACGCTTTGTGTATTATTCTATTCATGTGTTTTCCCGTTTACAAAATTTGCGGCAAACCTATTAGTTAATAAATACGGTGTGGCATCGGCAACTGCTGGTGATATTGTATTCCTTCTTCCGTTTGGTACAATTATCCTTACACCAATATTCGGAACTATATATGATAGAATAGGTAAAGGTGCAACAATGATGATCATAGGATCTGTGTTACTAATTGTTACTCACCTGATCTTTACATTTATGCCAGGTGATATTGCATATGCATATACAGCAATGCTTATCTTAGGAATTGGTTTCTCATTAGTTCCTTCAGCAATGTGGCCATCAGTGCCAAAGATTGTTGCTGAGAACAGATTAGGAACTGCTTATTCATTAATTTTCTGGATTCAGAATATTGGTCTGTGGTTATTCCCAATGTTAATTGGTAGTATCAGAGAGGCTTCAAACCCTGGTATTGCTGAGAAGCTACAGAGAGGTGAGACTGCGATTTATGATTATACAAACCCTATGTTCTTGTTAGTTGTTGTTGGAGTGGTTGCTTTTGTAACAGCTTTTATCCTTAAGATGATTGATAAGAAAAAAGGTTACGGTCTGGAGTTACCAAACATTCAGAAATAATAATATTATTTTATTATAGTTTCAGCCCTTGTCTTTTTTTGCAAGGGCTTTTTTGTATCCTTTATTCTGCGGGCACTACAGAGTTTTTTTTCTTTTTTGAGCACGGCTTGTATCTGTGTAATATTTAGGTTGGTATGGTTGTTGCTGGTTTGTATAGGCCAACATTTATTATAATTTAGTATCAAATTTTACAACTAACTAATAATAAAAATTCAATGAAAGAAAAACTAGTAACTACTCTCAGAGACTCAAAAACTGCCCGGTGGGTTGCTTTAGCGATAGTCTCTTTTACAATGCTAACGGGGTATATGTTTCAGGAGATCATATCGCCATTAAAACCTCTTTTGGAATCACAACTTGGTTGGACGGGCTCTGATTTTGGAGTTGTAACAGGTTCATACGGGGTTCTTAATGTTATTCTTCTGATGTTAATTGTTGTAGGTATTCTGCTCGACAGGCTTGGTATTAGATTCTCTGCAATTACAGCAGCAATAATTATGATTATTGGTTCCGCTATTAAGTATTGGGCTGTTAAGTTTGTTGACCCTGCTGCAATGATGAATATCTTTGGATGGGAGTTAAAAACTCAGATTGCCATGGCATTTCTTGGTTTTGGTATTTTTGGTGTAGGAGTTGAATATGCCGGAATTACGGTATCTAAGATTATTGTAAAGTGGTTTAAAGGAAAAGAACTTGCTCTTGCAATGGGTCTTGAGATGGCTTGTGCGCGTCTTGGGTCGTTTGTTGCTTTAGCATTTGCTTATAAAATGGCAGAGAATATATCATTATCAACACCAATTCTTATAGGTGTAATTCTACTTGTTATCGGATTACTATCGTTTGTAATTTATTACTTTATGGATCTTAAGTTAGACAGACAGATAGCAAGCGGCGATGCAGAAGAAGAAGAGCCATTCAGACTTAAGGATATTCTGTTTATTATTACAAATAAGGGTTTCTGGTTTATAGCTATACTATGTGTACTATTTTATTCAGCGGTATTCCCATTCTATAAATACGGATCGGATCTGATGGTAAATAAGTTTGGTATAGATGCATCAAATGCAGGTTTAATACCTAGTTTATTGCCTTTTGGAACTCTATTTCTTACACCTTTCTTTGGTAATTTATACGACAGAAAAGGTAAAGGTGCAACAATTATGATTATAGGTGCAGTAATGCTTATTCTTGTACACTTTGTGTTGTGGATACCATCGTTGAATAGTGTGATTGTAGCTACTACAATGGTTGTTATTTTAGGTGTAGCATTCTCATTGGTTCCTTCGGCAATGTGGCCATCAGTACCAAAGATTATCCCTGAAAAGCAGTTAGGTACTGCTTATGCACTTATTTTCTGGGTACAGAACATTGGATTATCGGGAGTTCCTATGTTATTAGGTTATGTTCTTGATAAAACTAATCCGGAAACTGTTATAAAAATTAAGGCTGCCAGAGAAAAGTTTATTGCAGCAGGAATGGATAACGGAGAGGTTGCAGAGGGTATTAATAAACTTAGAGAATCAGGTGAAATATTGCCATGGGATTACTCTTATAGTTGGTTAATATTTATTGGATGTGCTATTATTGCACTACTTTTTGCTTTCTTATTAAAAGCAGAAGATCGTAAAAAAGGTTATGGTCTTGAATTGCCAAATATGCAGAAGTAATATTATTTCAATTTATAAATACACAGTGGCTGTTTGTTTAAACAGCCACTGTTGCTTTATTGTTATTATATAACAATGAGGATACATATTTTTTCAAATAGTTATACAAACTACTACATCATTAATAACAAAATATAACAAACAGTTATTACAAATTATACTTATAGTGTAGTGTATTTTATATGTTATTTGTATGTAAATCTGTTAAGTTATCTTTTTTTTGTAGTGCTATTTGTTGTATTGTGTATGGTGAATTTATATACATAATAACAAAATGCTAAGCTAATTTTAACGTGAATATTTCTTCAAATTAGAATATATTTATTAAGTTTGAGTACCATTATTTAAGAGCATTTATTATTTGTTACCACACATTTGTTTATTTATAGAACCACAGTTACCACACTTAATTAATATTTAGTATTACTAAATAGGCTAAAGATATTATTGATATATATAACTAATATTGTTGATGGTATATCTTGTTAAGCAGGTATTTTTGCGCTGTTTATTGAGGTTACGTCTGCTACAAGTACTAAATATTATACAGATGAGAAAGTGTACTATTTTTTGTGCGCTTGCTTTTGTGTTTGGTTTGGCTAATGCCCAGGAACAAAAGCAGGTGGAATACAAAAGCTATGTGGATTCTAGTGGTACGGTGTATTGGAACAGGAATATGCCATTATACCTGCATATGAGTTCAGACCCTTCTGGTGCTAATAATAAGGCATCGCTTAAGCATAGCAATAGCGGATTTAACGTTCCTTACTATTTTGATACCGAAGGTGCAAACTTTATAAGAACAAGGTGGAGAACAAATGAGGGGAAACCTGTAGTGCCACAGGAGGAACATATATGGCCTGTTATGGCTGATGGTTTAGCCCCCATAACAAAGATCAGATTTGAGGCTGATAATAAGTATGTAATTAAAGGAAAGACATACTTTGATAAAAGTGCTAAGTTTTATCTTACGGCAAAGGATGCTGTTTCAGGAGTAGAATCTTCATACGTATCTGTTAATGGGCAACCATATCAGGTTTATACAGAGGGTTCAAGATTGGCTCTACCTGTTGGTGATAATAAATTACTTGTTTACTCAGTTGATAGAGTCGGAAACATGGAGAAGATTGATGATAAGAACTCATACTTCTCAATAATTGTTGACGAGGCTGCCCCAACTACTGAATACAGAGTTGAAGGGGATAATGTTGGTAATATTCTGTCGCCACGATGTAAAATTATTCTTACTGCAAAGGATGATAAATCCGGAGTAAGAATTACAAAATTTGGTATTGACAGTGATGCTGCAATAAGGTATATGTATCCAATACGTACCAATAAACTATCAGACGGAGATCATACTCTTAACTTTTTATCGGTTGATAATGTAAAGAATGCAGAAGGTCAGAAAAGTTATGCATTTTATCTGGATGCTATTGCTCCTGAGGTTTCGTTTTCAATAGATAAGGATGAGTATCTTAACAGATATAAGACCAGATATGTATCTGCACGTAGTGCAATTCAGTTTAATGCAACTGATAATAAAGCAGGGGTTAAGGATATAGATTATGGTTTTAATCCTGTAGAGTTTAATAAGTATATTGAGCCAATTAATGTTTCAAACCTGCCAAATATTCATAATAAGGTATATTATAAGGCTATTGATAAGGTGAATAACCGCAGTGCAATAAAGTATTTTACATTTATTGTTGACAGAAATGCACCTAAGGTACGTTATAAGTGTGTTGGTGCAAATGTTGAGCGTTCAGATACAATATATCTTACTTCTGATACCAATATTAAGATGTGGGCTACAGATGCCAGAGGTGAGTCAGGAACAAAAGCAGTACAGTATAAGATAAATGGTGACGATTATGTTGATTTTAACGGAGAGCTAAAGTTAAAGTCTAACAGCTATCATAATATATCTATTAAAGGTATTGATAATGTGAATAATCACGAGGTTAAAACACAGCACTTTTTTGTGGATAATACTCCTCCTGAGATATATCATCACTTTAGTGTAGATAAAATTTCAGTTGAAGATGAAATTGAGATTTATCCTATAAAAACCCTTATATACCTTGCTGCTCAGGATAGAGTGGTAGGAAACGACCGTATTTTTTATTCGATTAATGGTTCAAGAGAACGCGCTTATATTCAGCCTATATCTGGTCTGAGATCAGGTAAAGAGTATAAGATTAAAGTCAGAGCATTAGACCTTTTGGGTAATGAATCTGTAAAGGAGTTCCGTTTTAGAATCAGATAGTCTATTTGATCTGTTATTTACAATGAGAGTGCCCAATGGGCATTCTCATAAAGTTTTTATTATGACTTTAAATATTGATTTACCCGGAATTAATATGAAAACCGAATATAAAAGATAACAGTACTAATAATTAATTATCATATGAGCTTTGTCGCTTTTTTTAGCGGCAGGCTCTTATCAACAGAACAAACATGAAGAGATGAAACGAGGCATGAGCAAAGGCCTTTCTCGCACACGAGAATGACCGAATTATGTGAGTTTCATATGACATAAAAAATAAACAGATGAAAAAAACGCTAACACTATTTACCCTGTTACTATTTGCCATAGTGTTAAAAGCAGAAGAGCCCGTAAAAAACCCCTTTTCAATTGGTGCAACATTTAAGAGCAGATATATATTGCGAGGATCGATGATATCAAACACCTTTAATTTGTTACCGAGTATAAGTTACAGTAAAGGCGGTTTTAATGCAGAAGTTTTAGGAGTATATTCTGTAAACGGTGATTATGCTGAGGTGGGACTGTTTGCATCGTATCAGTATAAATTTATGAAGATTGGTGTTGCAGATTACTTTTTCCCGAATGAGAATAACGCTATGAACAATTACTTTAGCTCTCAGCATATGACTGAGGTGAGGCTAAAGTTTTGTGGGTTAAAAAAGGTACCTGTATATTTTGATGCCTGGCTAACGCTAAATGGCGATAACAAGCAGTATACCTCATATATGGAGGCAGGTTACAGTTTAGCTCTTAAAAAGTACGCCCAGAACATCGACTTTTTTGCCGGATTTACACCTTACAAGGGCAACTATGCAGACAAGTTTAACTTTATAAATGTAGGAGCAAAGCTTACAAAAAACATTGCTTTAACAGATAAGTACTCAATATCAGTATACTCCAAACTAATTGTAAATCCTTATAAGGAGAATGTATATCTGGTGTTTGGCATGACTATATAATAAGAACAACAAAGTAAACATATAAATCAACCTACTGCCATTAGTGGCAAATTAATAAAATTAAGAGAGCCATAAGAGAGAGTATTCCCATTTAGTGCAATAATTACTATTGTGGTTGTCTCAATACAATTATTTAAACATAAATTTTTAACGCATGAACAAACTAAATGATCTTAAAATCAGACACAAAATTGTATTTTTTGTAGTGTTATTGATATTGTCATCATCTTTTGTGATATATATATCATTTAATAATAACAGAAATCTTACAGATATCTCTAATAATCAGATTAAGAATATTCTTGATAGTACAGAGAGGGTTAAAATAAAATCGCTTACTCAGGTTGTGGCTCATGATCTGAGTAAACAGATTTTGGAAGATACAGTAAAGACCGACAGCTCTGTATATGCTATCTTTAACAAAAAATTATCTGATCTGCGCCATGGCAGAGATCGTGAGGGGTACTTTTACGTTTACAAAAAGGTAACGTGTATTTTTACTGCGAATAAGATATATGAAGGCAAAGACCTTAAAGACGATAAAGAGTATCAGATAGCAAAGAGTGGCGGAGGATTTTTTTACGACAATATTTTTAAAGAAGGTAAAGGTGATGTAAGAACACTTCTCTATTCGCAGATGATACCCGGAACAGATTACTGGATGGGTACGGTAACATATCTTGACACCTTTGGTAAGATTCAGGACGGAGCTATACATGAGTTAAATGTACAGTCAGACAGATCGCTAAGGAGTATAATAATAATATTTGGATTAGTCTTGCTTATAACTTCATTTAGTGTAATAAGTATTGCCAGATCTATTATAACTCCTATAAAGAAGATGGTTAATATTACCAGTGAGTTAAGTACGGGTAAACTTCAGGTATTTGAGTATAAAAAGAACGATGAGATAAAACCAATATTTACTGCAATAAATGGCGTTATGACTGCTTTGCAGAATATTGTGAATTTCTCTGTTGATATAAAGAATGGTAAGTTTAACTCTGAATATACCGTTATATCAGAACACGACAGGTTAGGACAATCGCTTATTGAGATGCGTGACAGCCTTAAAATAGCTAAAGAGAAAGAGGATAACAGAAAAGATGAAGAGAATGTAAGAATATGGACAATGAACGGACACTCTAATGTTGCCGATATTCTACGAAAGTACCAGAATAATGTAAATGAGTTATCTGATAATCTACTACAGGATATTATACACTATTCTGATTTTAATCAGGGAGGTATATTCTTGCTTGATGAAGATGACGATAGTAAGCTGAATCTGTTAGCCTCTTATGCATATGACAGAAAGAAATTTACAGAAAAAACTATTGAGGTTGGAGTAGGTCTTGTAGGAACCTGTGCAATAGAGAAGAAGACTATATATATGACAGATGTTCCGAATAACTATATAAATATAACCTCAGGTTTAGGAGGTGCAAATCCGCGTAGTCTGATAATATGCCCTATGATTAATGATGATAAACTTGTGGGTGTTATAGAGTTTGCATCGTTTAATGAGATGGAGGATCACAAACGTGAATTTATAGAGAGATGTGCTGAGAATATAGCAGCAACAATAATTACTGTACGTAACACAATGCAGACAGAGAAATTGCTTGAGATATCAAAGGTTCAGTCAGAGCATTTGGCTTCGCAGGAGGAGGAGTTACGTCAGAATATTGAGGAGATGTCAGTTACTAATGAAGCTAACTTTAAGAAACAAGCTGATTTAAGCAATGAAGTGGAACAACTGAAAAATAAATTAATTGAACTTGGCGTAAATCCTGATGATATTTAGTGAGTTCTAATAATAGTTGATTGTAACAGAGAGTCTTATTAAGGCTCTCTGTTTTTTTTATAGTATTTCTTTTTAATGCACTTTTAATAAGAGATTGAGTATTTTAAATATTATTCAGATAGCTATAAAAATCTGTGTTATTCTCAAAGCCCAGCTTCTTTCTTAATCTGTATCGTGCAACTTCAATTGTTTTCTGCGATGTATTTGTGTAAATGGCAATCTGATTTGGTGTGTAATTATACCTGATTAAGGTGCATAACTGCTCTTCACCTTTGGTCAGATTAGGAAAGTGTTCATTAAGTTTTACTATAAATTCAGAGTATTCATTGTCAAGATGAAACTTAATAATATCGTTACCTGATATTATATTATCCAGTTTTTTAAGATTATTAGACAGTTTATCAATACCTGATTTACTAATATCTTTATTTATTATCTTAATACAGTTCTGTGTAATCTTGTTTGTCTCCTCAATAAGAATTATCAGTTTATTCATATCGTTTTTAGTGTTGTCGGCTATGCGTGATATAGAATCTTTCTCTTTCTCAATATTATCAATCTTGTTGCTTGCTTCACTATATCTTGTTTTCTGTGTACTTATTAATGACTTATATCTGTTGAATGATTTAATATTAATGTTTATCCTTCGTCTTAATACTATTATTATAAGAGCAGATGATATTACAACAATTACAAGAAGAATCAGGAAAGTGTTTTTTAATGATATAAGCCTTCTATTCTCGTTTTCTATCTTCAGATAGTTACTGTTTAGTTTTGTCTCCTGCTCAATAATCTTCGATTTAAGTTCGTAACTTTTTATTGCCTCAGCAAGGTTCTTGTCACTTGTTTTTTTTGCAATCATGTACGACTCTTTCAACAACTCATAACCTTTGTCTTTATTCTTCTTAAAATAGAAATGGTTTTTAGACTTAAGATTTAATATAAGCGATATGTAACTTTGATCATTAGTCTTTTTTGCATACTCAAGAGCTTTGTCAGTATGCTTTTCAATCATGTCTGAGTTATCAAGATGATAGTATAGAATGGCTACACTATAGTGCAATCTGGACATGTATACATAGTTACTCTTTATCTCATCAGTATTTAGTAGTTTGTCATATATATTTCTTGCTTCTATATATTTGTTCAGATGTACAAGAGTACTTGCCAGATTTAGTCCTTTAACATATAAACCATGGGTGTTGTTTTTTATAGAATCTATGGCATAAGCCTTTCTGAAGTAATGATATGCTGTATTCAGTTCTCTCTTTCCTGAATAAACCCTGCCTATATTTGTATAGTTTTTTGCAAGACTAATACTGTCGTTAATATTAATATTTATTTTAGTGGCAGAGTCAAGAACTCTTAGAGAGCTTTCAAAGTCATGAACCCAAAAGAATATAATGCCTTTTGTATTAAGTATCTTAGGTTTTATAGTGTTTGTGGTATCTCTGTAAACAAACATATTTGCAGCACTATCCAATCTACTCAATGCAATATCATAATCTCTTTCTGCAATATTTAATTTAATAATACTGAAATAGTAATCCCACGCACTATATATATCATTGCCCTTTGCAAGGCTGTATGCTTTGTAAAAGTAATCTTTAGCTTTATCGTTAATAGCCGACTGACTATATAGTTGCCCTATCATGAAATAGGTTTCATATAACTTTTTTGTATTGCTTTTTCTCTTATATATGCTTAGTGCCTTAAATAGTTCTTGTTGTGCTTTTGTATGCTGTTTGTAATGTTTATATAGTTCCGATTTATATATCATAAATTGTGCATCATGCTCAGAATCAGTACCGAATTTTTTTAGAGAGTCCAGTTTGCTAACCAATAACATAGCACTGTCAGGCGAAGAGTATATACAGGTTTTAATAGTATTCAGGAGGTCTTCTTTGTTCTGTGCTGTTGATATTAAATAACTTACAGATAATATAATTGTCAATATAAATCGTTGCCACATGGTTTTGTATAGTTTTACCTTTATAATAATAGTCTGCAAAATTAGTTGTGACTGCAAATATAAGTTAAATAGATATTATAATTGGTTGAGAGCTATATATATGTAAATAATGTGCTAACTAAATACTAACTTATGCATTCTGCAAATATTACTGAAATAGTGTTGATACAGGTTGTTTATAAGTAGTTTTTGTATTGCAGACTATAATGAACTCAGAGCATCATAAAAATCGTTATTATTATCAAAACCAAGCTTTTTTCTTAACCTGTATCTTGCAACCTCAACAGTTTTTTGCGATGTGTTTGTATAAGTGGCAATCTGACTTATACTGTAATTGTATCTGATAAGTATACATAGTTGCTCTTCTCCTTTTGTAAGATTTGAGAACCTCTGATTTAACTTATATCTGAACTCGGAGTATTCATTGTCCAGATGGTATCTTATTATATCGTTGCCTGATATAATTTTGTTGAGCCTTTTCAGATCCTCTATGAGTTTTTTGCTGGTATCTTTGCTGCTAATATTTTCGGCAGTTTTAATACACTCCTGAGTTATCTTACCAGACTCCTCAATTAACATTATTAATTTCTCCAGATCGTTCTTTGTATGCTCAGCCATCTCTTTTACAGAGTTGTTCTCTGATACAATGCTGTTAAATTTATCGTTCATCTCAAGGTATCTCTCTTTCTGTCCTTTAATCAAACCTTTATACCTCTCAAAAGAGCTTATATTTACAGCAATTTTTCTTCTCATTACATAGTATACCAACAACGATGAAAGGATAACACAAAGTAGTATCACTAATACTATATTTCTTTGTATCGTCAGCTTGTTAACACTATCTGTAAGCTCTTTACTTCTGTTGTTAATCTCTATATCTTTCTCTATAATTCTGGTTTTTAGCTGATAACTTTTTATAGTCTTAGCCACATCGTTCAGGTAGAGTTTGTTTTTTATATCAAACGATTTAAGCAATAATTCGTAAGCTTCAGTCCTGTTTTTTTTATAGTAAAACTCATTTCTCGATTTCAGATAATAGAGATCTGATAAGTAGTTTTTATCATCAAGTTTCTTTGTATACTCTATTGATTTATCCAGATGCTCACTTGTCTCTTTTTGTCTGTCATTATCATAATATAGTATTGCCATATTATGATGTAATCTCGACATGTATTTGTTATCTGTTTTTATATCCGGAACTGTAAGAAGTTTCTTATATATATTTTCTGCATCTTCCCATTTTCTTAATCTGATGTATGTGTTTGCCAGATTCAAACTTTTGGTAAATAAACCTTTAGTATTATTCATTGCAGAATCAATACTATACGCTTTACTAAAGTATTCATGAGCAGTGTAATAATCTTTTTTACGAAAATATAATCTGCCAATGTTTGTGTAGTTAATGCCAAGACTAATCTTATTATCATTATCTATATTAATCTGCTTTGCTGAATCAAGAACAGATAATGCTGATTCAAAATCGTTTATTCTCAGATATATAATGCCTTTAATATTAAGTACCTCGGCCAGTATTAAGTTTGACGAATCTTTACCCGCCAGATTTTTTGCAGCTTTGTCCAGATTCATCAGAGCTTTATCATAATCTCTGTTAGATATATCTATTCGTGCCGAGTAATACAAACAATCCCACGCATCTTTTACATCTATGTTCTTTGCTATATCATATGATTTATTGTAGTAATATTTAGCTTTATCGTCAACTCCAGTTTCAGAAAATAGTTGAGCTAATCTATACAGCGTTTTATATATATCATCCTTTCTTTCAAGCTTGTTGTATATATGTAGCGCCTCTGTAAGCAATTGTAATGCAGATGTATGTTTTTTATTCTGTTTATATGTTCTGGCTTTATATATCAGGTATTTGGCATCTGTGTTGGTCTCTCCGTTAAAGGTTTTTAATGAGTCGTATTTCTCAATAATATGCAGGGCACTATCTGGCTTTGTATTCAATATTTTATTCAGAGAGTCCAGAATATTGGTTTTGTCCTGACAGTTTGATATCAGGATGTTTAATAAAAGTGTTATAGTGATTGCTGCCCTTAATACCATAGTGTTTGTATAATAAATTAAAGCAAGAGTGTTCTTTATTACAATCTCAAATATAAGACTACTTATTAATACTTTACAAGCAACTGAAGTATTAATTTACCTTTTTTATATTGCAGTGTAAAAACAAAGTGTATACTAACAAAAAGCTACCACTCTTGCTTTATTATAGTTGTTGTAAAACTATATTTTTGAGCAGTGGATTGTTGCTATTCAACTCCGGAAGATTACTATATGAGGTTGTTTTGGTTTGCACAATAAAAGATACAGTTTGTTATAAGGGTTGTCATACATATGTGTTTTAATACATTTATTGGCAGCCCTTAATTTTTTTCTTTCCTCTTACACTGTTTTTTCAGTAATCTGACAATATGATACAATTACATACCTCTTTGCACTAACTAAAAGCTAATACCTTGCTATTTTAAAGCTGTTTGTAAAAGAGTGGTTGTGGTAAATCCAATTGTAGCTTTGTACTGTGTTATAGTATTAATTAAAAGTAATTACTGTACAAACAAAAATTGGACTTATGAAGAGACATTTACTTATTGCCGGAGCTTTGTCTTTCTGCTTTTTATTAAACGGACAGAAGAAGAGCAACGAGCGTATTGAACGAGAGCTTAACATTAAACTCCGTAACGAGTGGTTTAATCACCTTAAAACAAATCTGGATGGTGATAACTGGACATTTAAAACAGTTGATGAACTTTTAGGTAGAACAAAATCACCTTACTTTAAGATTGGTGAACAGGTTATGCAGATGGATGTTCCCGTTCAGGAACAACGTCGTCCCGGATCGTTGCTTGTTGTAGATATGAGTAATAATAACATGAGTGGTGAGATGTTAGCGGGTGACAAAATATGGACTTATGAAGCCAGCTACTCTAATGGGGGTACTTATGAAACAGGTCGTTTTTACGGAACATCTGATTTTATATTTAGTTATAATAACCTTACAAAGGTTAACTGTAAACTTATATACGGAGGAGCACATTATAATGCAAATAAGATCTTCTTTGATCACAATAAATTAACGGAGTTTAATCCTAAACCTGATGATGCTGGTAACACAATTGTTGGTAGCCCTGGTGCTAAAAACATACGATTAAACAACAACTACCTGTCAGAGGTTCCGGATTCATGGACAATTGGTTATAGAGAGAGTATGAACTTTATAAGATACAATGTTGATACATTCCGTATTGAGAACAATATATTTAACTTTGAACAACTGATTAGGCTTAATACAATTATTCAGAATAAGAGAAACTCATTGAATGAGACAGAGCCTCCGGCACACTTTAAGTTTGTATATGCTCCTCAGCGTCCGTTGGGAGATGAGAGTGAGGTTACACTTGCCGCAGGGGAGAAAAAATCTTTATCGTTCTCGCTTAACCATGCTGATAATAAATATAGTTGGGAGCTAAACGGAAAGGCTATACCTCTTTCTGAAGGCAAAAACTACGATGTAACTGTTGGTACAGAGAGTGCAGGAGTGTATCGTTGTAAGGTAACAAATGCAAAAATGCCAGAGCTTACCATATATAGTAAAGATATGATTGTATTTCTTGATAAACCATCAAACAGTGCACCTACAAGCTTAGCAATTACAAATAGTTCAGTACCACGTAAATCCCCACAATGGTCGGTTATAGGGCAGTTAGGTGGCGACGATCCTGACGGAGACAAGTTATACTTCCGCTTAACAAATTGCGATGGAGATAATGGCTGTTTCAGAATAATTGATGGTAATACACTTGTGAGCTCAACAAACCTGTTTGAATACAGTTATAAAACAGAATACAATATAGAGGTTGAGGCTTACGATATTTATGGTGGACGTCTGGTAAAACAGCTTACAATATCTCAGGGAGTGTCAACAACACCTGTTCCTACATCAATGGCAATAGATAATGCTGTAATAGACGAGAACACACTAGGTAAGGTTGGTAGTTTTGTATTGGGTAGTGTTGATATGGCAAACTATAGCTTCTCATTACCGGCAGCAAAAGATAATCACTTTTTTGAGGTAAGTGGTGCTGACCTAATGGTTAAGGAGTTTCTTAACTACGAGAAGAAGGAGTTTTATATTGTACGTGTTACTGCACAGAGCAATAATGGCGATGTAGCAATTACAAAGGATTTTCAGATAACGGCTACAGATATAAATGATGCACCGGGAAACCTGTCGATAACAAACAATACAATAAATGTAGGGCAAGATGCAGGTACACTTGTTGGAGTACTTGTTGCAACAGATGAAGATCCGGATGATTTTGAGATAAAATATGAGGTTGTATCGGACTATTTTACCTTACGTAAAGGTAATGAGGTACGAAACAAGGTTAAGTTTACTAATGCCGATATTGGTATTAAAAAGGTAATGGTTAAGGCTACCGATAAAAATAAACTGTCGGCAGATTTCTCTGTTGATATTGAGGTTAAACCAGAACCTATTCCTGCAGAAGGTGCTGTTGCACTATCTAACTATACAGTGCGAGAAAACTATAAGGGATTAATAGGGAAATTAAGTTTTAGCCAGCCGGGTAGTTATACATTTGCATTGGTAAATGGCGAAGGTGCAGAGAATAACGATATGTTTACAATAAAGAGTACAAGCCTTGAGCTTAATAGTGAAGTTAATTACGAAGCTGTAAAGTCTCTTAATCTGAGAGTTAAGGCAACAAAAGGATCGGTAAATGTAGAGACAAAACTTACAGTTATTGTACAGAATATAAATGAGGCTCCCGGCTTAATTGGTCTTACAGGCTTTAATATTGCAGAGGATGCAAAGGTTGGTGATGTTGTTTGTCAGGCAGTTCTTAAAGATGAGGATGGTGATACCGGAACATTTACAATTGAAGGTTCCGATTATCTTGAGTTTAAAGGTGATGATCTGGTTATGAAGAAAGATGCTGACAAGCAGATGTATACCGTAAAGATAACAGGCTCAGATGGTGAGTTTGAGGTAAAGAATACATTCTATCTTGTAGGAATGGCGCCAAATCATGCTCCTGAGGCCATTGGCTTAAGCAACTTTATACTTGGTTCTGACTGGGCTGCAGGAACAGAGGTTGCAACACTATTTATGAAGGATGTTGATGCAGGTACAGGTAAATTCAGCCTTGGTAGCGGTGCCGATAATGCCTACTTTACAATAAATGGTGATGTTCTTGAGATTTCAAAATCATTAGAGGGGCATGCTAATAAATTTACAATTACTGTTACTGCAACAGACGATTCGGGAGAGAGTGTTACAGAAGATTTTGATCTGTATATTCCAACTGAGTGTAAAGGAACAGATATTATAGAGGTTAGTGGAGGACGTATATCAGCATATCCAAATCCTGTATCAGGTAGTGTTACAGTTGAGTTACCTGAATACAGAGGCGATGTATCTGTTAAGTTATTTAATATGAGAGGTGATATTTTGTATACAGACAACATAATAATAGAGGATGCTGATCAGCTATACAATATAAATATGTCTGGTTTTAAAGCGGGTGTATATACTCTTAAAATTGAGGGTGAAAACATAAACAGCGCAAAACAACTTATTAAGTTGTAATAATATACCCCCGATACATATATAACAAAGTACAGATGCCAATAATATAGGTCTGTATTTAGAAGAGGAATATTTTAGTGAAAATAGTTATTGGCTCAAACATAGAGTTATACAAACTTATTAAACAATAGTGGTTGTGGTTCTATGCTGAACCTTGCAGATCCGGCAAATTTTGTAAAAGTGTTTTAAGCCGGATCTGTTTTTATGCAGAATGCAAATCACAGGTTGTAGTAATAAATTACTGGAGTTAAGTTGTTTGAATATAAAGTTAGGGTTTGGAAAAGTGCAAAAACCTTTCTGAGAACTGTATTCAAGATATATTTTTGAAGTTAAATTATCTGAACTTGAAGTTAGAGTGTAGAAAAGTGCAGAAACCTTTCTGAGAACTGTATTCAAGAAATATTTTTTAAAGTTAAGTTATCTGAATTTGAAGTTAGAGTTTAAGAAAGTGCAGAAACCTTTCTGAGAACTGTATTCAAGAAATATTTTTTGAAGTTAAGTTATCTGAATCTGAAGTTAGAGTTTAGAAAAGTACAGAAACCTTTCTGAGAACTGTATTCAAGAAATATTTTTTAAAGTTAAATTATCTGAACATGAAGTTAGAGTTTAGAAAAGTGCAGAAACCTTTCTGAGAACTATATTCAAGATATATTTTTTTGAAGTTAAGTTATCTGAACCTGAAGTTATAGTTTAGAAAAGTGCAGAAGCTTCTTATGAACTTGTAGTTAACATCTCTTTTTCTCTATTGACATATCTTAAAGTTGTAGTTATTAGATATTATAAATCTGAATTATGTATGCAAATATGAATATCTTAACTACAAAGTTATAAGTGTTAAATAGATAATGAAATTTTTCATCTATAAATTGAAAATTATTAAAAAACAAACTATCTCTCGTAAATAGCATATTCATGCCTTTATATTAATTATTTGGTAACTATTCAGTAGGTTGATATTTTGCAATTAAAGTCAATGCTTCAAAAGGATTCTTTGAATTTTTGATTGCAGTATCAATAATAGATCTCATAATAGCAAAAGAAGTAGCACCCTGAAATGATTTAAAAAATCCACTTA
>JAOARD010000015.1 GCA_025210735.1 Bacteroidales bacterium
ACGTGGCAACAACTCAGCAACATTTATTTAACCAGCACTTTCAGTGCGTTTTATATACAATTATTATAGTTCAATGCGCTGTATTCAGCTACCCCGTTATTACCCACCTCTTTATCTCCTCCGAGGAGGAGAATTTATTCGTGTTAGTGTATCTGAAAATTGTATATTTCAATCTCGTATTACCTGTTAAACCATATACATTTACTCCAACATGATAAAAGCTGCATACAACATTTGTATCCAGTAAGCTGGTTCGAGCTTTTTTCCAGCTCGGACCGTGCCCGTTGCAACATAAGTATACTTTGCATTAAGGACAGATGTAAAAGAAGTTCTGGTTGTTGTAGCCAGAAGCTAAAGGCACAGACAAGCATAAAATCATAGCTTCGTTAATATTAACTCGTAGTCAGCCACGTATGACCATACGTGGCAACAACTCAACAACTTTTATTTAACCTGCACTTTCAGTGTGTTTTATATACGATTATTATAGTTCAATGCGCTGTATTCAGCTACCCAGTTATTACCCACCTCTTTATCTCCTCTAAGGAGGAGAATTTATTCGCGTTAGTGTATATGAAAATTGTATATTTCAATCTCGTATTATCTATTAAACCATATACATTTACTCCAACATGATAAAAGCTACATACAATATTTTAAGCTGTACTTTCAGCACGAATATTCTATATATTTAATTTAACCAATTAACATAAGCACAAGCTATTGTAAAGCCGAAACAATAATGGTTATTGGTACTGAAGCTCGCGTCAACAGAGGCTACTTTATCTACAAAAAAGAGACACTCACCGAAATTAGAACAGTCATCAACTATCAATCAATCATCTTCCATTCGTCAAATACTATTTGCATCAGTGTTGCATTCAGAATACATTTGCATCAATGTTGCATTTAAAACTATTGTAATTTTATGATCGCAGGTTATGTTAATCATTTAAAGACTCTGCTCAAACTGACAATTAAACAGTTACTAAATGAAATCTATTGATATACTGAACAGTCACAATCTTAAACGAACAGGTTGTCGCGAAGGGATTATTGATGTAATCATATCTGCCAATCGGGCTCTTTCAGAGAATGAGATAAGAGAACAGTTAACAGGTAACTATGATCGTACAACATTTTACAGATCATTCAAAACACTTCAGGAGTTTAAGATAATACATAAGATTGTTATAGATAATCTACTTGTTAAGTATGAGCTGGACAACTCTGTTACCAGTAAAAAAGAGCATGCACATTTCTATTGTTGTAGTTGCAAAGCAGTACAGTGTATTGATACTATAGATATTCCTCAGCTACATGTACCTGAAGGATACAAAGTACACGATATGGAATTAATTGTAAAAGGAGAATGCAACGAGTGCATTAAGAGTAAAAGAAAGATATAAATATGACGAATAGAAAAGCTATGCCGGTTACAATTATCACCGGTTTTTTGGGCGCTGGCAAAACAACTCTGTTAAACGAAATACTTAAGAATAACACCGACACGAACTTTCTGATAATTGAGAACGAGGCTGGTAATATAAATATAGATAGCGAGATTGTTAAGGATAATAGTCAGAATAAGATATTTGAGCTAACCAGCGGATGTATATGCTGCTCATTAAAAACAGAGCTGGGTACTCTGCTAAACAAGATAATATCGTCTGATACAGATTATGATTACCTGCTTATTGAAGCAACTGGTATGGCAGATCCGGGTCAGGTGATAAATATGTTCTCTGGTGTTGGTATACAGAGATATTTCAGATTAGACAGCGTTATATGTATGGTTGATGCAGAATCGTTCATAAATCGGGTTACTGAATTTAATGAGGCTCACAAACAGATTGCACAGGCAGATATTGCAGTAATTAATAAGTGCGATTTGATAGACACTGAAAAGATGAGTGAGGTAGAGCAAAAAGTTGCATCAATAAACCCATTTGCAAAGGTTCATAAAACTACACATGGCAAACTTAACGGAGTAAAGATTCTTAACCGCGAACTGTTTCAGCCTGTTAAAGTTGAGAAATCAATTATAGATTTTACTAAACTAACTATGGTGCAGCCTGACAGTAAACATACCCACAAAATTGAGACATTAAGTTATAATATACCCGGATACTTTGATATGAGAAAAATATCTGTGTGGTTAGAGAACTTTCTGTTTAAATACTCCTCATCTATACTAAGAATAAAGGGTATTCTTTGTTTAGACGATATGAAACATAAACTGATTCTACAATCGGTAGGTAACGATTATCATATTACTCAGGGCTCAAGATGGACAGATGAGGAGAAGAGGGAGAGTAAAATAGTGTTTATTGGTACAGGTATAGGTAAACATGAGATAGATAAAGATCTACAAACTCTGCTGACTGAGTAGGGTTAGTTCATTATATACATTGTACATAATATCGCAATACAAATATCGGTTCCAATCTATTTAAGTTTGAACCGATATTATAGTAATCAATCTTCTCAATATCGTATAAACTGTTGATGATAATACTATCTAAAATCCAGAAACTTCATCTTATAAATTGTACAAAAACAGATAGTAATTATCTCCATAAATATTATCAAATCTGTTTTTAGAATTAAATTGGTTTCACTATAATTGGTTTAACAAAACAAAACCGGACTGGCTCTGTTTAAAGAAGCATTACAGTTTGTAGTTAAACAATGATAAGAACTCTACTTTTAATCTTAACTCTGATATTGTTGCAAAACGGTATATGCTTTGCCGCAAATATACCTGTATATAACATAAATAATTCCGATATACAGGAGAGTAATTTTACAGTTGGCGTATATGTAGATTCCTGTAATAATAAAGGAATAAACGATATGTCTCTGTTATATGAACAGTTTAAAAACAGACGTTCCAGATATACTATTAAGTCAATAAACAATACATATTGGTTTGTTTTTAAACTCACAAACACAACCTCTGAAAGGGTTGAACGAATAGTAGGATTTGATGAGGTATTTCTTGATAAGGTTGATATCTACTATAAAGAGGATTCTGTATGGCAAACAGAAAGCAATGGAGTATCTGTACCTCTTGCAAAAAGAGAGGTCAGAAACCAATGTCCAAACTTTGAGATAGCATTTAATCCGCATGAGAGTAAAACCATATATATTAAAGTAAAATCAAGGTTTGCTCTTACTCTGGGTATTACAGTTTTGCCCAAAAACGACTTCTTAAAACGGGTACAGAACAGAACTGTTGGTTACTGGAGTTTTCTTGGTAGTGCCTCTATAATGCTAATATTTAGCATCCTGCTCCTACTCTATTTCCGCGAAAGAATATACCTCTACTATATTCTTGATATTGTATGTTTCTCTCTGTTTATAATACTATACAGTGGCTTCTTTCTGCATATCAGCTCAAGTACACAACTATACTATAGCCTGCACGCCTCAATATCAATGGTTGGGGTATTTATAGCACTCTTCTCTACCAATCTGCTGGGATTCAAAAAACATGTAAAGTGGATTCATTACTCTCTTATAGGCATTGCCTCCATATATCTTATGCTGGCTGTTTTAATAGCTATAGATATACTGTATTATCAGTATATGGTTGTATTTGCGCTACCATCAATGATATTTATTCTGTTTGCCGGTCTGTATTCGTTATCAAGCAAAAACAGATTGGCAAAATTTTATATAATAGGATTAGGAGCATACCAATTAGGACTATTCACTATTGCAATATATAATCTGGGACTCCTACCCTATAGCTTTATAACCAGATATGGTTTTATTATTGGCGCATTTACACAGATGATTATGTTCCTTGTTGCATTAGGCTTCCGACTGAATTTTCTGCAAAAGGAGAAAAGCAGAATGCAGGAGAAGATTCTTATTTCTGAAATTAGCAAAAATGAGGAGCTGGAACTAAAGGTAAAACAACGTACCAATGAGCTGGTTGAGATGAACAATCACCTGAATAGTCTGTCTAAATTTAAAGAGGATATGACCGGAATGATTGTTCACGATCTGAAAAATCCACTAAATGCAATTATTAATGTATTGCCAGAAGATAAAACAGATCCTGCATTACGTACAATAGAGCAGTCGAGTTTTACCATGATGAATCTGGTAAACAATATACTTGATGTATATAAAGCAGATAGCAGCAAACTGAAGCTAAACAGAGCACAGCACCTGATAACCAACATTGTTAAATCGGCATATTCAGATGTACTATATCTGGCACAACAAAAAGGTATAAGTTTTGAGTTTGTTGGTAACTCAGGTTACAGTATAAAGGCAGATGCAGACATTCTTATTCGTGTGGTAATAAATCTGTTTACAAATGCAATAAAGGCATCGCCAACCGGAAAAAAGATTGTAGTAGAGTTCAGGTATGATAATGGCAACATTACTGTATTAATATCAAATCAGGGTAAAGGCATTCCTAAAACCAGACAACAAGAGATATTTGAAAAATATAAACAGTTTAATAACTCCGAATCAAAACGCAGCTCAACAGGATTAGGTTTGGCATTCTGCAAAATGGCAATTGAGGCTCATGATGGTAAAATTGGTGTTAAATCTGACAGTAGTAGTGGTGCTACATTCTGGTTTTCGCTACCATACGTTACATATTACGAGGTTAAAAATGTTAAGAGTATATCTGCTGTTACAGAACCTCTAACACTTACAGATAATGAAAAGGAGTATCTCTCAACCTTTATAACAGAACTGCAAAAGGTTGACATATATGATGTATGGACAATAAACAGAATAGTAAAAAATATTGAACCTAAAAGCAGAGGTATAAAGCAGTGGTTAAACAGACTTGACGATGCAATATATACCAGTAACAACAACCTCTATTCAACATTATTAATAATTAAATAGATATGGAAAATTATAGAATTTTAATAGTAGATGATTTAGCAGATAATCTTAAAGCAATGGTCTCTATTTTTATGAAATATGAACCCGATTACCATACATTACAAACAAACAATGCACATAAAGCAATTGAGATAGCCACACAGATGCTTCCTGATCTGATTATTTGTGATTGGGATATGCCTGAACTAAATGGCATAGATTTCATTCAGCTTTTAAAAAACAACGATGTTACTAAAGATATACCTGTAATTATGGCTACAGGAGTAATGCTTAATACCGATCATCTTAAAATTGCACTTGATGCCGGTGCTATTGATTATGTAAGAAAACCTATAGAGCCGGTAGAGTTAATAGCCAGAACCAAAGCGGCACTATTAATTACCAATTACTACAAACAATTACTTAATAATCAGAAAAAGGAGCTTACAGAGAATACTCTCAGTCTTGTAAAAAGTCAGCGTCTGTTCTCAGAATTTTCACAGAAAGTTGACGATATAATTCCTCTGATAAAAAGAGAGCCTGCTGAGGCCGAGCAGGAGTTGCTGGCAATAAACAGACAACTGAAAAACACAAACGAGAAAGAGATGTGGAAGAAGTTCAACCTCTCATTCTCAAAGGTACATAGTAACTTTACAAGTAATCTTACTAGCGCACACCCGGTACTTACGCCATCTGATATAAAGCTATGCTCATTTATAATGTTAGGAATGGCAAATAAAGAGATAGCATCATTAATGCACAGTACATCTGACTCAGTTAAAGTATCGCGCTACAGAATACGTAAGAAGATGGGATTAGAGAAAGGAACAAATCTACAGAATTATCTGGCAAGATTCTAAACCATTATATATAACAAGATAGTTGGCATTATATTGATTGTATACTTTTTGCCTACTAAACAAACCTGAGTTTTGTAACTATTATTTGTATCTTTTTTGAAGTATTTACCTAAAAAATTTACACTATGATAGAGGTTATAAAATCAAAGACAAAAAATCTGTATGAGCAACTTAAAACAGTGGCTTACAAAATTAAAATCAATGAAGATATAAAAAATAGACTGAAAGGAACTGATGGTTATATAAATGCTGTTATCAGATTCAGAAGTGATGACTTTAAAGTTGGTATAAACGTTATTATTAATAACGGTGAGATAGATGTAGAAGAAGACACAAAACTGGATTTTATACTTACTGACGGATCAAATGTTTTCTTTGAATCAAAAGAAGAGTTAGATCTTTTATTACTAAAGGAAAATAATCCTGATGCTGTTGTTAAAAGTATCCTATCAACCAAAGTACGTATAGAGGGTAATCCTGCACATTTTGCCTACCTGAGTTATCTTTTAAGTTTAATTAATACAGACGCTCAGATAGCCACAATTGAGGAAGGAATAGAGAGAGATAACGAGAAGAAATACAAACTGTCTCTTAAAGCAGGAAAACCAAGCAGAGATATGTTTGAGGAGCGTCTAAAAAATCGTCTGTCAGGACAGAATGAGCCAAGAGACCCTGGTGTAAAACATCTTGAAGATCCATATCTAAAAAATTATTCTATCAATAACTTTGATCGTCTGATGACATTCAGAACCGATCTACACGACAATCTGCCAGAGATAACATCAGAGCAGGGCGAATTAATAACAGAGTATTATAAATCAATAAAAAAGAGAGCCGGAGATAAACAATCTACACTTGATAAGGCTAATGCTTATCAATATATGATGGCAAACAAACGCCCTCTGGTACGCGATAACGATCTGCTTGCCGGAACAATGACTACAAACACCATTTGCGGTTCTGTAACCCAACCATACACAATAGGGTGGTCTATATGGGGCGAGTTAAACACTATTAAATACAGAGAGTTAGACAGATTCAAAATATCGGAACAGACAATAGATTCACTTCACAATACCGTATTCCCGTTCTGGATGAATAATCACATTCAGCAAGAGTGGAAAAAAGAGAGTGGATACCCTTTAGCAGCTAAGGTGTTTGATCGTATGTTCTTTTATGTTCCGTGGGGTCTAAACTCACTAAATCCGGGAAGTCCGGGCTTTGAAACTGTTGTAAACAGAGGTCTTAATAGTCTTTTAAAAGATATTAATAAACAGAAAGCAGCACAAAATATAACTAAAGATACTCTGAATAACCTTAATGCCATGGAGACGGCAATAAACGGGGTTATATCATATACACAAAACCTGAAAGAGTATACTAAAGCAATAGCTAAAGATACTCTTGAACAGGACAGGAAAGACGAACTAAACAGACTGGCTGATATACTTGATCGCGTTCCGATGGAGCCTGCCACAACGCTGCATGAGGCAATTCAGATGATATGGATTCTGTTCATAGGTATAGGTCTTGAGAGCATGGACGATGATATAAGTGTTGGAAGATTAGATCATATTCTACAACCATTTTTTCTGTCTGATATTGAGAAATTAAAGACAAAACAGGAGAAAGAGGCCTATATAAAAGATGCCATAGAGCTGGTTGGCTGTTTCTTCTACCGACTTGCAAGCCACCGTATTGCCGGACCTACACTGGCATCGTGGCAGAATTCCGGTGCTCCGTCTGTATCGTCAATAACAGTTGGCGGAATAAGCGCCGATGGCAAGGACGTGGTAAATGACATGACCTATATCATCTTAAAGGTTACTGAGATGTTATCGCTTGACGATCCTGATATGGATGCACGATACCATGCCGATGTAAACTCAACAACCTATCTTAAACGTGTATGCGAGGTAAACTATATTACATCAGGTACACCGAGTATATATAATGACAAAACTGTAATAGAGTCGCTAAACAGACACCTTACACAGGATAAATACGATACTGAGCCATGGTGTGAGAAGGATATTAGAAACTGGGTGCCATGCGGTTGTGTAGAACCTGTAATTAGCGGTAAACACTTTGCTGCAACAGGCGATATTGATACCAATCTTATGGTTCCTGTTTATATGGCAATGCACAATGGTAATCACTACAAATGGAATCTGAATGCATCGGAACATCAGCCATTTGGTCCTATGACAGGAAATGCTGAAAACTTTAAATCGTTTGATGAGTTCTTTGATGCATTTGAACAACAATTTACATTTATATATACGCAGATGATCACAGGAGGATCGCACCAGATATTAAAGGCTCAGCAGGCATTAATGCCATGTGCACTATACTCAGCAACACTTGATGGCTGTATTACAAAGGGTAAACTGATGACCGAAGGAGGTTCTAAATATAATACTGCCGGAACATCGTTTGTAGGACTCTCTGATGTTATTGACTCTTTAATGGCTATTAAACAGTATGTTTACGACAAAAATAAGGAATCGCAATTTGATATCTCAGCTGCGTTCAAAGAGTTAAAAGAGGCTATAAAAGATGATTACAACGGATACAGAAAGGTGTATGCTTTTGTAAGGTATAAAACTATTAAGTTTGGTTCAGGGCATAAAGATGTAAAAGCTATGACCGAACGTGTTACTAATATGATTGCCAAATTCTTCCACAACCAAAATAATAATCGTGGAGGTTCATACTCAACAGGTTTCAGAAGCAATAACAACCATACAGTATTTGGTAACTACTCAAAAGCGTCGCCATCAGGGCGATTAAGCGGTGTTCCTTATACATCAGGCTTAACCCCTAGCCCATGGGCATCTAATAATATTCTGGATAACCTGAACGATGTTGGACATATAAGGCCTGTAGACGCAGATAACTGTTATACATTTAATGTGCGCCTGTCGTTCTCTAAGAATCACAGCCATAAAGAGAATATAGATATCATTACACAGAAGGTTATAACATACTTTAAGAAAGGAGGTATGCAGGTACAATTTAACATGGTAGATACCGATACACTGAAAGATGCCATGGCAAATCCGGAGTACTATCCAGATCTTATTGCAAGGGTATCTGGTTATACCGGTTACTATACCAAGATGCATAAGAACCTTCAGTTAGAGATTATTGGGAGGACTCAGTTTGATCTATAGAAGCAATCCTCTGGTTTTTAAAATTACAGGATATTCAACACACGACGGACCGGGTATACGGTCTGTCGTATTTCTTAAAGGATGTCCGTTAAGCTGCTTGTGGTGTCATAACCCTGAGAGTCAGAACCCCCATGCCGAACTGTGGTGGGAGAAGGATCGTTGTATAACCGATGCCGACTGTATCTCTGTGTGTCCTGAAGAAGCTTTAAACTTCAGTAATAAATCCTTTGTAGATTGGAACAGATGTACATCATGTCTTAAATGTGTACCTGTATGTCCATCAACAGCACTTAGTGCGTGCGGAACACAAATGACACCAGATGAGATAACAGATTCTATTATTGAGTACAAGGATTTCTATGATACATCAGGTGGTGGTGTTACAATATCCGGCGGAGAACCAGCTATGCATATAGATTTCCTATCTGAACTACTCAAAAAACTGAAACAGCAAAACATAAATACACTTGTTGAGACATCTGGTTATTTTAACCTAAAGAGATTCAGAGAGCTATGTCTGCCATATACAGATACAATATACTACGATATAAAACTGATAGATCCTGTAAAACACAAAACCTTGTGTGGTGCAGATAATAAACCAATATTAGACAACTTTGTCTGGTTACAAAATCACTGTTCAGATTATAATACAAAGCTATTACCAAGAATTCCACTCATTCCAGATTTAACCGATAACGATGAGAATATTGATCAATCTATACACTTCTTCTTAAAACATGGGGTCACAAACATCGCACTTCTGCCCAACAATCCACTATGGTTTAACAAAGAGTTGTCTATAGGCAAAAAACACTCTATTCCAAAAGACAGCACGTTGTTTAAACTATATCCCAACAAAAAATTACAATACACCCGGAACCTATTTACCTCAAATGGCATAAATGTACTCTCTGATTAAAACACCATATGTACACTTTTACCCCACCAATATGTTTACCTTTTGCTTACAATAGCATCATGCTCTAATCCCAATTATTACATAATTTTGTATTGCTATTGAACTGGTATATGTTACCTGTTTACATATTAATATGATTAGGTTTCAACCACTCAAAAGCAACCAGAACTACTACTATTTTTACCTTAAATATTAATACTTATAAGATTGATTTACAACGATATTTATTAATCAAATCATAGAATATGAACAAAAATCTACTTAACTTAAGAAACATACTAACAACTCTAATAATGGTTGTTGGTATAAATGTATGGGCTCAATCAGGAACCTCGGTTACAGAGGCTATTGAGGTAAACACATTCCCACATGTAGAGAATATTAACACCAAAACCAACGGGGTTACTCTTGCCAATGGTACATTAGGAGGTTCTGCATGTACAGGATTTTCATGCTGTCCGGTATTGATATATAAAGTTGTTGTTCCTGAGTATGGTTCGCTACATATAGAAAATATCGACTTTGTAAATAACTCCGGAACTATACTTGCATATACATCATCTAAAGATAACCCAACAGATTGGAGCGATCTGCAATTTTGGGATAAACTAGGAAATCAGTGTGGTCTGAGAAAAACTATGCAGTTGGGAACATATTGCGACTGGGGCGATGGAACAGGAGATCCTGTTTGGCTTGACGATATAGCTGGTACGGCTATTGATGATAATGATTCAGAACATGTTTTACCTCCCGGAGATTACTATATTATAGTAGCCAATTACAACAAATATAGTAATACAGGAGGTGTTGGAAATGATTTTGTATTCAAGTTTGAACCATATAACGTATCTGACCCATTAACAGGAACAGTAACTATAAGCGGGGCTCTAAAATATGGTGAACAACTTACAGCAAACGTTACAGGCAGTAACAACACCGGAACATTAAGCTACAAATGGAAGCGCGCAGGTTCTGACATTAGCGGAGCAATAGCAAGCACATATACATTGGCAGAGGCTGATATAACAAAAAGCATATCTGTTGAGGTAACAAGCTCGGTTGAATCAGGAGCAATCTCTAGTACAGCAACGGCAAATATATCAAAAGCAGATAAAGCAGCCCCTGCACAACCAACGTTGGCAAACAAAACCCAAAATAGCATTACACTAAATACAGTAAATGGTTGCGAATATGCAGTAGACGGTGGTACCTGGCAGGCTTCTGCTGAGTTCACAAGCTTATCGGCTAATACACAATATAGTATAACCCAACGCTATGCCGAAACAAATACACACAGTGCTTCAGTTGCAAGTACTGCACTTAATGTAACTACAAATAAAGAGCAAGGTAATCTGTTTAATGGTTATTTCTTTGACAACTCATCATGGGATATAACTAACGGAGAACTAATATTCTCAGGCAACAAAGTATCTACAGAAGGTAATAATAGTATGACCACTGCCTTTATCAATTTTAAAAAGGCTTTAGCATCAACTGAAAAGTTAACACTAAATATCAGCTTTAGTAATGTAACAAATTTTGCTACAAGCGGATGGGCCGGCATAAGTCTATATACAGGAGGCAAAACCGGAACTGAGCAGATATTCATTGGTAGTTTAGGTAATAAATCAAACTGGGGTATTGCAGGAGCAGCAATCAACAACTCTATATCATATAGCAAAACTTCAGCCAATGTTGATATAGTATTTACCTATGTTTACCACTCAGGTGCATGGACATTAGATATTGATGGTGAGAAGAAATCAGGTACAATTGCAACTAATCTTGCCTTTAATGCATTTAGAATAGGAGCAGATACTAATAATAATGCAGATATCGCAATATCAGATATAGTTGCCACAGCAGAATCTGTTGGTGTATTAACAGGTGCGGTAGCTATTAGCGGAACACCTAAGTATGGCGAAAAACTTACTGCAAATGTAACAGGCAGCAACAACTCCGGAACATTAAAATATCAATGGAAACGTGCAGGTTCTGAGATCAGCGGTGCAACAGCCAACACATATACACTAACAGAGGCAGATATCACAAAAAAAGTATCTGTTGCTGTAACAAGCTCTATTGAATCAGGAACAATATCAGCTACAGAGACAGCCATTGTAACCAAAGCCGATAAAGATGCACCGGCAAAACCTACTGTTGCAAGCAAAACAGATATCTCTATTACACTTAATGAGGTAACCGGCTGCGAATATGCTATAGATGGTGGTGTTTGGCAAACATCAGCAACATTTACTGGTTTAACAAAAGAGACACAATACAGTTTCACACAACGCTTTGCCGAAACAGGTACTCATAACGTTTCAGCAGTTAGTGCTGCATTAACAGTAGAAACGGCTACAGCCTCGCTTACAGGAACAGTAACTATTAGCGGAACTCCAAAATTTGGCGAACAACTTACAGCAAACGTTACAGGTAGTAACAACACCGGAACATTAAGCTACCAATGGAAACGCGCAGATTCTGACATTAGCGGAGCAACAGCCAGTACATATACATTGGCAGAGGCAGATATCACAAAGAAAATATCTGTTGAGGTAACAAGCTCGGTTGAATCAGGAGCTATTTCAAGCACTCAAACAGCTAATATATCAAAAGCTGATAAGGATGCTCCTGCGCAACCAACAGTAGAGAACAAAACATATAACAGCATTACATTAAACGTTGTGGCTGGTTGCGAGTATGCTATAAATGGTGGTACCTGGCAATCATCAGCTGAGTTTACAGGATTAACATCAAAAACACAATACAGTATTACACAGCGCTATGCCGAAACAGATACACACAATGCATCTGCTGCCAGTTCAGCGTTATCTGTTGAGACAACTGTTGCACCACTTAAAGGTACTGTGGCAATAAACGGAGTACTAAAATTTGGGGAGATACTTACAGCAAATATATCGGGTATACAAAACACTGGTACATTAACCTACCAATGGAAACGCAACGGTTCTGATATAAACGGAGCTAATGCAAATAGCTACACATTAGTAGAGGCAGATATTGCCAAAAGTATATCTGTTGCAATAACAAGTTCTGTTGAAACAGGAACACTTACAAGTCCGAACACTGTAAACGTTCAGAAAGCAGACAAAGACGCTCCTGCCAAACCAACAGTGGCAAGCAAAACATACAACAGCATTACAATAGATGTTGTAACTGGTTGCGAATATGCTATAGATGGCGGTAACTGGCAATCTTCGGCAGAGTTCACAGGACTAAAAGGAGGTACAAAGTATAGCATTACTCAACGCTACACTGAAACCAACACACATAATGCTTCATCTGCAAGCTCTGAAATAAAAGTAACTACAGCTATCTCAACATCGGTAGATGAAAATACAACCGCAGAGATGCTTATAGTATATCCTAACCCTGCAACCGATAAACTTACAATAAGTAATATCAAAATAGGATCGCAGCTTATGATATTTAATGCTGCCGGCAACAAGGTACTACAACAAGAAGCTACAGCTACTAAAATTACTCTGAATGTAAGCAATCTTAAGAGTGGTGTTTATTTCATTAAAGCAGACAACTACAAAGCTACTGTAGTAATAAAATAGATCTACTATTTAACAGATAGGTTATTCAACGAGGGTGTCTTTGCAGATATCCTCGTTTTTTTATCCATAAAAGACTCGTTGTTGTTTTCGTATAACTTGCAATAACCAGTCATTTCAAATCTCTAAAATCAGCATACAAATCATTATTAACCATCTCATTATCCACTTCAAGATTAAACAAATTCGCCAAAACAGTTCGCTGGTTCGAGCTTTTTTCCAGCTCGGACCCTGCCCATATAATAATGCAAACACCAAAGCTACAATATTGTAATACAAAACCTTTATCAACCAATAACCAAGGCTTAGTTGTATGAATATTAAGCCTTGGTTTTTACAATACAAATACTTTGCAATATAAATACGAAGCCTTAGTTATCATATTTCATAGCCTTTGTATTGGTACAGAACTTATTGATACATTAATAGTAACTCTATTAATACAAACCTTTATTAAAAGAAAGGAGGTATTACAATTAACAGACACAAATATTAAAGCTGCAATAATTACAGGCATTTAAACAACTGTAAGCTTTTTATTAAACCTGCATGTATGTGTAATTTTTGTATCTCGATACGATGTAAGTATCTCTATATAATAACTGCCAATCTGTATATTTCTTGGTAAAACAACCATAAGCTTCTGCGGAAAATTCACTGATATGCGCTCTACCTTAGATACTATCTTATTATCATCACCAATAATATATACACCATGCAGAGGGTTACTGTCATATATTTTAATATTCTCGCCAATAATATCAATTACACCACCAGATGTAATTATACTATCCGTTTCATCAGATATATGATCATATACCCTGTTTATTACAGGTAAGTGTTCTACATATTGCAACTTCTCTGTTTTTGGATCTTTAACTTTATTAGTAAACTCTTTTGACAATCCTATAGTAACGTTTATTGAGTGTCTGTCTGAATTATAACTATCGCCCTCGTCAATAAAGTTTCCTTTTATAGTGTGTCTTACATCAATATATTTACCATGATACCCTACCCCACTGTTTGCATTCTCAACTATCTGATTAAAAAAGGCATCTAATACAGCCCTGCACTCTGTTGATTTAAGTATTGACCCTTCACGAGTTATCTGTTCAATAATACTATCCTGGTTAACTATCTTCTGATTTACAATACGTGCCACATAACCTGTTCTGTTCTTGGCAAAAGGGTGTTTAATAAGTCGGTACTTAATCATGTCCTGTATGGTTCTTAATTTACTATATATAAGTTAATAATTATTAAGGCTACGGGCAAATAATTTGTTAACAGACAAAGTTCAACTCAAAACATAACATTACAGATTCCCCTACTCTTTATTAGATATATATTATACATAATACTTTATTATATATAATCAATCCATAACAACAAACACTGTTAATCAAGTCAGTAAATAAACTTCGTTAAAAAAGAATAAAACATTACAACTAACTGTTATGCTAATAGTGAAAATTTATCTATATTTGACATTATAAACACTAACCATATTATATACAATTCTACAGATACTAAACATGGAAAAAAAATAGACAGTCTGACAAGACAGATATACTCAATAAAAGAGAAATACAACTATAGAAAAAATAAAAATCCCATAATAGCTTACGAATCAATTTAGAAATCTTTCTTTTTGAATCACTAAAGAATAAACAACTAATTGTACCTAGTTACAGCCAAAAATTGGCATTTATATCTCTTGAAATAGATCAGATTATAAATGCATACTCCCGATGGTGCGAGCTTTACTACATCTTTACACATACATTATCGGATTGACTATAGCTCGTACCACACTAAAACCAGATAACCCTGTAATACAATCCGATGGTGCGAGCTTTACTACATCTTTACCCCTGCATTATCGGATTGACTATAGCTCGTACCATAAAAATCCACAAATACTGATAAATAACACTATACTGTATTAGGTTTAACGTTAGCAAACTTGTATATTTGCGCCCTAACTAAACTATAATGCAAATACAATCTAAAATATTATACAAAGAGTATCACCAGCTATTAAATCAGCAAATCACAGATTTAGTAACTGATGATCTTAATAAACCTACAGATAGTAGTTAATTAAAAAAGGTGCACAATACATGCCGTATAGGGATGTATTGTGCACCTTTTGCATAAGATATAAGAGAAATAAGTGCACCAGTGCACTTATAAATTAGTTGTGGGTAATTTAAAGACAGAACAAACTAAACAATATAATTATGATAGAATTTATCTCAAACAATTATGAATGGATGTTTTCTGGAGTATCATCAGGATTCATCTTTTGGTTTCTTGGACAACGAAACGGATATAAGAAAGCAATTAATCAAAAACAAAAGGTTGGAGGTAATAGTACAGGCATTCAAGTAGGAAGAGACTATGTTACAACTGACAAAAAATAAGATATTATGCTTGAAAAACAGAAACAAGAAATAGGAGATAATTCGACTGGTATTCAAGTCCAAGGAGATTTGGTTGTAGGTACAAGCTACACTGATATTAGAGCAATTTTCCTAGACTTATTTCAACTCAATTTCCCTAAAGTCCAAGAGATCGCTTCTATAACTGCTAATGAAAGAGTTGACAAGCTTTTAGACGAGATTAAGAATTCCTTCGAAGAGCATAAAGATGAAATTGACATTAAGAAATTTGAAGATCCATCACTTCAATATGAAATGCAACTTATGGCAATAAATGCCGCAAGACGTGGTGAAAAAAGTAACCTTAAACTTTTAGCAAAACTTCTTTGTGTTATAGCATCTAAAAATTGCTCTGATCTAAATGAATTAATCACTAGTGAAGCACTTAAGGTAGTTCCTTTATTAAACAATAACCATATACAATTTTTAAGTTTCATGTCCTTTATTATTCTTGAAGAAAAGTTCTTCACAGAGAAAGAATTTTCTGAGATTGAGAATGATATTAAAGATCTAGAATTTGATAAACCTATAAATCTCTCAAGAAAAGATTATAGTTATTTAATTTCATTAGGACTTATTTCACATAGAGGAACAATAACTAAAAATTCACTACCACCTATTTTAAGTCAAAATAAATTATCAGAAAAACTCACTCTAGAAAAACTAATATCCCACTCCCAACAAAACGACTTGGTTCAGTTTATTCAGTTTTTAAAATTACTAGAACCTACAGGGTTTGGTGTTTATAATTTGCAAGAGACGGGGAATTTAATCGGGAGAACAAGATTATCGCATACTATAAAAATAAATTAAAAACTACCCACAACACTGTATAAAAAGCACCTTCGGTCGCTGCGCTGCTTTTTATACTAAACGTTGTATGCAAGCGGGAAAACTCTCCCAATTTAAACAGGTACATTAGTTTCGCTAGTTCCTAACAACTCTAAAGAGCTTTTACTGATAACAACACATTATCATATCATGGTTTTTATACTCATAGTATGATATATGATATTTAACTTTTATTATATTTGTCGACTAAATAAAAATTCTAAAATGAATAGGATAAAGGAAATTTTGGAAGAAAAAGGCATAAAACAGATTTGGCTTGCTGATAAATTGGGTAAAAGTTACAATATGGTAAACTCTTATGTTCAAAATAGAAGACAACCAAGTATAGAAGATTTATATAAAATAGCTGAAATACTTTCTGTTGATGTTACACTATTATTAAAGAATACAAAAAAATAATGTATAAAGAAAGTATTGAAGGTACAAAGGTATATGAAGTTAATGAACCCCAATTAAATTTATTTTCTTTTATGGAAGAAAATAATATTAAAGATAAGTGTCTTATATCATCAAAATCTACAAGAGTGGATTTTGAATCAATAGGTAACAACACTCTTCTTGGCAATGGTAATTGTACTAATTTTATGAAATTCATAAAAACTTCAACTGTTGATTTAATATTGACAGATCCTCCTTATAATTTGGGTAATTTCATGCATAAAAGAAATACTAATCTTGTGAAAATGAGAAAAAATCAATTTGCTTATGCAGGATGGGATAATTTAGAGCAAGAGGAGTGGGAGAAAGAAATGGATGTGTTTTTTCATGAGAGCAACAGAGTCTTGAAAAAGGGCGGTACATTGTTAATATTCATGTCGTTAATTAAAATAGAAACAATTATAAAATTAGCATCAAAACATAAGTTTTATTATAAAACCACAGGCATTTGGCATAAAACAAATCCAATGCCTAGAAATATGAATATTCATTTTGTTAATTCAACAGAAGCATGGGTTTATTTTATAAACGATGATACTTCAGGTACTTTTAACAATGAAGGAAAGTTAGTTCATGATTTTATTGAAACTTCTTTAACTACTGCTAAAGAAAAAAAACTAGGAAAACATCCGACTCAAAAACCTATTTCGTTAATGTCTCATTTTATAAAACATTTATCAAACGAAACAGATGTTGTTTTAGACCCATTTATGGGTAGTGGAACTACTGGGGTTTGCTCTAGGAAAATGAATAGAAAATTTATAGGAGTAGAGTTAGATAATATTTATTATGAATTGTCAAAAAATAGAATGTTAGATGAATAAATTAAGGATTGGAGATTTGTTTGCGGGAGTAGGAGGTTTATCTCAAGGTTTTATTTCAAAAGGTTTTGAAGTTGAGTTTGCAATTGAATATGATAGTAATATAGCAAAATCATATAAACTTAATCATCCATCTACTTCAGTTTACGATGAAGATATTCAAAATATAAATTTTAAAGAATTAAAGTCTAAGCATAAAAACATTGATGTAATCGTTGGAGGTCCTCCATGTCAAGGTTTTTCGCAAAAGGGAAAAAGGTTAAGTATCAATGATGAAAGAAATTTTTTATTTAAAAGATTTATTGATGCTGTGGCAATATTTAAACCAAAATATTTTGTGCTTGAAAACGTGCCAAATATTTTAACAACGGAGAAAGGTTTTTTTAAAGAACAAATAATTAAAGGTTTTGAAGAGTTAGGATATAAAGTAAATTCAAAAGTTTTAAACGCATCAGATTTTGGTATCCCTCAGAATAGAAGAAGAGCTTTTTTTATTGGTTCTCTTAATGGCGAATTGTTGGATTTTCCAACACCCAAAGAGAAAAGAACTACAATAAAGGAAGCAATTTATGATTTACCTTTTATAAATTCTGGTGAGGGTGATGACTTTTATCATTACCATAAACCATCAGTTTCAGATTATCAAAAAAAACTGAGAAAAAATTCAAAAGGAATTTATAATCATATCTCAACTAATCATTCTAAATTAGCTTTAGAAAGGTTGGCGCTTATACCAAAGGGTAAAGGGAAAGAAGTATTACCTGAACAACATAAAACAAAATCTATCTACAGCGGAACTTGGAGTAGATTGCTTGAAGATGATATTGCATCAACTATAACAACTCGCTTTGATACTCCTTCATCTGGCTTATTTACACATCCAATTTTGAATAGGTGTTTAACAGTTAGAGAGGCTGCAAGAATTCAATCTTTTTCTGATAAATTTATATTTTACGGAACAAAAACTAATCAAATGAAACAAGTTGGAAATGCTGTTCCTCCAATGTTGGCAGCAGAAATAGCAAATGTAATTTTAAAAAATATTAAGAAATGAATTTACCTAATCAGATTACCCAAAGAGAATCTATAGACCCTAAATTAGCTGTAGGTTCTTCACTTTCTAAGCCCAAAGAATTGTTTGCTATAGTATTTGCATTATACATTGTAAATGAAGAAAATCACTATTTAGATTATTCAATAAAGAAAGATAATGTTATAAATCTTAAGCAAAATATTGTAGATAAGCTAAAGTCATTTTTCAATACTGTTTCAGGTTATGATGAGTCTGAGGTTATATCTTTATCTACCAAAAGTCCTATATTAGAAATGCAATTAGAACCATTACAAGTAACATTGCAGTTATTTTGGAAATTAGCTAAAATTAATATAATTGGTTCTAATTCATCAAGTAGTGAACGCAGTGGAGGTAATAGGTTTCCTAAAGAGCTACTATTCTCTACTAATATGGATATTCTAAAATCCGTACTTAGTGCTCAGAATGGTTCTTTAGCTAACGCGACTAAAGAATTATTATATAGTTGGCTGTTTAATAAAACAACACCAAAGGGCTCTTTAGAGCTAGAAAAGAAATTACAAAAAACATTAACTATTTTTTCAGAAGGAACTTTATATAAATTATGGAATGATTCAGAAGAAATAATTTTTCAACAAGAAGAAATCTATAACCTAATTGATAAAGCGGATGATGCTGTAAATATTAAAGGAAGTAAAGAAACAAAAGGTACATTAAGGAATTTGAAATCCGCAATTTCGAAACAGATTCATTACTATTTGAGTTCTTTGGGAGATGAGGTGAAAGTAAAGGATTCAGAAAATTTAGATTTATTTATTAATTATAAAAAACGTGTTTCAGTATTTCATGATTTAAATCCGAAGTCAATTACAATTAGACAAATAGATGAGATTAAAGAAACTGATAACATAGATTTACAACAAAATAAAGTCAGAGCCCAGAAATCTGATAAAATCCAGCAAACAATCTTCTACGGAGCCCCAGGTACAGGTAAATCTCACAAAGTAAAAGAATTGACCAAAGATCTTTCAAAAAATCAAGTTGAAAGAGTTACTTTTCACCCTGAATTCGATTATGCATCTTTTGTAGGTGGGTATAAACCTACTATGGGGAAAGATGAAGAAGGGAAAGAAGTCATAAAATATGAATTTGTACCTCAAGCATTCACTAATATTTATGTTAAAGCTTGGAAAGATGATAGTAAAGATTTTTATTTGGTAATAGAAGAAATAAATAGAGGTAATTGTGCTGAAATTTTTGGTGACATCTTTCAACTACTTGATAGAGATAGCCAATATGAGATTTCCGCATCAAAAGAATTAAGAGAATACCTTGAGAAGAAAGATATACTTGGCGAAAATCATGAGGGAATAAAAGGCGGTAAAGTAAAATTACCTAATAACTTACATATTCTTGCCACGATGAATACTTCAGATCAATCATTATTCCCTATGGATAGTGCATTTAAGAGAAGGTGGGATTGGGAATATATTCCAATTAATTATACTAAAAACAATGAAAATGAATCTTCTCAATTTATTGTAAAACTAGATAGCGATGATAGTTTTAGTTGGATTGATTTTATAAAAGCAGTTAATAATAAAATTAAAATCAATGATAATTTAGGTATGGATAAGTGTATTGGTAACTATTTTATAAAACCTAAAGAAAAAGAAATATCATTAGAGAATTTCATAAACAAAGCTATATTCTATTTGTGGAATGATGTTTTTAAAGATGAAAATGAAGAAGATAGTATCTTTGATAAAAATACCACATATGAAGATTTCTTTCCAATAGAAACCAATGGAAAAAAAGAAGTTGATAAACTTTTAAAATATTTAAAATTAAAAGATTCAGAGGAAAATAAAGGTTAACGAAATTTTATGAAGATTTTAATTGAAGGTGAAGGCTATCACATAAAGATTTTAAGGAATATATTTGATGACCCCAAGTTTTATACTCAAAATGGAGAAATTGGGGTTATTACTTCTGTTGGTTATTATCACTCACATATAAAGAACGAATTAGTTTATATGTTGCCAAAAGTTTATATGCGGGATAACAATAAAACAATATTTGATATTTCAAAAGATGAACTTATTGACATTGAACAAAATGAAACATTTAAGCATAAAGCAGAATACAATTGGATTAGGCAAATGTCAATCTATTTTTACAATAGTCTGACAGAGTTCCGTAGACGTAATCCTAAATCTAATATAGTTCAATCATCTTTATCTTATAATTTAAATTCAAATATTGGAACGAAAGAATACTCTTATTTGGATTTGGTTTTAGCATTTGTAAATTTTCATAAGAAGAATAAACGTTATATATTATATCGTCATGTTGATTATATTTCAAAGCAGGCTAAAAAGCCTAATTGGAATAAAACTATTAGAAAATCAATACCTCTATTAACAAATGATAATAAACCTTTTTACACCATTTACAGAAATAAAAAAAAGGTTGTTAATAATGAAGAAGAATTATTAGTATATTTCTTTTCAATACTAAATAATTTTAATGAAGAACATAATCTTTATATAAATATCGATAAATCGTATGAACTAATAAAAGGCAATAAATTTAAATCCCTACAAAAAACAGGATTGTCTAAATTAAAAAAAATTAAACATCGCTACTTTAATGATACACTAAAAAGAATGTATCATTTATGTGAATTATATTTTTCCCAAACAGATACAGCAAGTTTAGCAAAAAAGAAAGAAGATTTTTTATGTGTAAATAATTACAATCTTGTTTTTGAAGATATGATAGACAAGCTGTTTTCAGATAAACTTATAAAAAAAGAAACCAATGATGGAGTTTCTTTAAAAAAATTAAAATATAATGACGATGGTAAAATAATAGACCATATATACGAACATAACTCTTTACTGGACACTACAAATATTTTCTATATTGGTGATTCCAAATATTATAAATCAGATAGTAGTGCAGGTAAAGTTTCAAAATATAAGCAATTTACATACGCAAAAAATGTTATTCAATACAATATTGATTTATTAAACGATAAAAAGGAATACAATGGAAATATAAGATATCGCGATGATTTAACAGAAGGCTATGATATTACTCCTAATTTCTTTATTTACGGATATATTGATGACAAGACTGATTTCGAGAATGACAGAATTGAGCAAAAAGGAGAAATAGTTAAATCCTTTCATTTTAAAAATCGATTATTTGACAGAGATACATTGTTTGTCCATCAGTACAAAATTAATTTTTTATATATCTTGAAAAACTATTCTCAGTTCAATAATGTAAAAGTTGAGAAATTTAGAACTAAAACAAAAAAACTATTTAGAGATAAATTTATTAATTATTTCAATGATTCTTCTGCTTGTAATTATGTGTTTTATTCAAGTGAAATAAATACAAATGTTAGAATTCTAGTTGATACCAATTTTAAACTATTAAATGGAAAATGTTTTAGTCTAAAAGATAATAGGCTTATTGTTGCTGTTAATACAAATGATGTTGATTTTGATAGATTTCGAGAAAAAAAATTGAACAACTTTACAAAGTTCTCATTCACATAATTTTGGATCTATCTATTTGTAGCTAGTATCAAATATTTACAGGCACATTGCCAATACCCACTAGCCAACACACAACCTAACTTTGGCAAAGAGACTACAAGTCCTAATTTGAAACATAATACCCCTGAAAACGCCAGCATACAATCGAGTAGACGGACGTGAGCTATAGAGCCCACGTTGCGCCTCTCACACCACCGTACGTACGGATCTCGTATACGGCGGTTCTTTAAATTATAAGAAACAGGTAAATAGATAATTAAACACAATGTGTTTGGTTAAATAGAGAGTCTCTGTTTGTTGGTTTTGAAACTATTTGATACATCTCTATTAAAGGAATATATCCTCGTCTCTTCAAACGTTGCAAGGTTATTGTTGTTCCTAATATAGGA
>JAOARD010000016.1 GCA_025210735.1 Bacteroidales bacterium
ATAACTTTCTAAATCGACTCATATGCTATTCTTTTTTAAGTTGCGGGAACAACTTTCTTAAGATAGCAATGAGTCATTTAAAGGCAGAGCCCAATGACTCTGACCACGCCCATAGGACGTGGTTTTATACATTAGAATAAACTATAATACGACTTGTGAATATAGTTTAAGGAGTAATCCAGAAATTGATTCCTCCTTACAATGACCTCTATTACAATTTGACATACAAAGAATTATAACCTTCGACATCAAATATAAGATTCAACGTATCAACTCTTACAAATCCCAATCTTACAGTATCATTAATAGCTCCAATTTTATCATATCGCTTATCTACTCTATAAATTCCATATTGATATTTTCTTCCTAACTCTTTTTTACATCTTTGTAATATTTTCACCTCTGACATATTGAACCGCTTATTACTTTTACACAAATCATTATAATTTTCTTCAAGTCCAGAATAATAAGGACAAGCCCATAAGACAAATGTAATAAATGCAGAATCTTTTGTTACCTCTTTGATTATAGGATTAAATACTAGAGAAGATACCTCTCCTGTATCATGAATAAGTATTGTTTTGTATTCCATTCCAGATTTATTACGGATTACAAAATGACTTTCTTTTATTATAGTGTCTTTATCAACATTACAAAAACTATAAAAGAATACTATAAACACTAAAGCAATCGAATGTACAACTTTCATAATATTTTTATTAAAAATTAAACCCTGTTGAATCATACTGTGATTTAATAATGTTCAAAATCATATACCTATTTCTATAATTATTTGGATTATTATATGTAGCTATTCCTCCTGGTATCAATGATCTATTACTCCATCTATTTTCTCTAGACACAGCTATATCATGAGCTCCAGGTTGACCATTCTGACCATGATAGTCAATACCATTTGTTGTTCTCTCATAATTCTCTGCAAGCTCATGGAATACCATTGAAGATCTACTCTTTGAAATCAAACTTCCATTAGCATCAACCTCCTGACATGAACCTTCACTAGAAATTATTAAATGTCCATCATAACTACCACCGGGTTTAAAGGTATACCCTCCATTTGAATCTTTACCATTTAAAGAAGTATCTACCACTCCATTACTATCAAAAATCATTGATATCATAAACCTTGCTCCTGACTCTTTCCTCACCAATGCTGTTTCTGAAGCTTCATATAAATATTTTTCCGAAGCTGTAGCAACATCATACAACAACTTAAGACCCTCGTCTCCAGATAACAATGCATTTATCTCCTTCTGTGACAATTCTCCAAAATCCAAACTTAACATACCAAATGTTCCTCCACCAAATTTAATATACTGCCTATTTGTTTGGGAAACCAATGATTGAATATCAGACATTGTAGTGGAGTTATTTGCTACATCCAATGAATCTCAATTAACATCAACATAGTAAATTGGGTTATTTCCTCCATATTGATAAGGATTCATTTCTACATACTTCTCTGCAAACCTATCCTGATTAAAAAATGTACTAACGAATACCTAATTATTCAAAGCAACTATATTCATTGATTACACTATCAACCTCAGCATTCTGATTTGTAAATAAAATCATTTCAGCTTCACTATCTAAAAACGTAGAAGTTATCGTATACTTCTTATTTGCCTTAAATCGGAATGATTTTTTATCTGAGGTTTGATAACCAATATTAGCTTTTTCCAAATAAATAATCGAACTAGCTTTATTTTCATCTGTTAAGTAAATTTCATATCCTATATCACAACTTCCACATTCATATATGGTCAATTCTCTTATTATTTTATTATCATCACAAGTTTTTATTGCTACTTCTTCTTTGTCAAATTGAAATCTAAGTTGCTTCGAACCACAACTAATTATTATAAATAATAATACAAAATAAACATACTTTTTCATAACTATAAATCTTATTGCGCAACCCATTTTGAGCCATCCCATGTGTATGTACCAGCAGGTAGATTTTCCACTCCTATAGTCCAATCTTTACTATCCTTATCCCCCTCTTTTCCATCTCCTTGTTGTTCTTTATATTCTTCCCATAATTTATCTATCTCTGATATCATGTAATTCTGATCTTTAATTCCATAACTAAATAAATCGACCAATTTATTTCCTTTTGTTCCATCTCTTCGGATATAGTACATCGCTCTATAGAACTTATTGAAATTTCTTTGTATATATTCAGCTTCTATCTCCATTGGTATTCTATCGTGAATTTCTTTCGCTTTAATAGAACCTTCTTTTATTGCTGTTACTGCTGACTGTACAAAATATGAAGTTAAATAAAGACTATACTCATCTGCTTGTACTCTATGTCCTAATTCATGTGGTAAAATACTAAACCATTTCCTTACATCTTTTGGATAATTATCTCCGTCAAAATTTTCTGTAAATATTATTTTATCATATAATGTTATTCCTCCAGATGAGTATCCTGTTACTCTTTGATGAAACTTATCACTAAATAAAATTGATGTCCGAATTAAGGTTTCCTCACTCACACCTGTAGATATAGCCATAAGGTGTATAAAAGCTCTTGTAAGTCCTCCATCATTTGACACAATATTACCTGGAGCCAACCCTCCGATATCAATCAGTTTTATCGGGTTATTTGCAGCATATGAATATAGTGATTGATTAAAAAATTTAAATGCCATAGGATCTGGATTAAACCACCTCCCCAACTCTTTATCCAGTTGACGTGCCCCATAGTCGATAAATCCTGTCTCCTCTTGTAGTTCTTTACCATTATAAAGATACTTATTGGTTGATGATCCTGACTGTGCAAATGTCAGACCAAATGGATAGTAGTTATTGGCTTGGGTAACAATACTATTCTCGTTTACTGCTACACGTGTATTGCCCAAATGATCTTTTAGATGAAACTCATAGTTTGAATCTTTTGTAGTTGCATTTATATTTAACAAACCTTCTGAACAAATCATATAATTAATATCTCCGTTTCGATAAACAAAACTGCCGGAATAAAATATTGTATCATTTGCTGGCAATATATTGGCAAATTTACGTCCTGCAACATCATAAATATAACCTACCTTATCTGCTCCTTTTGTTATTGAATATGGCAGATTCAGATTGTTGTACTTTATATCTGATAATCCCTTGTTCGGATCAACAGTCATATTACCATTATCATCATACAGATAATCACCTGAATCCTGCCTGAAGCCTTCTGTTGTTCCTGCATCAGTTACTGTTTTAAGCTGATTACTTAAACTATTATCGTTATATGTATATCCTAATACATCTATATTCACAACATTATCAGATATTACCATTGAGCGGTTTAAGTTAGTGATATTCCCATTAATATCATAACCGTATGATGTATTATATCCATCTGTTTTTGTTCCTGCATAATCAGATACCTTTAACCTGTTAAGATTATCGTATGTATAACCATAAGCCTGTTCTGCTTTATTGCTGTTTTGCCAGCTAATTGCACTTATGTTTCCATTATGCTGGATATCTGAATTTACACCAGATTTTTTATTATTATAGTAGAGATTCATACTAAACAGATTGTCTCCGTTACTTCCGGTATTCTCTATCTGTTTTAACCAACCACGGATATTATAGTTGTAGTTTGTATTTATCTCGCTACCATTCAATTCCTTTTTTATCATTTGTCCAAGTTCATCGTACTCAAATGATGCGTACCTGATCTCACTTTTAACTACATCACCTTCCAGCTCCTGATATGTTCTCAGTAATCTGTCGGCATGATCGTACTCATTACGTTGTTTAACAGCAATAGAGTCTTTTCCTTTAAGGTTGTGTGTATATATTGTATTCTCTACACGACCTGTAAAGTTGTAGTTTGTTCCAATTATCTCGGTAAATGTTTTACCACCCGGAATAACTGTTTTTGATACCGACTGTATATTGCGGTACTTATCATCGTAATAACTTGCTGTATATGACCAGGTGTCATTAACTCTGTTTTCTGAAGCATCAAGTACTCTTACCTTTGTATATGTTATCTGACCTTTAACCTCAGTATTGTATGTTCCACTGTAACTATCTACCTCTGCATTTGTATTAAATGCAACATCTGTAAATAGAGATGGGTAGTATCTGTCGTATATAGTTTCTGTATATAGAGTTGTATTACTCTGTGGGAAACAGTTGTTTGAGTATTCGCCATTGGTACACACCTCAAACATGTTACTATTTGCCTCTACTAACTCACGCATCTGTTGTTGATTAAGGTCTGAATCAGCTGTATATATACCAGTCTGTACAGGGCGGTTAATATGATCGTACTTTGTATATAACCACTTGTTGTTTTTGCGTTGCTCACCATCCTGTGTAACAACAAGTCGGTCACGTTTGTCATAAAACATATATAGAGGTTCGGCTCCCGGAAGCTGTTTCATTATCATCCGTTTACGTTCATCGTAGTTATAGTAGTAACATAACTCTTTTATTATATCATTGTTGTATGAAATATTATTGATCCAACCGCTGCTAAACATATTCTCTACAGCTTTTGGTGTTATCACTGCTCTTAGCAGTCCAAAGTTATCATAAACATAGTATGTCTGAGCATACTTGTTATCGGATAGTTTACTGCTCTTTAATACAACCTGACCTTTAAAGTTTGTATACTCTATAGTAACAAATTTATTATTCTCATCGGTTACCTCTGTTGCTGTAAGTGCATCGGTAGCATAGTAACTATTACACGATATTTCTCCTGTTTGCTGATCAAACTCAAACCTTATAGCATCCCACATTTTGTTTGTTCTGTACACTGTCTTTACTGTATGATCGTTGCTATTACCTGCTACAGGTTGCCAATCTTCTCCCGGAGCTCCCTGTTTATAAACACGGTTAAGTGGAGTATTATCAAAAACAGTAACTGCGTAAGGTGTTTTTGTTACCTCCTGTACCTGATCAGACATGTAGTATGCCTTCTGCCCTTTAGCTGCTTCCCTGTCAAACATTCCCGGATTAACAGATTTAACATATGGCAGATATTTGTGTGTCTCACGACCAATACTATCATACTCTGCATGTTGTACAATATCATTACCCGATGCCGAAGCTTTTACATTTACACTCTGTATTGGTCTTCCCAATCCATCAACGTATGAAACGGCTACAGCAACATCGTTAACATTAATATTATCTGTATCTAATGTTGTAAATGGCTTTTTAGGTACATAGGTAACAACATAGTTCTCCTGTTCTGTAAATTCCACAGGTCTGTTATCTGTCAGATACGTTCCCAGTCCGCTAATAACATCCATTGATTCGGTATCCCATTGTTTTACACTATAGTTTCTGTATCCGGGATATCCTGTTTTTATATCACTCTTTCGTCTGAGTACTATATCTTTTGCAAAGTTTTGTCCGGGTGTGGTGTGCCCTATACGATCTATCTCACGTCCTTTATATAGTATACGAACCTGATCGTTACCATTAAATTGCATTGCTCTTGCATTTGTAAGCAGAGCTCCTTTTACCTCTGTTGTAGCTCTTACATTACGTATTAGCAAAGTCTTATTAACTATCAGACATCCATCTTTGTCAGGAAAGAATGAATTCTTAAAGTTGTTATCGCCATTTACATCTGTCTGTATAACAATATCTCTGTAACTACAATAGCTCTCGTTACCATTATATATCTCAATACTTTTATTATACCCACTACCCTCCTGGTACTCTGAAATAATTATACCTGGGCTATTGCCATATGCATGCTCACCAATATTGTAGAAGTAATCTATTGGTAGCTCTGTCCATTTTTTGTTTGTAACATGATCGTTAAGATCTCTGTTACGTATAAGGGTAACATTCTCGCCAAACTTAACTCCTCCTGCAACACCAATATTGTCTATCACTATTCCGTTATGTATAAGCTGTAACTGATCATCGCCATTAAAACTCATACATATTGATGATGTAACAAGATCAGCATAACCTTTTAGCTGTTCTCCTGCATTTGCATTTACAATTACATATGTATTTCCCGGTTTCAGAACTCCTGACAGAGACAGGATCTTTGAGAAGTCTCCGTTTCCGTTTACATCTTTGGTTATCTGATACTCCGAAAGGTCTACAATATCTGTTCCCGAATTATATATCTCAAGGGCTTTATTATAATTGCTACCTTCAATATATTCTGAGAAATATAACGTGCTCTGTGCAAATCCCGATGCAGAGATTACTGCCAGGATAAGAAGCATTATTAATCTGTATATATATATTTTATTATTCATTCTATTCGCTTTTATAATTACCAGACCTTACCTAATATTATCAGATATAGTCCGGTCAAAAATTTATTTTCACTTATCATGTTTAGTAATTAGAGTTTATCGTCCGGGAAATCCGGTGGCCCTTCAACCTCCTGACGCACTATAATGGTAAACGTCTCTGTTCCAATTGTAACAACAAAGGTTCCTTCTCTGGTATCACTCCCCAAATTAGGCTGACCAGACACTGTAATAGTAGCATTACCTGATCCTGACGATTGTGAAACATTAATCCATTGATCGTTCTTTGTTATTGTCCACGCTTTATTAGCAATAATATTCAGGTTTTTTGTTCCTAAATGTTTTTTCAGATAGAGACTATACGTACTAACTCCGTTCATTACTCCTGAAAAGTTATACTCTCTCTCTGAAGTTAACAGGATAACATGTGTACTAAATGATACATTATCTTTTGATACTCTCACATACACCGGAGAATTATGTTGGTTTACTGTTCCTGAATAGTTACCTGTGAATGCGAACCTTCCGCTATTATCGGTATACACAGTCTCCATAATTTGTTCTGTATCACCAACATTAACACCTGATTCAATTTTATATATCTCAACCTTTACATCTGGTATTACAATACTATACTGGTTTCTCACCGTTCCTGTTATTGGTGCCATATTATACATACCAATAATAGAGGTATTCTCTGTGATATTATTTAGTGTATAGATACCCTGATCTGTTACCATAGTTCCGTTAACCTTTATACCTTGCAGCGTATATGCTCCTTTTGTATACTCAAACTGAACCTGATAATCCTCTCCTCTCTCAATTTTATTACATAATGGAGCTACATTACTATATATATTGTCTCCCACACATATATTGTATCTCTCAATTCCGTATACCACCTTTATTGTATGATCTGAGGCAATATCAGTAAATGTATAACCAGTCTCTTCTGATATAGGATTATCATCGTCGTCATAACTATCTTTTATTGAGTTACCATCAACAATTATATCTCTTATCTCTCTGTACTGATCTGCTTTAAAATCGTAACGCTTACTCATACCATCAGGAATCTTTACCGACCACGAAGGGTATATTGTTCCGTCTCCCTCTGCAACAGACATTATTGTGTTTCTGCGGTTTGCTGTATTATCAGCATATTCGCCTTCTCTATAATTATATTTATACTGTTTCAGTATTTTATCATTATTATCTGTAACCTTTAACAGTCTGCCAAAACCATCGTAGTTGTATTTAATACTCTTTCCTGAAGGGTCGGTTATCTCAGTTACACCTACCTGAGGTTTATATGAGAACAGTGTTATTGTTGCCTCCGGAAGATTACTACGCAGCTGACCTACAAATGATTTAACTGCCGGATAGTTATCTTTTATATTATTTTCAATCCACAGCACATCCTTTCCCAGACTCTCAATCTTATTCTCCAATTCCTGAAAGGTTACACCCTCTGCTTTTATTACAGGATACAGATTACCGTATCCCCAAATTATTGATATAACGGAGCTTCTGTTCTTAACCTGTTTTACTCTGCTATTTTCGTTATACAGATACTCCTCCTCTTTTGTATACAGATCTGTATCAATATTATCGGTATTATCTGTATCTCCAAAAACAACACCTCTTGAGAACTGATCTGTAACATTACCATACTCATCGTAATGAACTACGCTTGCTCCGGTAAGATTATTATCACTATACGATAGTGATTTCACAGGTAATCTAAGGATATTATTTGCAATCATACTCTGCGGGATATGATAATCCGCACTCCCATTGGTAATCATATCAGGGTATACAGTTTTTGATGTTACCTGCTGATCCAACTTATCGTCTATTACCGTCTTTGATATTTGATAAGCAGAGTTATTATCGTATGTATATGTCTCTCTGTATTTATACTCTTTATCATTCAGATAATCTGTTACTATACGTTCTGTTGGTTTAAAACTGCTCTGCCTGAATACATCATAATCACGATATTTTACATTCTCCATCTCTCCATCCTGAGATACCGCATTCCTAATAACACCTGCCTTAATTCCCAAAATAAGAGATTTTGATGCTAGTGTATTATATGTTACATCCTCTTTTCTTACAAGTTTATTGTTACTATCATAATACTCTGTTTTATAGCACTCACCAACCCCTTTAGATTCAAGTATCCCCGGAACAAAAGGAAAACTTCTCGCTCTCACTCCTGATCCGGCAGTGTTATAGTAATATACAATCTTTCCATTTTTTACACCTTCTGTTACCTTTGTAACCCTTCTGTATACTGTACCCGATCCGGTATTTGTAAAGCTATTAGAAAAGGCCTGTGTATTTATATGTTCATAGGTACATATCTCAGGAACACCTCCTCCATTAAGTACACCGTTTGACATACGTTCTGTCTGATATTCTAAATCAATATCATATGCACCTGTACCAGTACTGTGTCCTTTATCATCTGTATAGATGTATCTCTCACGGGTAATAAGTTTATCTTTATTACTATTATTATAGTTGCTAACGCTATTTACCCTCAATCCTCCAACATCAAAATGTTTAAACATGTTTCCGGCAATATCTTTATAAAGATCTGTATCCTTATCAGGATCATAATAACTTATTGAGAAAAAACCCTCTCCTTTCTGTTTATTGCCAGTTGCTGTTACTATCAAATCAAAATCATACTTCCCTGAATCTAACTGTAGATCAAAACTTATAGTCTTACTTACCGACCCATCTGCTGTCTCAGGATTATCAGGATGTATCAGCTCTTCTCCTATCTGTTGATCGTAATAATAGTTTCCATATAATACCTCGCATTCAGTCATTCCGTATCTGAGACTGTATCTATTCTGATTAATTGATCCCCTCTTCCTGAATTCAAGTATTGTTGAGACACCGAGTCCTTCAATTACTCTTAGAGTATAATGCAAACTACCAACATGACCATGTTTTATATGTATTGAATCCTGATGGCGCATACAGTTTGGTCTGTCGTAATTACACCCTTCATTTTCCCGCACTTTTAACTCTAAACTACTATTAAGAGGTAACTCTTTTGCACACTTACTTTTTTTAGCATATCTGTTTATATTTCCAAACTCATTGTTCTGTTCATACTCTATCTCACTCAAACCTCCTGTAGGATAGATAATTGTTTTAAGAGAACCTGTTAGAGATGCCCACATATTTGTCATTCTATGAGAATTAACAAAATCTATTAATGAACTATTATACGATCCGTTATAAAAGCCCCACATATCCTGAGCAAAGTAAAACTGCTCTGTTGTTATATCAGGCAAATTAGATTTATGGTAATCAAATGTGTATTGACGTTCTCTTGTTACATTATCATTTGCAACCTTATATATATTTGTTAATACAAACAGAGCCCCACTACTCTCCAGATTTTCATACTCAAATCTGTATCCATAAACAAAGTCACCATTACTATACAGATTAACCTCTGTCAATCTACTATTATCATCACTATATATAAGCTCAACATCGTCTGTATTAGTACTTATTTTAGTCAACAGAGGTTTACGGTATTTTGTAATATTCCTGTTCTTACTTAGTATCTCCGGATTCTGTGTTAAACAATTAATTGTAGATTTATCACGAATCAATGTTGTAAGAGATTCATTATAGCTAATCTTATCAAAAGCATATGTCTTGTCATACTTAAAACTCACCACACCCCCGGTACTCTTATCTGTTAGTTCTGTAAGATGCCATGCTGATGTATATGGTGTCTCTGATAAAATGCTACTAGGGCTAACTCCCCCACCAAGTATATTCTGGGTTTCATTACTGGTTATCTCCATCTTAGAGAAATTATAGATATCACCAACATCGTCAGTAATAGTAAATGCATTGTTTATATTGTAATTAAGTATCTCCGGGTTATCAATCTTGTAATTACAGTTATCAATAGTTACAATCTCCTTATTATAGTTATAAGCAAAACGCGTATTTATTCCGGGGCCGTTCATAAAGAATATATCAGGTTCACCATCAAGACTACCTAATGATAATTTCTTTATAAAATCATTAATATCTATTGGATTATCATTACAATTACCATCAACTTTACAATAATAATCTCTTATTAGATTTGCATTCCATAAATAGCCTCTTTTATCACTTAGTTCATCAGCCTTTCCTCTTATATTCCGTGTGATTACACCTCCACCTACAAGAGTCCAACCTAATCCTACAGATCCGGATACGGCATCCACTTTCAGACCAGAGTAGTTGTACGATAACATCAGGGGAATTTCTTTATCGCCTACCTTTATCTTAATCAGAGGCACTGTGTTATTCAGTGTTCCTGAACTCATATTTACAGGAAGGTTTCCGAATTTACCAAGGTTAGCTGCATCAGGATGCACCGGGAATGTAGACATAAGATGGTTATATGAAGACACCATACCATCATCACCGTTTTGACTATACAGATTTGGATATATGCACCAAAGCAATGCTATTAATGCAAAGATTAGTTTTCTCATATTAATGAATACTTTAGGTTAATAAATGTCAGATAACAAATAAAATAATAACAATGATCAACAACAAATCATATGCCAAAACGAGTACTGTAACATCGTATTAAAAACCGTTTGTTAACACAATATCAACAATAACAGTTACAGTATAACGGTTTAAAACCACTAATAAATAAAACATCAATCCCCTATTTTAGTACAACACACGTATATTGCGTACTCAAAAATCAGTGACTTTACAAACACTTTACATAAAGTTATCAACATCAGTAACTTTTATATATTTTCTATCACAAAAAGTAATAAAACAGCGTATTGTTATATCAAATCAGGAATAACAACATTAATAATGCAACTATTTATATATTTGCGGTCTAAAAAATTTGTTGTATGATTTCAGTTGACGCACTTACTGTGGAGTTTGGAGGGACAACTCTGTTTAAGGATATATCATTTGTTATTAACGAGAAGGACAGAATTGCCCTTATGGGTAAGAATGGTGCCGGAAAGTCTACCCTGTTAAAGATTATTGCAGGGGCACAGAAGGCTACCAAAGGTAAAATATCGGCACCTAAAGGTACAAATATTGCCTATCTGCCTCAGCACCTGATGACAGATAATACCAGAACTGTATTTGATGAGGCTGCACAGGCATTCTCTCATATACATGAGATGGAGAGTAAGATAACTGAACTTAACAAGGAGCTTGAGACCCGTACCGATTATGAATCTGAGGAGTATTATAAGATTATTGAGGAGGTATCGGCACTTAGCGAGAAGTTCTACTCTATAGAGGAGACCAACTTTGATGCTCAGGTAGAGAAGGTGCTTATTGGTCTTGGTTTTGAGAGAGATGACTTTGAGCGTTCTACGTCTGATTTTAGTGGTGGATGGCGTATGCGTATTGAGCTTGCCAAGATACTGCTTCAGAACCCTGATCTGATACTGCTTGATGAGCCTACAAACCATATGGATATTGAGTCTATTCAGTGGTTAGAGCAGTTTCTTACAGAGTGTGGTAAGGCTGTAATTGTTATATCGCACGACAGAGCCTTTATTGATAATATTACAACAAGAACCATTGAGGTTACAATGGGCAGAATATATGATTACAAGGCAACATATTCTGACTACCTTGTATTACGTCAGGAACGCAGAGAGAAGCAGTTAAAGGCATATGAAGAGCAACAGAAGATGATTGCCGAGACAAAGCAGTTTATTGAGCGTTTTAAGGGAACCTACTCTAAAACCCTTCAGGTACAGAGTCGTGTTAAGATGCTTGATAAGTTAGAGATTATTGAGGTTGATGAGGTAGACAGATCTGCATTAAAGCTGAAGTTCCCTCCATCGCCACGCTCTGGTAGTTATCCGGTAATTACAGATAATATATCAAAGAGTTACGACGATCATCTTGTTTTTAGTAATGCATCGTTAACAATTGAGAGGGGCGAAAAGGTTGCTTTTGTTGGCAGAAACGGTGAAGGAAAATCGACACTTGTTAAAGCTATTATGAACGAGATAGATTTTGAGGGTACACTTACTCTTGGTCATAATATAATGACAGGTTATTTTGCTCAGAATGCTGCATCTATGCTTGATGAGGAGCTTACCGTATTCCAGACAATAGACGATATTGCTGTTGGCGATATACGTACCAAGATAAAGGATATGCTTGGTGCATTTATGTTTGGTGGCGATGATATTACCAAGAAAGTAAAGGTTCTGTCTGGTGGTGAGAGAACCCGTTTGGCAATACTTAAGTTACTGCTTGAGCCTGTTAACATGCTTATTCTTGATGAGCCTACCAACCACCTTGATATGAAGACCAAGGATATACTTAAGGATGCACTTAAGAATTACGATGGTACCCTTATACTTGTATCGCACGACAGGGACTTCCTTGATGGTCTGGCAGAGAAGGTGTATGAGTTTGGTAATAAACGTATAAAGGAGCACCTGTGTGGTATTAATGAGTTCCTTGAACTTAAGAAGATGGATAACCTGAAGGATATTGAGAAGAAGAAGTAATACGTATTATAATATATACACTGGCAGCCAACAGTAATTGTTGGCTGTTTTTATATACAACAATGTGCCTGATAGCACCGCATTACCTCTCTTTATAAAAATTCAGGTAGTTGATATCAACTCTTTTAATACCTTTGTGCATTCTAAAACAGATTGCAATGGCTACATTTCTATTTGATAAAGTTGTTTTTGGCCCTGTGGTAAGTCGCAGGCTGGGTATCTCATTAGGTATAAACCTACTGCCAGATGATGCCAAACTGTGCAACTTTGACTGTATATATTGTGAGTGCGGATGGAGTAATGCTCCGGGACAACCAAAGAAGAAGGTTTTTCATACCAGAGAAGAGGTAAGTGGCGCTTTAGAGGCTAAACTTATTGAGATGGGTGGTGATAATAAGTTACCGGATGTGATAACATTTGCAGGAAACGGAGAACCTACAATGCATCCTCTTTTTAAAGAGATTATTGATGACACTATTGCTTTAAGAGATAAGTATTGTCCTAAAGCCAGAATAGCAGTATTAACAAATGCTACTATGTTACATTCAGAAAAGGTTCTTGAGGCTCTTGATAAGGTAGATCAGAATATCCAGAAACTTGACTCTGTGTTTGAAGAAACTATAAAGCTTATTGATCAACCACAGAAGCCTATAAAGGTTGAGAAGCTTGTATCGCAATTAAAAGACTTTAATGGCAAACTGATTATACAGACAATGTTTATTAAAGGCTCATACAATGGTAAGGTTGTTGATAACACTACCAACAAAGAGGTAGATGCATGGTTAGATACAGTTAAGTATATAAATCCTGAAGAGGTTATGATATATACCATTGCCAGAGATACCCCGATAGATACTCTTGAGAAGGTTACACCTGAGGTACTTGACAGTATTGCTAAAAGGGTTAACGATATGGGTATAAAGACGCAGGTATCGTACTAAGATATAGATTAAGAGTCCAAAGATTAAAAGATGGTTTGAGGTGTTGATTATAACATCTTAAACTATTTTTGATATGGTTAGCAGAAATTTATGTAATAGAAACAACAATATAACCGCCTTATATAATAGATATCATAACAAATTACAGAAAATACTAACCTTGATCTTCGGGCTCTTTCTTTTAATAAGCATAAATAGTCTACACCAGTACTAAGAATGGTGTTACAATAAGAATAAATCCGGAGATAAATCCTATATATACCTGAGCTGAATTATTTCTGTCAAGGTATATTCTTACAGAACCAATAATTCCGGCCATTATTATAGATATCATCAGAAACAGATTAACCTGAGCATATAGTCTGAATATCATAACAAATATCAACCCAATAACTCCTCCGGCAGCCATCATATGAACAGATATCTTCCAGAAGAATGATATTACCCATGCAAAGAACACTGTAAGTGCTGCACCCAACATAAACAGCATTACCGTAACAGGAGCTTTCATCTTGTACATATACCATAGATTTATAATATACAGTATTGTTGCAAAAAACAGAGGTACAACACGTTCGCTGCGTTTACTCACCCCAACAGATGTTATTAATCTCTTAAGTCTGAACAGTGGCATAAGAAGAATAGGTACTGCTGCTGTAATTATCATTACAATAAGCAACATAACTCTCTTATAATCATACGGTATAAATTGCAGGTATGTTCCTGAATTAAAAAGCAGTAACATTCCTACCGTTGGCATTAGAAGTGGGTGAAGTATAATTGATAATATCTTTGCTGCTAATCTCATTAAAAATGTGGTATTTATATCTCCGATAATATTATAAGTTCATAAACATCTGTAGAGCAATAAAGTTCTGTTACTTTATCTCCTTTCGCAGACGTGCTACTGGTATATTAAGCTGCTCTCTGTACTTTGCTACGGTACGTCTTGCTATTCTGTAACCTCTCTCTTTCAGTACAGCAGCCAACTTATCGTCAGTAAGTGGTTTCTTTTTATCTTCAGCATCAATTGTCTCTTGCAGAATAATTTTAATCTCTCTGGTAGATACCTCCTCGCCACTATCTGTTGCAAGTCCTTCTGAAAAGAAGTATTTAAGCGAATATATTCCGTGGTATGTCTGTATATACTTACTATTTGCAACACGCGATATTGTTGATATATCCAGACCTGTACGTTCTGCAATATCTTTCAGAATCATTGGTTTCAATAGGGTTTCATCTCCCTCTACAAAGAAATCGTACTGATAACCTATTATGGCATTCATAGTTAACAGAAGAGTATTCTGGCGCTGTCTAATAGCGTCAATAAACCACTTTGCAGAGTCCATCTTCTGTTTAACAAAAGCCATTGTATCTTTACCCTTACCAGATTTGTCTTTGTTATTATAGAACGTATCCAGCATTTCGGAATATGTTCTGCTAACACGCAATTCAGGTACATTACGGTCATTTAACGATAACTGTAACTCACCATCATTATTATCCAGAACAAAATCGGGTATAATCTGCTGTACACCCTGAACAAACGAGTTGTTAAATGCATTACCGGGTTTAGGATTTAGCCGGGTTATCTCCTTTATTGCACCGCTAAGATCCTCCTCCTCTATATTAAGTTTCGCTATTATCTTGTCGTAATGCTTCTTTGCAAATTCATCAAAGTAGTGACGAATTATTGTTCTGGCAAGTGCTATCTCAGGCACCGATTGATCTTTTCTGTCTATCTGCAACAGCAGACACTCATTAAGATCACGTGCACCCAATCCGGCAGGATCAAGGGTCTGTATTGTACGCAGTACCTCAAGCAGTTTAAGCTCATCAACCATAATGTTCTGCGAAAATGCCAGATCATCAGCTATAGCATCAAGCCTTCTTCGCACGTACCCTTCATCATCTATATTACCAACAAGATAAAGAGCCAGTTTAAAGTCATCTTCATCTAACGACAAAAGTCCCAACTGGCTCTCAATATGTTCTTTAAACGATGAACCTCCCGAGAATGGTATCTCGGTCTGTTTATCGTCTTTTGAATAGTTATTTGCTTGTAGTTTATACGAAGGAATATATTCATCATCATCAATATAGTCCTCCAATGTAAACTCGTTCTCGTCGCTATTTACATCTTCGGCAGTAATATTATCCTCCTCACTAATCTCCGGATCACTATCCGCCCCCTCTTCTAATACAGGATTCTCTTCAAGTTCCTTCTTAATACGCTGTTCAAGCTGCATTGTAGGAATCTCCAGCAGTTTAATAACCTGTATCTGCTGCGGAGATAGCTTCTGAAGAAGTTTCTGCTGAAGTCTCTGTTTAAGCATACGATTTTATATTAATTTTCTGCGTTAAAACTCTGCATTCTTTGGTGTACGTGGGAATGGAATAACGTCTCTGATATTACCCATACCTGTAACAAATAGCATTAATCTCTCAAAACCTAAACCAAATCCTGCATGTTCAACAGTTCCGAATCGTCTTGTATCAAGATACCACGACATCTCCTCTGCTGGGATATCCATCTCTTCCATACGTCTGGTAAGCATGTCAAGACGCTCCTCACGTTGCGATCCGCCAACAATTTCACCAATACCAGGGAATAGAATATCCATAGCTCTTACAGTCTTTCCATCATCGTTCTGACGCATGTAGAACGCCTTAATATCCATTGGATAGTCAACAAGTATTACCGGCTTCTTGTAATGCTTCTCTACCAAGTAACGCTCATGCTCACTCTGTAGGTCAGCTCCCCAACCCTCAATAAGATACTTAAATTTCTTCTTCTGGTTTGGCTTACTGCGCTTAAGCACCTCTATAGCCTCAGTATATGTAAGACGAACAAAATCTTCAGTAAGAACCATATTCAAACGCTCAATAAGTGTTAACTCAGAACGCTCATTCTGTGGCTTAGTCTTATCCTCGTCTATAGCACGTTTGTTAAGGAACTCAATATCTTCTTTACAGTTATCAAGAGCATATTTTACAAGATACTTAAGGAATTCCTCAGCAAGATCCATGTTATCGTCAAGATCACAGAATGCCATCTCAGGCTCAATCATCCAGAACTCTGCAAGGTGACGAGATGTATTTGAATTCTCGGCACGGAATGTTGGTCCGAATGTGTAGATATCAGAAAGAGCAGTAGCTGCAAGCTCACCCTCAAGCTGTCCTGATACAGTAAGGTTTGTCTTCTTACCAAAGAAATCTTCGTTGTAATCAACCTCACCATCCTCGTTACGCGGAGGTTTATTCATATCAAGTGTTGATACGTGAAACATCTCTCCTGCTCCCTCAGCATCGCTACTTGTAATTATTGGTGTATGAATATTAACAAAACCTTTCTCGTTAAAGAAGTTGTGTACTGCAAAAATCATTGCATGACGAATTCTTGAAACAGCTCCAAACGTATTTGTACGGAAACGTAAATGAGCAATCTCTCTTAAGAACTCTAATGAGTGACGCTTTGGTTGCAACGGATATTTATCCGGATGCGCCTCTCCTAGTACTACTATATCACTGGCTTCTACCTCTACGCGCTGACCTTTTCCTTGCGACTCGATAAGTTTACCGCAAACAGATAATGAAGCACCGGTTGTAACCTTCTCAAGTTTCTCTTCCGGAATTACATTAATATCAACAACAATCTGGATATTATTAATAGTAGAACCATCATTTAAAGCAATGAAAGCAACATTCTTGCTTACACGCTTAGTTCGAACCCAACCTTTTACCAGGATATCGGAACCTATTTGCCCCGACTCCAGAAGCTCTTTAATTCTGATGCGTTTTTCTCTTCTCATCTTGTTATTATATTAAAACATTTAACTCGTGTTCAACATTATCTTGTCTGTTACAATATCGAACGCAATGCACAAAAATAATAACAAATATTGTTTACACTTAACCATAGGCACGAAATTTGTATAAAAAGATTTACCAATAACCTAAAACATAGCCTTATCATATACTATTACTACACAGTTGTATATATTTATTATACTATTTTCGGATAATAAAAAAGCATAACACCAGACTACAGAACTATCTTATGAGCAAGCATATAGCAATTCTAAACACAATTACAGTTCTCTGGTTTATTTCTTAACAAAATATCATAAACATGATATTTATCATGTTTTAAATTATGTTTCAACAATATTTTTACGGTATGAATATTAATATTGCTCCATATTCAAATCTATATCATGTATTCGGTAAAGGTCTTTACGAGTGCTGGATCAATTAATGAAGCTTACTGTTGCTATTCTTACTTTTTTTACCAAACTTATAGACAGTTTATTACACTATCAACTATATTGTTGATAAACCAATAATGAATAGCATTAGAACAGTAATGGCACTTGTTTTTACAGCCATCTTTTTTACTGATTAACACACATATAATACAATATACTAACGTAACCCTAAAATTTGGTTACAAAACAATATGCTAATCATGAGATATCTGAGCACATTGATTGTCTGTACAGTAATATCTGTAACAACTATCTGGTCACAAACCACAACAGACAGATACAGACAGGCAGAACAGCTTTTATCATTTAATCTGAAAAAGAAGTTATATAACCAGTATCTGAACGCACAGTGGACAGATAACAACAACCTGTGGTTTAAAACAGTAACCAGAAAAGGCACAGAGTATCTGTTTGTAAAATCAAGAACAGGAAAAAAGAACCAGTTGTTTAATCAGCAACTACTTGCTAAAAAATTATCAAAAGAGTTAAATAAGGATATTACTCCATTTGCTTTAGGTATATCTGATGTAAAATATAGTGAGAAGAGTAAGGCATTATCGTTTAAAAAAGATGAGTATAACTGGGTTTTCGACATTAAAAAAGGAAAACTCAGTAAAGAAGACAAAATAGAGAAAAGTAACCCCTTAAAGAGTACATCGCCTGATAAACAGTATACAGTTGAGGTTAAGAATCATAACCTTATACTAACCAACAATAACACAAAACAGACAAAGGATCTCACTAACAATGGCACAACAACATATGGTTACGGCGAATCGCTTTCGTGGTATTTTGTAAAGAACGAGAGTAAAAATACCCCTGATAAGTTTGACATTGAGGTATACTGGACAAACAACTCTAAGAAGATAATTGTACCACGCTATAACCGTGAACATGCAAGAAAGTTATATATGTACAGATCGTTACCGGATGATGGTACACGTGCCAGTATATTATCATACGAACGCCCTATAGCAGGAGATTCACTGGTAACCACAGTTGATTATGTTATTATTGATATAAATACCGGTAACATAACCAAGGTTGATCTTAAACCAAATGCCGCTTTTCTGGGCACATATATATACACTACAAAAGATAACAACAATAAGGCATACAGAGTACAATTTAACAGAGGATATCAGTCAAGAGATCTTATTGAGATTGATTTAGAGACTGGAAAAACAAGAACAATATATACCGAAAGTTCTGAGACATATGTAGATGTTTACAACGAATATCTGTATATACTTGCCGACGAAGATGCGTTCCTGTGGCAATCAGAAGAGGATGGCTGGAACCATATATATAAAAGAAGTCTTAAGGACGGATCGTTGATTAAGCAGATTACAGAAGGTGAATATGTTGTAAGATCGGTTGTTGATGTAGATGTAAAAAAGAACCAAATACTATTTATGGCTTCAGGAAAAGAGAGTGGCGATCCTTATTTCAAATATCTGTATAGTACAACTCTTAATGGCGAAACAGCAAAGCTTCTTACACCTGAAAGTGCTGATCACAATATAAGTCTATCGCCCTCAAAAGAGTATTTTATCGATAACTATTCTCGTATTGATCTGCCAAATATTGCAAAGCTAAGATCTGGTAAAAAATCGGGATATAGTAAGGTTATACTTAAAGAGGATATAGAAGATCTGAAACAGATGGGGTGGAAACCTGCCCAGCCATTTAAACTTAAAGCAAGAGATGGCAAAACTGATATATACGGGGTTATATTTCTGCCAACAAACTTTGATCCTAACAAAAGTTATCCGGTTATTGACGGAACATATAGTGGTCCGCAAACAATAAGAAGTCCTAAGACGTTCCGCAGAGCAGTACTGAATAACGATCTTGCTCTGGCTGAGTTGGGTTTTATTGTGGTTAATATAGATGGTCTTGGTTCTGCGTTCAGATCTAAGAAGTTCCATGACTTCTCATACCGTAATCTGGGTGATATTGGAGCTCCTGATCATATAAAAGCTATTAAAGAGTTAGCAGAAAAGCATAGCTATATAGATGCAACAAGAGTAGGTATTTACGGGCACTCTGCCGGAGGTTACGATGCCGTTAGAGCTATGTTGATGCATCCTGATTTTTATAAGGCAGGTGTATCATCTGCCGGAAATCACGATCACAGAATTGCAAAAGCATGGTGGCCTGAACTGTATATGGGATATCCTGCAGGAGAGCATTATGATGACCAGAGTAATTTTACACATGCTGATAAACTAAAAGGGAAACTACTATTAATACATGGTCGTGAGGATCAGAATGTAAATCCGGCAGCCTCAATGCGAATGGCTGATGAGCTTATTAAACAGAATAAAGATTTTGATCTGATAATGATTCCCGGAAGAGATCACTCAACTGTATATTATGACAAGTATTTGATACGAAAACGATGGGATTTCTTTGTTAAACACCTTGCGGGTGAAGATATTCCTGATGAGTATAAGATAAAATAACTTCAAAACCACTTAATATGCCCGGTATAATCTTCAGATATATGATATTGGCTGAAGATACCGGGCAAACAACATTAACAATAATTAAAATCAGAATATTATGTTTAGTAAACAGACTTACATTAACAGAAGAGATGTATTAAGAAAAGAGGTAGAATCGGGCATTATTATTTTACTCGGTAATAATGAGAGCTCTATGAACTATGCCGATAATACATATCACTACCGACAAGACTCAACATTCTTATACTATACAGGCATTCAGCACCCTGAACTGGCACTAATTATAGATTGCGACAGTGGTACAGAGACACTACTTGGCGATGATTATACAATCGATCATATTGTATGGATGGGAGCACAACCAACAATAAAAGAGAGAGCAGACAGAGTTGGAATAGATAATACAAGACCTTTTAATGATATTGAGGCTATAATAAAGGGTGCAAAATCAAAAGGCAGAGAGGTACACTTTCTACCTCCTTATCGTCCAGATAATAAAATCCTTCTGTTTGATCTGCTTAATATACATCCGTCAAAACAATCAGAAGAGGCATCGGTTAAGTTAATTAAGGCTGTTGTTGCGCAACGTAGTATAAAAACTACCGAAGAGATTATTGAGATTGAGAAGGCTGTGAATACTACAGTTGATATGCACCTTGCTGCAATGCGTATTGCACGTCCGGGAATGAGAGAATCTGAGATAGCTGCTGAGGTAACAAAAATAGCAGAGGCACAAAACGGTCATCTGTCGTTTCCGGTAATTGCAACAATTAACGGACAAACACTTCATAACCATTACCACGGAAACACTCTTGAAGAGGGGCGTATGTTCCTTCTTGATTGTGGTGCAGAGACATCTATGGGATATGCGGGAGATATGTCGAGTACCTTTCCGGTTGGTAAAAAGTTTACATCAGAACAGAAAGAGGTGTACAATATAGCTCTTGCTGCACACGAAAAAGCAATAAGCATGTTAAAGCCCGGAACAACAAATAAGGAGTGTCATCTGGCAGCTGCAAAGGTTATTGCAGAGGGTATGAAAGATATGGGCTTTATGAAAGGTAACACAGATGATGCAATTGCTGCCGGAGCGCACGCAATGTTCTTTCCTTGTGGTTTAGGACATATGATGGGGCTTGATGTTCATGATATGGAGGATCTGGGGGAGATTTATGTTGGGTATAACGGACAACCAAAAAGTACTCAGTTTGGTCTTAAGAGTTTAAGACTTGGCAGAGAGTTGGAGCCAGGATTTGTTCTTACTATAGAGCCCGGAATATATTTTATCCCAGACCTTATAGACAAATGGCATGCAGAAAAACACTGTGCGGAGTATCTGAACTTTGACAGATTGAATGAGTACAGAAACTTTGGCGGATGCAGAAACGAAGAGGACTTCCTGATTACTAAAGATGGAGCAAGACTTCTTGGTAAACCTCTACCTAAAACAGTAGAGGATGTAGAGAAAGAGAGAGAAAAGGCATTCTAAAATATGTTGATATTCACCAGTTGATGAGGTTGTAACAGTTTATCTGATACGCCTCATCAACTACTCAATCAAACAGAGTTAATAAACAGACAAACAAAACCTATCACTGATGAGAAAATACATATCAATAATTATAGCAATAGTAACATTAAACTGCCAAATAGCAGATGCATGTACTGTAATTGCTATTGGTAAAAAAGCATCAAAAGACGGTTCGGTAATAATTTCGCATACCGATGCTGGTCCCGATTGCAGAATACATGTGGTACCCGGAAGAACTTTCAAGAAAGGAAGTATGGCAAATGTATACTGGGGAATGGTTGATCTTGGTCGTCCTGTAGGTAACTACGGTGAGGTTATTGGTCAGATTCCGCAGGTAGAGAGAACATATACCTATTTTCAGAGTGCTTACCCACAGATGAATGAACACCAACTTGCTATTGGTGAGAGTACACTTAGTCAGAGAGAAGAGCTTAAAGTCAGTAAAACAGACTGTAAGCAGATAATGACAATTGAGCAGGCACAGGCATTTGCTCTGCAACGCTGTACAAAAGCAAAAGATGCCGTTAAGCTTATTGCCTCTTTAATGGACAAATACGGATTTCTGCCATCGTGTATAGGCGAATCAGAATCGTTGGTAATTGGCGATACTGAAGAGATATGGGTGTTTGAGGTATTTAGTGTTGGTAATAACTGGACTCCTGAAAGCGGTAAACCCGGAGCCATATGGGCTGCACAACGTGTTGCTGATGATCAGGTATTAATAATTCCGAACCATAGCATAATAAAGCAGATAGATATTAACGACAAAGATAACTTTATGGCCTCATCAAACTATAAACAAGAGGCTATAGACAGAGGTTGGTATAACCCAAAATCAGGTAAGCCTTTTATCTGGCAAGAGGTATACTCACCAATACCACATGAGTGGTCTACAAGCCGTTTCTGGTTATTCTACTCTCAGATAAATCCTGATTTAAAGGATATTCCGAAGAGAGAGACTACAAATCCGTTTGCCGGCGATGATCAGTATACTCAGGCTATTGAGCCATTATCGGTATATCCATTCTCTGTAAAACCAAAACAGAAGATGGGTGTAAAGGATGTAATGGCATTTCAACGATCAACATTCACCGGAACAATATACGATAAAGAGAATGCTCCTGTATGGTACTACCCGAACAGTAAAGGTAAACTTGTTAAGAGTGCTATTGCAACGCCTTTTCCAACAAAAGAGATGAGACAGGTAATGAAGATAAACTCCAGACGAAATGTTGCCCGTGCCCGTGGTGAGTATGGAATGATAGCTCAACTCAGAGGATGGTTACCAGATGAGGTTGGTGGAATATACTGGTACTACACAGATAATGCTTATACATCGGCATATACTCCTATTTATGCAGGTGTAACAGAGATAGAGAAGAGTTTTAAGACATATGATAAAGAGGTGTTTGATAATAATTCATACAGATGGTGTGTAGATTTTGTTGATAATCTTTTGTATCTGCGTTGGCAGGATGCTGTAAAAGATCTGCATGAAGTTAGAGATCCGCTAGAGGATAGTTTCTTTACAGAACAGGCTGAGGTAGATGAAAAAGCAACCGAGTTATTAAAGAGAAACAGAAAGAAAGGGAAACAGTATCTTACAAAGATTACAACAGACAGAATGAAGAGAACACGTGATATGTTTGAACAACTCAGATATACACTAATTGGTAAATACACCAACAACAAACAAGGAATCTGATTTTTCCATGATTTGAATTATATATAAGGTAAAAACGGGGTGCAGCTTAATATTAGCTACACCCCGTTCTTTATATCAATAATTCTAAAATTAAGGCTTTATTATAATCTTACCACAGAATAGCAGATCAAAATCTTCATTAATTAATTTCCAGTAGTACAATCCATTTTCAAGGTTTTCTATAACAATATTATCATATACAGTACTGTAGTTATTAATAAGTTCACCTTTATTATTAAACAGCTCTATCTGTAACTCAACCTCATCACTATTCTCCCAAATCAGCTTAACCTCTTCGCCTGATTTTACTTCAAATACGTGTGGCGATAAAATCTTAATATCACTACTTCTATCTGCACTATCAAATCTGGCAACCAGTTTCTCTAGTTCGGCAGCTTCAGCATAAAGAATATCGTTATCAGATTTCTTAATATTAACAGGTTTCTCTACAACAACCTCTTTTACTACAGTTCCCTCTTCAGTAGTCTTTACAGTATCAATATCAAGGTTTGTATATAGTTGTACTGAATCTGTAGTTTCTGTACCATTATCTGTCTGCGCAATCATATTATCTTGTATAGAATCTTCCGGAGTATCATCCGGACTGAAAATAACAAACAGCGCAACAATAACCGATGCAGCAGCAGCATAACTTAATATCTTTATTACCGGAAGAGGGCGACTTACTCTCTTCTCACCATTAATCATAGCCATCATAAACTCAACTTCCGATGCACAATCGTCACACTCTTTAAGGTGCTTTCTTATGCTATCGTCAAGCTTAGCATATTTGTTGTCAAGCAAAAATTCTGCTGCTTGGGCTATCTCATTCTCCGACAAATGTTGGTCCTTCATAACAATAACAACTTAGTGGTGTCTAATTAATTAATCGTTAGCATAATCAAATAGTATCGACAATGAATCTTTATCGTACTTAGATTCCCGATTTTTATTAAGCCTGCTTATAATAATATCCATCTGTTTATTCAACCAGATTCTTACAGCATCTCCTTTTATTCCTTTATCCTCTACACTCTTTACTGCTAATGCCAGATCATTAAATATCTCTGCTTTCTTCATCTCTTTGTTCGAATTTCGCAAAAACAGAATACTCTTATACTTTGATTTAGCATATCGTTTAAGGTCAAATATCTTTATTAGTAGTCTGTAATAATATTTGAGAAACAGATTGGTTTTTGCCATCTCATCATCAAACATAACCATTATGGTCTTCAGTCTGCTAACCTCCTCTTCAATAAATATCTTTGCCTCAAAAGATACCTCTCTCTCAGATATTACGTCAAGAACTTCGCTCTCTACAATTATATCCTGCTTACCCATCTCGCTTCGTAATACCTCTAAACACATTCTGTTCAGTACAGCATAATAGTACGTTTTTAACGATGCTGTAGCTTTAAATGATTCAAGAATATGCTTCTCTTTAATCAGAAACTTCTCTACAACCGACATTATAACATCCTCCAAATTGTTTTTACAATAGGTGTTATATTTTGCATGTCTGCTTACAACCTTACGAGAAAGTTCAAGCAAAGTATCATAATCTAACTTCTTCATCTAAAATATTCATGGATAACTTTCCCAAAAATAATCTAAATGAATACATTTTCATTATTATACTGGTTATTTTTTATCATATATTATCAATAGTTAGCGCATAATCAGAGAACTTATCAGAACATAATTCTCTTATCTACTAACTTTGTTGCATAAACACTCCTTTTTTGAAAAACATAAGTATAATTAAGTCATATAAAACATAATGTATATACAGTATTACTATATTTGTCTGGTACTGTAAATTAAATTTTGTTTGTAATGAAGTGGTACGTTACTGCATGTCCGAGAAACTGTTATAGTAGTTGTGGATTTAGAGTAAAATGCAATGAGGGTAAGATTGTTGGTATAGATAAATTGAGTAGTAACGCTGCAACAAAAAATGGTCCTTGCGTAAAAGGACAGTCATATATAAACAGAGTTTATAATCCTGAAAGGGTAACTTCACCTCTTTTAAAAGATAAAAATGGTTTCTTCAAAAAAATATCATGGGAAGAGGCTATTGATATTATTGCAGATAAGATTAACAATACAATAAACAGATACGGATCAAAAAGCATATTCTACCTTGCCGGAAGCGGCATGAGTGGTATGCTTAACGGATTTGCATACGACTTCTGGAAGCGTTTGGGAGGTGTAACACTATCATACGGTAATCTGTGTTGGCCTGCCGGACTGGAAGCTACAAGACTTACACTTGGCGATAATAAGCATAATCATCCATGGGATATAAAGAATGCAGATCTGATAATACTATGGGGTAAGAATCCTGCTGAGACAAATATTCATCAGATGGATTTTATATATAATGCTATTGATAAAGGAGCCAAACTAATATCTATTGACCCTAGACGTACTAAGAGTTCACACAGAGCTGATCTGAAATTATCACCAAAGCAGGGAACCGATGCTGCATTAGCACTTGCTGTATCTGCAGAGTTGATAAGAAGAGGTGATATAGATAATAACTTTATAAATACTCATGTAAAAGGATTCGTCAATTTTGCAGATAGTATAAAGCACTGTTCACTGGAATGGGCATCTGATATTTGCGATATAGATGTAAGTGAGATCAAAAATATGGTTGATCTTATTGGGCGGAGTAACAGGATGTCTGTTGTTCCCGGATATGGTATGCAGAGATACTCTAATGGTGGACAGACAATAAGAAGTGTTCTTACAATCCCTGTTATTACCGGAAACATAGGAAAAAGTGGTACTGGGTGGTATTATGCAAATCTGCAATCGTATATTTTTGACGATGTAAAAGAGCCAATATCATATCGTCCGGAGATATGCGATTCTGATTTCAGACGAACTATATCTACGCCCAATATTGCCGTGGATATGTTAAATCAGAAAAATCCGGAACTTAAGGTTGCATGGATTGAACGTGCAAACCCACTAACACAGTACCCTGATACAAACCTTATTTTTGATGCTTTTCAGGAGTTAGATTTTATTATTGTATCAGACCAGTTTATGACAGATACTGCTATGTCGGCAGATATAGTATTACCTGCAAAAACAATGTTTGAACAGAGTGATATTGTATCATCATACTGGAACCCTTATATACAGATAAGACAAAAGGTTATTGATTCTCCTGGAAATGTTAAAACAGAAACAGAGGTTTATTCGATTCTTGCAGATAAAATTGGCCTGCATAGCAGTAAGGAGTTTTTATATCCTGTAACTGATAAACAGGTAGATGATTATCTATCATCTCTACTTTCAGAAAAGGGGATAGATTATAATGAATTAAAAAAGGCTCCTGTTATTCATGATTCTGTTCAGGAGATAGCTTTTAGCGATTATATGTTTAATACAGAATCAGGGAAGATTGAATTATGGTCTGATGAGGCTAACAAACTATGGGGTGTTTCTGAACTACCACAATATGTACCACTTAATGATGATTCAGATTATGATTTTGCCATATTATCACCCAATAGTCATGATAAAATACATTCACAGTTCGGGAATCTTGATATAATATCAGATCATAATCCGGTGCCTGTTGTATATGGTAATCCTGATGATCTTATTCCTTTAAAGATAAAGAATGATTCGTTGGTTAGGGTATATAATAGCAGAGGGGAGATTTTTCTAAAGTGCAGATACGATTTCTCAATAAAGAGAGGCTGTCTGTCATTAGATAACGGATGGTGGATGAGTCAGGGTGCTTCTGTAAATATGTTATCAAAATCGGGTTTTACTGATATGGGATACGGAGCAGCACTTCATAACAACAGAGTATCAATAGAGAGATTATAATTATATGGACAGGCAATTTATATTTGATACAAACAGATGTGTAGGATGCAGAGCATGTGTTGTTGCATGTGCCAATAAAAACAATGGTGCCAACAATAACTATTGGCGAAAGGTTAGCGAATACAACAGCCAAAACCATCCGCTGTTTCCTGTTTTTTACATATCAATGGCTTGCAACCATTGCGAAACACACCCTTGTTTAACAAATTGTCCGGCAAATGCATACTCTTTAGATAGTAACAATGCAGTTATACACAATAGCGATAAATGTATAGGATGCAGATACTGTACATGGGTTTGTCCGTACAATGCTCCTGTATTTAACGGCAAAACAGCTGTTGTAAGTAAATGTACTTCGTGCACCGATAATCTTTCAGAATCTGATAATCCGGCTTGTACAGAGGTTTGTCCATTAACAGCACTAACATATAAAACATCTGACAATACAAAAGATTCAATGGCAGGTGTCCCTTACAATAAGAAAGCAAAACCAAATATCAGATTTAACGAGATAAAATCGAGGAATGTCATAAACAAAAAGGTATCTGATAAGGCTAACAGAGCATTTATATCTTCAATTATTAAAAGAAAAAACAGGTTAAAAGAGGAGATTCCTTTATTAGTATTTACAGTACTATTTATAATTGTTACTGCTGCTAAAATATATAACACATTTTCTGATAATATTATTACTGATAGTTTCAACGATATGCATCTATTCTGTACAGGTGCTATTGCAATGTTAATTAGCTTTCTTCATCTCGGTAAAAAAGATAGATCCTACAGAGCAATATTAAACCTTAAACATTCGTGGTTAAGCAGAGAGATTCTTTTATCAGGGTTATTCAATGGAGCTCTGTTCATAACATACTTTACTGATAACCTTGTGGCTGATATTATTGCTATTACAATAGGCGTAGCTCTAATTATAAGTATAGATATGGTTTATCTACGAATAAATAATAGAATCCGAATGCTTGTAAACCCTGGATCGGCATTATCGCTCACAGTAATTGCATCTGCTATTATTATAGACAATACTATTTTAACCATTATTATAAGCTCTGTAGCTACAATAACAATAATCTTTGATATAATAAAAAGCTTCAGTTTAAATATCCGGGTTCTGTTCAGAGTAATATCGGTAATAGCTATTTTATGTTGTAATATTATTAGCAATTATAACATTATTTTATGCCTTGTAACCTTTATTATTATTGAGAGAGCTTGGTTTTACTACTTTCTGCCTGTACTATCTACTCAGGAACGGTTAAACAAAAATTTACTTAAAGAATCAAACAAAATATTCGGTTATTAAGTTATGTTTATGTAAATTGTATTAAAAGCCTATAAATGAGAGATTGTATCACAAAAAGCCTATACAGGTTACCTGTATTAATTATAATATTATTGTATTCGCAATTATGTGTAGCTCAAACTACAGATACTTTACAAAAAACAGCACTCAAAGATACCAATATAGTAGTCCGCCGAATAGGCTTTATTAATATCACACGTAATCCTTATCAGGATTCTATCAAGAATCATCGTAAGTTAAGGGCTATACCCGTTGTAGTTGCCGGATATACTCCGGAACTTGGTGCACTTTTTGGTGCAGGCGGACTTTTTACATACAGAAGCAATCCGTATAATCAGGCACTTAAACCCAATATTATTCCTTTTAATATTTTATATACAACTGAGGGTGCATTTGTATTCAGAACAATGTACTCACTGTACTTTTTAAAAGACAGGTTAAGAGTAAGAGGAGAGTTATCCATTAAAAATATGGATGATAACTACTGGGGCGTTGGTTATAAAAAAGGAAGGGCTATCAGTAAACCAGACACATCAACAAAATATCATAAAGAGTATTGGAATTTTAATCCAAGAATAACATTTCAGTTATTTCATCACCTGCACGCAGGAATAAAACTTAATTACTCCAGAACAAATATTTTTGATGCAAGTGATATGATAAAAAACGATTATCACTTTATTAAACAGGGACGTTTTATTACTAATACAGGTTTAGGATTAGTTGCAGAATATGATACCCGTGATTTTCCGGAGAGTGCTACAAAAGGTACATATATAGGATTAAGTTCAGATTTCTATTTTAGCGGTGCACTGGGCGATTTTAATTACAGATCGTTTGAGGTGGATATAAGAAAGTATATTCAGTTAATATTCTGTAACGATGTTCTTGCAGTTCAGTTCAAAAGTATATTTACAGATGGTGATGTTCCGTGGACAGATATGCCAAAATTAGGCTCTGTATTTGGGTTGCGTGGTTATCATATGGAGAGATACAGAGATAAGATGGCTTCATTTGTTCAGGTTGAGTACAGGTATATGTTTAAACGACGTAATACTGTTAAGAGAGATCTGTTTATAAGACATGGTTTTGCCATTTGGGGTGGAGCCGGTACAGTTGCAAACTCTTTTGCCGATGTAAATGATATTCTTCCTAATTACGGAGTTGGTTATAGGGTAGAGCTTATGAGAAACGTTATTGGTCGTGCCGATTTTGGTATCGGTAATGATACTAATGCCTTCTATTTCACAATCAATCAGGCTTTTTAACTCTATTTAACACATAGTTACACTAACAATATCAAGGGTACTGTTGTTATAAACAGTAACAAACCAGTATACAGGTACCTGATTTACGAAATATAGAATAAATATATACCAGTATACATAAACCTAAAGATATGAGATTTGTTATAACTATATTATTAATTCTAGCTTTTAACGTAGCTAATGCACAAGAGAAGATGAAAGACTACAGAAAATTAACCGAGGAAGAACGCAGGGTTATTATAGATAAAGGCACAGAACGTCCGTTTACCGGAAAATATTATAACCATAAAGATAAAGGTGTTTATAAGTGTAAGCAGTGTAATGCTCCGTTATACAGATCAAATGATAAATTCGATTCACATTGCGGATGGCCAAGTTTTGATCAGGAAATAGAAGGTGCAGTAAAACGAGTTCCTGACAGAGATGGCAGAAGAACTGAGATTATCTGTAATAACTGTGGCGGGCACCTTGGTCACGTCTTTATTGGAGAGGGATTCACATCTAAAAACACAAGACACTGTGTAAACTCTATAAGTCTGGTATTTGAAGAGGCTAAAGAGAATAAACTACAGAAAGCTGTATTTGCTTCAGGATGTTTCTGGGGTACTCAGTATTGGTTCGACAAGCAAGATGGTGTTATATCAACAAAGGTTGGTTATACAGGTGGCCATATAAAAAATCCGAACTACAGAATGGTATGTACAGGTAAAACCGGACATGCAGAGACTATTGAGGTTATATATGATCCAGAAAAAGTATCGTATGATGAACTTGTAAAGATTTTCTTTGAGACACATGACCAATCGCAGGTAAATGGTCAGGGACCAGACATAGGCCATCAGTACAGATCTGCTATATTTTATCTTAATGATGACCAGAAGAAGGTTGCTGAGAATAATATCAGGATACTAAAAGCAAAAGGATATGGTGTAGCAACAGAGCTTAACAAGTTTGATACGTTTTATAATGCTGAGGAGATTCATCAATCATACTATGAGAAAAAGGGAGGAACTCCTTACTGCCATATTTATACCAAGAAGTTTTAAGAAAAGGAACCGGGTTGTTGAATAACTATGAAGAAACAACAATTTGACATGTGATTTAGAATGGATTGGAAAAGCGAGGAGAAATCAACACATCAGCAAATTAACAGTGCCCGGCTCCAACTCCGATAATTAAAGTTAAGCTAATTATATTAATTTATCAATATGCAAAAGGGCGATTCTCAATTGCCGAATTTTGAGAATCGCCCTTTTACAATGTCTTACGGAAGATAAAAAATGAGGTAAAAATAAGAGTTTAACAAGTTGGCTTCTTCCGCAACACCGCACTATTACTGAACTTTCACTATCTTAATATTTTATTTACATTACAAAGATATCTTAATAGGCTATATCTGACAATCCCTTATTTAGGTGATATTTATCACCATAAAAGGATACAAGTATCACCAAAATTAGTTTCAATCATTACTATATGGGATAAAAAAAGCCGCAACTGAATGGCTGCGGCTCAAAGTGTATATATTTTATTACTTAAATAAATTTCTCTAATGCATCAAATAACATCTCTGGTAATATTGGTTTTGAAAGGTGCATAGTACATCCTGACGATATTGCTTGCTGCTTGTCCTCTTCAAGAGCATAAGCTGTTAAAGCAATAATAGGTACCTCTTTATTTGACTGTCTGATATGCTTTGTTGCCTCATAACCATCAAGAACAGGCATCTTAACATCCATAAGAATAAGTTTTACATCCGGATTTTCGTTAAACAGGTCAATTGCCTCTTCTCCATTCTCTGCTCTTATTATCTCAATTCCAGTTGGTCTTAATAGTTCATACAGATACAGGAAGTTTATCTCCTCATCCTCTGCAACCAATATCTTTTTATTCTCCCACTGTTTATTCTCTGAGTTTGAATCAGATTCCTCATTATTATCATTTGCCGGTCCCGAAGGGGTATAAGGAATTGTGAAATAAAACGTAGATCCCTCGCCCTGAGTTGAGTTAACATTTATCTCTCCTCCCATCATATTAACATATGCTTTAGATATTGACAGCCCCAAACCAGTACCTCCAAAACGTCTGCATGTGGTTAGCTCTGCTTGTCTGAATCGTTCAAAAATAACTGACTGAGCCTCTTTTCCAATTCCTATTCCAGTATCCTTTACGTAAAAGTTAATTTGATTATTTATAAGATTGTATCCCATCTCTATATGACCTTTCAATGTAAATTTGATTGCGTTTGATAATAAGTTTGACAGTATCTGTCTTAGTTTAGTTCCATCTCCAAAAATCATTAATTGCTTCTGGCTATTATTCAATTTTAAATATAATCCTTTTTCTTCAACTTCGTTAACATGCAGCCGATAAGTTTCATTCAATATTGAATTTATATCAATTTTACTCAAATTTATATTCAATTGCCCTGCCTCTATCTTTGATATACTAATTATATCGTTAATAATGTTCAGAAGCTGATGTGTTGTTTTTTGAACTATTCCAATATAACTTTTTCTTTTATTATTATCAATATTCTCGTTGCCCAGAAGCTGTGTAAAACCAATAATACCATTCATTGGAGTACGTATCTCATGCGACATATTTGCCAAAAATGCCGACTTTAGTCTGTCACTCTCTTCTGCTTTATCTTTTGCTTTTATTATCTCCTCTTTTGCACTTATCTGATCTGTTATATCACGCACAATAAGCATATAATTTACCTCTCCGTCAAGATATATTGGATTTCCATATAGCTCACCATGAAATCTGCCACACGATTTATTCACACAAATAATTTCAGACTTATACTTCTTATTCTCTGCAACCGTTTTATACAAATCAGTTAATTTACCTGTTTCACTATTAAAAAACAGAAGATCTGGATTCTTACTAGACAGCTCTCTTATTGAGTATCCAAACATCTTTTTCCCGGCAGAATTTATATAACTTATAGTCTTATTTGGCGATACTATTAATATAGCATCGTTTGAATTATTGATAATTACCCTATATTGATTTTTACTCTCTTTAAGAGCTTCTAAAATACGTTTACGTATTGATATTGTATGTGAAGTAAATATTAGCCTCTCTACCCTCTCCTTCTTATCTCTATGTATTGATGTACGTACCTGAATCCACTGGACCTTCTTCTTTCTGTCTATTATCCGGAACTCTATCTTAGGCGATTTATTATTGTATATCACCTCCTTCATTTTCTTAATAACCACCTGTAGATCGTCAGGGTGAACAATTCGCAAGAAATCTTTAGGTCTTAACTGCTCTGTTCTTTCATGTGTACTATTACGTTTAGATCTGGATATTCTTAACAAAGTATTATTTTTTACCTTCCAATCCCATACGGTAAGCTCTGCTGTGCTAAGAGCCAATCTGAATCTCTCTTTATGCTCTACAAGTTGGTTCTCGGCAATTTTTCTGTCGTTTATATCTTTTATAATTATTGCCAAACGTCCTTTAACCGGTGTATAAATATATGTGCTAACATATTTACTAAATAACGTAGAAAACTCCTCGTATTTTAACGTTGTACCGGACGATGCACAATATGCATACTTTTTTATTGTTCGGTTATCTACTCTTGTAAATGATGATAGTTTTTTTCCTATTATCTGCTCTGCCTTTAACCCCATAAGAACCTCGTATGCAGGATTGGCATCAGTAATTATAAAATCAACAATATCGCTGTTAGAGTTATGAATTGGCATTAATATTATAAGTGCGCTATCCATTTTCTCAAATAGTTGCTGATAATTTCTCTGACTTATCTCAAGTGTATTAATTACATTCTCAATTCTCAGGTTCTTAATCTGTAATTCTGTATTAAGCTTCAGATACTCTCTGTTTTTCTTCTTTAACAGATCCTGATTTTCCTGAAGCCTGCTACTAAAGTCCTGTATTTTGGTTACATCTCTAAAAAGCTCTACATTCTTAATTTCACCTGTTTCAATATCATTTATTACAGACGATTTAACAGAGTAGTGATTTCCTTTAATTGTATAGTATCCTTCGCTTGTTTGAGCTGTAGTAGTATCCTTTATCTCCCTTTTATTCTTATCACATATATAACCAGGCAATATATCTTCACATGAACGCCCCAAAAGATCCTCAATACTATTTCCTAAAATATCTGAGCCCTTCTTGTTAACAAATTCAATCTTATGGAATTTATCAAACACTATAACCATATCGTCAATAGTATTCAATATACTACTCCATTGTTTAAGATTCTTTAGCAATCTGCGCTGCTGAACTGTATCTGTTGCAACATCAGATATAACTGACATTATTGCAACAACTTTGTCTCTTTTATTAAATATTGGATAGTATTTTATATCAACAGATACGGATAGCGATAGTGGAAATGGAGGTTTGTCATATCGTTTAACAATAGTCTCTCCATGAGCCACTCTTTTAAGAATTGGTTTTATATTATTTGTAAAGTAAGAATCTCCTACAACTTCTGATATCTTTCTGCCCAGTAGCTGAATCTCCTGACTATATAGTTTTCTGTGATAAGCAGTGTTAATGTATTCATAAACAAAATCGGTGTTTATAATTGCCAAAGGAGACTCTATTCTATTAAGAATATTACTTGTAATAGATATATTTTCTCCATTACTCAACCGTACAGAGTTGCTTTGCAGTAACGATTTCAATACGGATGGTTTGGCCTTTGTTATCTCATTCATAGGTTTTTGCTTAAGGAACAAAAACTAAATTTAACTTTTTTTTCAGTATGATAAAATAGTTTTACGTAATAATTTATGTGCAATAAAAAACGGCTGCTTAAAAAATAAGCAGCCGTTTATATATGTATAATGTTATGTTTTATAGACTTTTCAACAGCTCTTCAACAGCACGTTTAATCTGCTGATCTTCACCTTTTTCAAGTACATTTACATCATTTTCAACTTTATAATCAGGCTCTAATTGCTGATTCTCAAGATAGTTTCCATTCTTGTCAATATAACCTATCTGAGGAATACCAAAATAAAGGCTTCTGTCCATTAGTGTCTCCCACCAAACAGATGTCATTGTTCCCGGAACAGGCATACCAACAAGTTTACCAATATTCATTGTTTTATATACCCATGGTGTTCCGTGAGCATTAGAGTAGTTTGCCTCTCCAATAATCATAATCGAAGGCTTTTTCCAACGTTTACGCGGGTGTTCACTTATCTCCTGACCTCTTGGTATCAATGTAAGGTATTTTTTACCAGAAAACAGAACCTCAACATCTTCATGAAGATGTCCACCGCCATTGTAACGAGTATCAATTACAATTGCATCTTTATCATTATAACGTCCAAAAAGATCTGAATAAACGTTTCTGAACGATGCATCATTCATTCCTCTGATATGAACATATCCTAATCTTCCACCAGATACCTTCTCAACCTCAGCTCTTCTGTTCTCAATCCATCTATCATACAATTTACCTGATACAGCCCAACTACTTACAGGCTTAACCACTATTGTACGATCTTTCTTAAGTTCAGAGTCATATATCTTAAGCAGTGTTCTTTTCCCTGATTTTCTGTTAAGTAAAGGGAAGTAATCTTCTCCTGCTTTAATCTTAACCCCATCAATCTCTTTAATTACCGAACCTGCTTTAATACCAGCTTTATAAAGTGGTCCAAGCTTTATAATCTCATCAATAAGAAGACCATCGCCTTTGTGGCTATTACTATAAAACGCTCCTAGTACAGCTGTTCTATCGCCTTTACTATTATAATGGCGGTAACCTGAACCTGTATGCGACGCATTAAGTTCACCTAACAGTTCACTTAAAAGTTCTGAATAGTCGTAGTTATTATTTATATGCGGCAAGAACTTCTTATAAACATCTTTGTAGTAGTTCCAATCAACACCATGCATATCTTTTTTATAGAACTTCTCGCGTGCCTGACGCCATACATGCTCATATAAATATGCTTTCTCTTCAGGGTAGTTAAGATTAAACGGAGCACTATAAGTTACAGGCTTTCTCTTCTTAGACATTACAGAGTATTTATAAGCCATTCCTCCAGAATAGAAGAAAAGATCTTTTCCTTTGTTTATAAACTTAAGTCCTCCACCATAGCCGTTAAGTTTTGCTAATAGTCTTGTAGAGTTTTTTCTCAGGTCTTTTACCCAAAGATCAAAACCTTTCTCAAAACGACTCATATAGTAAAGTTTCTCTCCTTTACTATCTACAACTGCATCTGAAAGACTAGAAGAGTTTCCTGTAAGACGAACTATTCTTTCATCAAGATCATTAAGGTCTATCTTAATATCTTTTGACTTTTTCTTAGCCTCATCTTTTTTGTTTTTCTTCTTCTTATCTTTCTTACTATCTTTTTTATCCTTCTTATTTAGTTTTTGTAGCTCCTTATACTCCTCAAACTCCTCTTTTGTCATTCGGAACTTGTTATATGCCTCCTTTGTAAGAAACAGAGCATAAACATCGTTCTGAGATCCCCAACTACCGTGGCTACGCATACCATTTCTGTCAGTACCCCAGATAATCATCTCTCCATTCATCATCCATCTTGGAGCATCATCAATATAACCACTCTTTGTAAGATTAGTTATATTCTGATTCCCTTGAGCATCTACAAGAGCAATATCGCTGTTTGGCCATCTGTTTTTAGCTATATACGATACCAAAAACCACTTACTATCTGGTGACCATGAGTATGACTGATCTCCATCAGTATATGAATAGTTCCATTTTGCAGGAAGTATAACACGCTCTTTCTTATCTTTTAGGTTAATAACCTTTAACGTTGTTCTATTCTCAAGAAATGCAACCTCTTTGCCATTAGGAGAGAATGTTGGTTGGAATGTTTCATTACCATTATTAACCAATACTTCCTCTTTAATTAGTGTTGAGTTAGCAAATCCTTTCTCCTCTTTTCTTACAACCTTAGCTGTGTATATATTCCAACTTCCATCACGCTCTCCTGCATAAACAAGAGTTTTGCTATCCGGACTCCACTGTACACTACGCTCCTGAGTTGGAGTATTCGTAATCTGCTTTGTAGTAGAGTAATCCATTGATGTTACATAAACCTCTCCTCTGATAATTAAAGCAACCTCTTTTCCGTTTGGAGAAGGTACCATTTCAGAGGCAGAACTACGATACGTGTTAAACTTAATTGCATTTCTGCTATTATCAATTGTAATATCAATATCAAGTTTAACAGGTGTAGCACCCTCTTTCATAGTATATATCTCACCATCGTATGTAAAACATGCCGTATTATTATCAGAAACAGAAAGGAATCTTACAGGATTTTTCTCAAACGAAGTTAGCTTTGTTCCTTTTCCGCTTGCATTAACAGTTGTCTTGTAAAGGTTAAAGTTTCCGTCCTGCTCGCTCAGGTAGTATATATCATTCTGGTTAGATGCCAACACAGGATTTCTATCCTCGCCCTTAAACGTAGTTATCTTTCTGTGAGTATTAGTTTTTACATCCCATACTCTGATATCTCTGGTAATAGATGATGTATGGTGTTTTCTCCAATTATTTTCACCACCTTTTCTATCCTGATATACAACCTGCTTCATGTCTTTTGTAAACTGAGCATATTCAGCAGGTGATGAAAGCAATTGCTCCGGACGTCCACCATCAACAGGAACCTTATATAGCTCTGTATAACGAGGGAATCCTGCATATTTTGCATCTTTCATTATAGAGGCACCATATATTATATATTTACCGTCTGGTGTAAAGCTATATACAGTCTCTCTGGTTGAATTTGTTGTAATACGTTTTGGGTTTCCTCCCTGAACAGGCATAATAAATATGTCCATATTACCATTTCTGTCAGAGTTAAAAGCTATATACTTACCATCTGGTGACCACACCGGATTATAGTTATAATACTCATTTATTGTAAGCGATTTAGCTACACCACCTTTTGTATCTACCTTAAACAGGTTGCCTTTATATGAAAAAACAACTGAATTCCCGTCTGGTGATATTGCCGGATACCTCAGCCACAATGGTTTGTTAGCCATTGTAAAGCCAAAAGTAACAGCTAATACAGCCAGTACTAAAAATGTCTTTTTTATCATGATTATATTATGTTTGTTGCAAAAGAAGAAGCCTCACCATACAACAGGCAAGGCTTCATATAATTGATAGTAATTACTTCTTATCAAGTTCTGAAAGAAGGTGCTCAACAGCTTTCTCAATCTGCTGATCTCTATTCTTAACAACGATATCCTTATCAAGATTTACTTTAATATCCGGCTCAAACTGGAAGTTCTCCTGATAACGACCCTGAAGATCTCTGAATCCTACCTGAGGAATACCAAATACAATACTGCTGTTTTGTAGTGATTCCCACCATACAGCTGTCATTGTACCAGGAACAGGCATACCAATTGTTTTACCAATCTTAAGTGCACGGTAAGCAAATGGGAAACCGTGAGCATCTGAGTAGTTACTTTCTGAAATAAGAACTACTGATGGTTTATACCACTTATTAATTGGCTCAACACCTACCTTACGTCCTCTTGGAGCAAGTTCAGCATATTTCTCACCGCTTAGGAATGTTGCTAGATCATCATGCAACCATCCTCCACCGTTAAAACGAGTATCTACAATAAGTGCTTCTGCATTGTTGTATCTACCTTTTGCCTCAGCATATACCTCACGGAAACTTGAGCTATTCATTCCTCTTACGTGAACATAACCTAATCTTCCATTTGACAAACGCTCAACCTCTTTCTTACGATTCTCTACCCATCTCTCGTAAAGAATAGCATTCTCGTACCACTTGCTCTTAGGCTTAACAACCTCGTCCCAACGTTTCTTAGTTTGTGGGTTATAGAAGCTTACTAATACACGCTTACCAGCTTTACGATTTAGTAGTGGATAATAATCCATCTCAGGTGTAATCTCAATACCATCTATCTTCTCAATAATTACTCCAGGAACAACCTTAGATTTAACCTTAAACAGAGGACTCTTCTCCATTATCTCAGCAATTTTAAGACCTTTACCGGTATAAGTATCATCGTAGAATACACAGAATGTTGCAGTTGCATCTCCTCCACGGCTATATGATCTGTAGCTACATCCTGTATGAGAAGCATTAAGCTCACCAAGAAGCTCACTTGACATCTCTGCAAAATCGTAATAGTTATTAATATGAGGTAAGAAACGTGAATAATCTTTCTTCATTAGTTCCCAATCAACTCCATGTAGGTTCGGATCATAGAACTTCTCACGTACCTGACGCCACATGTGGCTAAACATGTACTCTCTTTCAGCTGCCTTATCAAGTTGCATCTCTGCACTAAATGAGATTCTCTTCTGCTTCTTAGATGCCAGGTTGATCTTAATCATTCCTCCGCCTGAGAATAAGAATACATTTTTTCCGCTCTTATCTAATTGCATTCCTCCGCTGTAACCACTAAGTTTTGTTACAAGACGAGTACTACGCTTTTTGAAATCGTGTAACCAAAGGTCAAAACCTTTCTCAAAACGACTCAGATAATATAGTTTCTGTCCGTCAGGTGTAACAACAGCATCAGAAAGACTAGATGAGTGCATTGTAAGTCTTGCTACTCTCTCATCAAGATCTTTAAATTCAATCTTGATTGGTTTCAGAGTGTTCTTATCTTTTTTCTTATCGTCTTTCTTAGATTTCTTTTTCTTCTTATCCTTTTTGTCATCTTTTTTAGGAGCTGGCTTCTTATTCTTCTTTGCCTCTTTATAAGCTGCATACTCCTCTTTACTCATCTTAAATACATCATAAGCCTCCTGAGTAAGGAACATACCATAGATATCTCCGTGTGATCCCCAGCTACCATGACTTCTGTATCCATGCTTATCTGTATGCCAGATAATCATCTGTCCTTTCATCATCCATTTCGGACTTGAATCTCCATATCCGCTCTCAGTAAGGTTGTGTATCTTACCTGTTTCAACATTTATAAGAGCAACGTCTGTTAATGGCCAACTCTGCTTATCGTCATATGTTGCAAGTAACCACTTACCATCAGGTGACCACTCATAATACTGATCTCCATCTGAGTATGAGTAGTTGTATTTCTCTTCAAGAAGTGTTTTTGATTTCTTTGACTTAACATCCATTACCTTTATAACAACTCTGTTCTCAAGGTATGCTATCTTCTTACCATCTGGTGAGTATGCAGGTTGGAATGTCTCCTGATCTGTTACTAATACAGGCTCTTCCTTAAGAAGCGTTGCTGTTGAGAAACTCTTCTCTTCATCTCTTACAATAGATGTCTTATAAAGATCCCAACTTCCGTTACGCTCAGCTGCATAAAGCAGTGTACGTCCTTTAGGGTGATAGCTTACAGATCTCTCTTGTGTTGGAGTATTTGTAATTTGCTTAGTTGTATTGTACTCAACAGATGTAACAAAAACATCACCACGTACAATAAATGCTACCTCTTTACCATCAGGAGAAACAGCCATCTCTCTTGGTCCACCTTGTCTTCTAAGGAACTCTACATTGTTCTCTTTATCTTCAACATTAATTGCAACATTTAGTTTTACAGGCTCTTGTCCTTCTTTAACAGTATAAATTTCTCCGTTAAAACTGTAACAGAAAGTATTATTATCTGATTTTGACAAGAATCTAACCGGGTGAATAGTATGTTTAGTTAACGGCTCAATACTGTTCGGGTTAGAAAGTGAAGATTTAACAATATTAAATGTTCCGAATTTCTCACTCAAATAGTAGAAGTTATCACCTGTACCAAAAACAGGATCTCTGTCTTCGCCATTATACATACTTACTTTTTTGTGCTTCTTTGTAGCCTCATCGTAAATCCAGATATCACGGGTTACCGATGAAGTATGGTGTTTTCTCCACTGATCCTCATATCCTTTAATATCCTGATAGATAAGTTTAGATTTATCTGCATTATATTTTGCTTTAAGAGCAGGAGTAGATAAAATTTGCTTGTATCTACCACCATTTACAGGAACCTGATAAAGCTCAGTCATTGCTCCTGAAGGGAACATTACATTGTCTTTATTGTCCAGAATTTGTGCAGAAAAGATAATACTTTTTCCATCTGGTGTAAACGATCCAGGAATTTCATTTGCAGAGTTAGTTGTAACCCTCTTTGCCATTCCTCCTTGTGCAGGAATTACAAAAATGTCGTTATTACCATTTCTGTTTGATGCAAAAGCTATTGTTTTTCCATCAGGAGACCATATTGCATTATAGTCATATGCCTTATGAAATGTAAGAGGAACAGCCTCGCCTCCTTTTGCTGATACTTTATAAATATCGCCTTTATAGTTAAACACAATCGTTTGTCCATCCGGTGATATTGCCGGATACCTAAGCCACAACGGGGCATTTGCGCTTGCCAATATTGACATTGGCAATAAAAACGCAAAAATCAGAAATAAGGTTCTTTTTGTCATTATATAATTTTTAAAATTATTCTTACGGTTTATTGACCATCAGAATCGTAATAGGTTTAAAGAGCGGTACATTACACCTTGCCTTTTAAAGCAGGAACATACTGTACATCCTCTTTTATAATGTGGTTTACAAGCCAATCCTGAAGAAATGTCATCATCTTGTAAACTGTAGACATTTTTCCAGCATCAACATCTGCTTTAAATTCACTTATTTTTCTAACAAAATCGCGATGATATAGGATATGTTCTTTAGCTTTTTGGTAATTATGTTTAGCAAAATATTCCTCTTCTACTGAGAAATGATACTTTGTATAATCAATCAGTTCATCAATAATATCAGCAAGAACATTATTATGATTCTTATCTACAAAACTCTGGTACAATCTGTTTATAATATCTACCAGTTTCTTATGTTGCTCATTAATAATGTCTATTTCTAGATTATACTCCTCTTTCCAAACAAAAAATTTCTTCATTACAATTATATTTAGTTCTTGATTATTCACGTTTAACAATATGCAACGCTAAATATAATCATATAGTTCAGATAGGTAGTTATTACAACTCAATTAATCACGTAAAAAATATAGCATTTTGTAAAAAATAACATTTCGCAATATCTCAATTTCCTTAAAAACTCAATTATAACCTCTTCTTAATGATATATACAAAAAAGGGATTGCATATGTAAATACAATCCCACTGAATTAATTTTATATTATAACTTAATGGCTACACGAGTGACCATCCTCATGTACATGATCACATGTTCCGTTCTCTCCTAAGTATCCATTCTTAAGATAATCAGAAACAGCATCGTTTACATTGCCACTGTAACCACTAAAAACACTGATACCACTATTTCCAAGGACATTTCTTGCTCCTTGTCCTATACCACCTGCCAGCATTGTTTTAACACCTATTTCAGCTAATACAGGAGCTATGTTTGATTTACATCCACACCCTTTTGGTGAATCAAACCTTTCTGAATTTATAACTCTACTATCCTCTGATATAGTAAAAATTGTGTAATAGGCACAATGACCAAAATGGCTATCAACCATTCCCTGATCTGTTGGAATTGCAATCTTATTCATTTAACTGATAGTTTTATTATTGCCACCAGACTTAAACAATATTAGGTATATATTACCATATATACATTTGTGGTAGCTGATTATTAATCTTGTTTACTCTCCAAATGTTCAGCACTGTCATTCTGAATAATTATAGCTTTTCCTTCAATAAGAGCTTCAGCTATTTTTTTATGTGCAGCGGTTAATATTCTGCCAAAAGTTGCTCTTGATATCTCCATTCTCTCTGCTCCATCTTGCTGATACAAACCTTCATAATCAGCAAGTCTTATTGCTTCAAACTCATCAATATCAAGACTTACTTTCTCTACCGCACACATCTTAACTCCGGTAGGTTTATACGCTTTTACTTTTGGCGCTAAACCTATCTTCCTGCAACATTTCTTTCTTGGCATATGCTAACATTCGTCATTTCAAAATTAAGCATATGCTCACTATTATCCAAGTTATTCATATAATTATTATAGCGTATGCTCAATTAAAATTGATTAATAAATAATAAAACTATATTAAAAATTACAAACTCTCTAATTCAAGTTTCTGTTTCTTAGTAAACTTTGATACAATTAAATTGTATGAATCATCAATCCACTCCTTAATTAATCTATCAGATATGGTTCCATCTATCATAATAGTATTCCAATGCTTCTTACTCATATGATATCCTGGCAATACAGAGTTATGCGTTTCTCTTAATTCCAAAGCTTTATTCGGGTCACACTTCAAATTCACACTAAACTCTTTATCAAGACTTGTTAATGCAAACATTTTATCAAAAACCTTAAACACAAGAGTAACATCATCAAAAGGGAAACCTTCTGATGTACCTTTTTTACTTAAACAGTATTCTCTTAACTCTTCAATATTCATATATAAACATTATTTAAAGCGTTGGATAAAAAGCATCTTCAATATGATTAATCTTAACTGTATTATCTTTTATACCAACCAAAACAACATCAAATCTAACTTCTTTATCAATATCATACAGATTTATATACGAGTTAGCAGCATTAATTAATGTCTTCTGTTTCTTATCACTAATACATAAATCAGGATCAATATAAAGATCAGATCTTGTTTTAACTTCAACAAATACAATACAATTTAACACCTCAAATATAATATCTATCTCTTTATGTCCAAATCTCCAATTTGAAGTAATAAATTTATATCCTTTACTTATTAGGTATCTTTTAGCTATACTTTCTCCTTGCTTTCCTAAAGAAATATTACTCATAACAAACTTCTGTTCCTTTATCAGATACTGACAATTTAACTTTCTTTCCAAAGGTAAGCGCAAGGTTCGGCTCAATATGTCCGGCATCAAAACCAAAACATACCGGAATCTTATACTTTTTTATTATATTAAATATTATCTGCTCAGCTGTCATCCCAAATGGTATTGTATTATCGTTCATATCGTTCATTCCACCAACAACAAGTCCATTAATATCAGAAAACACACCACTATAATCTAAATTCATCATCATCCTGTCTATATGATACAAATACTCATCAAGATCTTCAATAAACAAAATCTTGTTCTTAAGATCAGGAAATGCAGGTGTTCCATTTAAAGAATATAATATAGATAGATTTCCTCCAATCAATTCTCCACTAGCATAACCATTAATATTTAATGCTTTTCTTGGTATGTAGTAACTTATATTTTTACCAGATAAAATATTAAACAAAGAATTTAAAGTTTCAGGAAGAGCTTTTTGAAAATTCACTGGCATAGTAGCATGAAGTGTTTGAACACCTAAATTCCTATTTATAAAACAATGTAAAACAGAGATATCACTATAACCAACTATCCATTTTGGGTTTTTAATGAATTTATTCCAATTAAGATCTTGCAAAAGCTGTATTGTACCATATCCCCCTCTTGCACAAAATATAGCCGAAACATCTTTATTATCCAACATTATCTGCATATCATGAACTCTCTCCTCTATTGTTCCTGAATACTGATTACAGTCTCCAAATAAATTATCACCTATTATTACATTATACCCTTCCGCTTCAATAAGCTCTTTTGCACTATTAATAATCTCTCTCTCTATTTTTCTTGCAGGAGCTACTATTGCAATAGAATCTCCTTTTTTTAGATATGCTGGTGTATTCATATAATTATATAAACATTAACAAATCATCCATTTATCAAACAAAAAGCAAACATATGCTCAAATTGGATGTATTATTTTTATTTTGTTTTAATCTAAATAAGTTAATTTATTTATCTTTGTCACAATTTAATAAAAAACTATTTGCTATGAGTATCAATGAAAAAGATGTTTTAGCTGTATTAAACCAAATAAAACATCCCGAATCTGAAAACAGTATTATTGAAGACGGGATGGTAAATAATATAAAAACAGAAGGAAATAAGGTTAGTTTCATTCTAAACTTCAAACGCACAAACGATCCGTTTATTAACTCACTAAAGAATGGATGTGAACGCGCTATTGAAGCAGCAATACCAGGAGTAGATATTAAAGGTAATATCATGGTTGTTACTAAAAAACCTGAGCCTAAAAAGCAAAAACAAGAGGAAAATACAAATCCGCTACCCAATGTAAAAAATATAATTGCTGTTGCATCAGGAAAAGGTGGAGTTGGAAAATCAACAATATCTACAAACTTAGCTATTGCTCTTGCACAAACAGGTGCTAAAGTTGGTTTAATTGATGCCGATATTTATGGCCCGTCAATGCCAAAAATGTTTGATCTAGAAGAGGCTAAACCAGCTGTTGATAAGAGAGAAGGAAAAGATTGGATTGTACCAGTAGAAAATTATGGTGTAAAAGTATTGTCTATTGGTTTCTTTGTTGCTCCTGACGATCCTTTAATTTGGAGAGGTCCAATGGCAACAAGTACCCTTAAACAATTAATCCACCAAGGAGATTGGGGAGAATTAGATTACTTACTGATTGATCTTCCTCCAGGAACAGGAGATATTCATCTTACTATGGTTCAGGAGATTCCTGTCACAGGAGCTATTATTGTTACTACACCTCAGGCAGTTGCTTTAGCAGATGCTATTAAGGGTGTTAATATGTTTAAGGGGGAGAGCATAAATATTCCGCTACTTGGTCTTGTTGAAAACATGGCATGGTTTACTCCGGAAGAACTACCTGACAACAAGTATTACATATTCGGAAAAGATGGAGGAAAAAATCTTGCCGATCACCTTCAGATACCTCTATTAGGTCAGATTCCAATTGTACAAAGTATAAGAGAGGGTGGCGACAAAGGAAAACCTGCTATAACACAGAATAATACTACAAGCAATGCTTTCAAGAGTCTTGCTGCTGAAACTATAAAACAAATTGAATTAAGAAACGCAAACCTTGATGCTACTAAGAAAGTTGAAGTAGATCCTGATATAAAAGGTTGCAGCTAAAAACAGACAATTATGGACATGACTGATTTAACAACACGTGTGAACAAAGCCATTGATTCGGTAAGACCATATCTTCAGGCTGATGGAGGTGATATTACTCTCTTAAATATTACAGAAGATCTAATTGCAGAAGTAAGATTATTGGGTGCCTGCGGTAGTTGCCCATTCAGCATTCAGACTCTAAAAAATGGTGTTGAACAAGCAATAAAAAAAGAGGTACCAGAAATTAAAGAGGTAGTAAATGTAGCAGAGTAAATTATAGAATAATTACACTATAAACGTATTAAAAGGGAATATCAAAAAGGTATTCCCTTTTCTTTATATAAAAATAATCTATCCATACTACAAACGAGTAATGTTTAAATATTTCTATTGTTTAACATCTCTGTATATCAAACCTACCACAATCATTATGTAATTCATCAAAACATGAACCTACATTGAGTTTTGATATCTACATGGTATCTACACATTATTGTTTTACATTAAAAATTCTATGGTTTTCTTAATTTTGAGATAATAATTCATATTTTTACAAGATCGTAACAGCTTGCAGGACAAAAAATATGATATCAAATATAATAAGCACAAATAAATACTAACTAAAATAGTTCATTATGAAGAGAGGTTTATCCTTCATCGGTGTAATAGTTATTGCTATTTCAGCCGGTTCATTTTTTTGGTTCAATTCTGAATCAAAAGATAAAGGTACTCCTGAAATGCCAAGAGTACGTTCTGTTTTCTCTCCAAAAGCTCCAATAGAGGAGAAGAATGGTAGAGATGAATATTTTCTAAATATGTTAATGGATCCTAGTACTGGTAAAGTACCGGATAATATCAGACAAAAAGAGCTTGCTTTTGCTCGTGTTAATGATGTTAGATTTAGCGAAAGAGGAGAGTCAAGAGCTACAGCTTTTTCATGGGAAGAAGCTGGACCTATAGATGTTGGAGGTAGAACAAGAGCTATAGGAATTGACAAGAGAAACTCTAATATAATTATTGCAGGAGGTGTTTCCGGAGGTGTATGGAAATCAACTGATAAAGGAGCAAACTGGACTCTTGTAAATAACCCAGATGAGTACAATGGTATTACATCAATAGCTCAGGATACTCGTGCAGGACATGAAGATACATGGTATTATACCACAGGTGAGCACGCAGGGAACTCTGCAACTGCAAGGAGTTTTTCTTCTTCATATTCAGGTAACGGAATATATGTTAGTAACGACAATGGCTCAACCTGGAATGCTATTGAAGGAACAACAAGTGGTATGGGAGACTGGAACAGTATGTTTGACTATGTTTCAGAAATAGAAGTAAGTCCAACTACAGGTAGCGTTATTATCGCTATTAATGGTTATGGTATTGCTAGAAAGCCTGCAGGAACAAATAAATTTACACTTACTCTAGGTAACATAAACGGACATGCATGGTCAAATATCGAAATTGATTCAAAAGGGACAATGTATGCTGTTCTTTCTACAGTTAAAGTTGGATACGGTAGCACACAAACTAATCAGCCTGGTATATACAAATCAACTAATGATGGAGAAACATGGACCAGATTGAGTATATCAAACTCTTTGGCTTCAAAATATGATAGAGGTATTTTAGAGATTGCACCATCAAACGAAGATATTGCATATCTATACTTAGTATATGAGAAATCTCAATCGGTAAAAACACCATATTTCTATAAAATAAATCTTAAGGATGTATCAATTATAGACAGATCTAACAATGTAAGAGAAACATATGTTGGTGGATCAAAGTTCAACCCTGTACAGGAGAAGATTGGTAATCAGGGAGATTATAATATGACTCTTGCAGTTCATCCAACTGATGAAAACTTTGTTGTTATTGGAAGTACTTCACTTTTCAGAAGCAAAGATGCTTATGCAACAAAACCTGATGCTAATTATACTTGGATTGGTGGTTATGGAAATAAAGCTGTTGATGCTTTTGAGTATCCAAATCATCATCCTGATTGTCATATATCTGTTTTTGATCCAAATAATCCAAACGCAATGTGGAGTGGTCATGACGGAGGTTTAAGTTACACATCAAATATTAAAACGAACTCTACTTCTTCCTCATACCTGAAATGGGAAGATAAGAACAGAGGTTATAATATTACTCAATTCTACAATGTATCAATCGAAAAAAATGCCGATGGGAACGCTATAATGGGTGGAGCGCAGGACAACGGATCACCATTCTTCCAGTTTGATGGTACAACTGCTACAGAGTCTGCGGATCTTAGTAGTGGTGATGGTGCATACTGTGCTATTGGTGATAATTATACATACGCTTCTTCTCAATATGGAAAGGTTATTAGACGTAATAATAGAATTCCTTCAGAATGGACAAGATGTCATCCTGCAGGAGCAACAGGTCAGTTATTTATACATCCTTTTGTTATTGATCCTAACGATAATAATGTCATGTATTATCCTAGTGGAAATAGAGTATGGAGAAATTCCGATCTATCCAAAATATCAAATTTCAATCAATATGGAGTTAATACAAACTGGTCATCATTCTCTGTTGCAGCAGTGGGTTATACCATTACATCAATTGCCGTATCTGAAAAAGAAGCAAATGTTCTATACGTTGGAGCTTATGACAGATATAAGTATCCAAAACTTTATAAAGTTGTAGATGCTGATAAATCTACAAGAAAGATAACTGAGATTATAATTCCAGATATGCAAAATGGTGCATTTCCACATGACATATTTATCAATCCAAAAAACAATAATGAAGTAATATTTGTTATGTCTAACTATGGAATTAAAGGAATATATCATACAAATGATGGAGGAACAACGCTTACATGTGTTGAAGGTAATTTATTAGGAACTAATGCAAATCCAGGACCATCAATTAGAGCTGCTGCAATTATTGATGGTGACTCAAAAGTATATCTTATAGGTACTAGTACAGGACTATATTCAACAGAAGTACTTAATGGAAACAGTACAGTATGGACAAAAGTTGCACCTTCACTAATTGGTAGTGTAATTGTAAATGACATTGACGTAAGTGTTGAGTCTGGAAAGATAATAGCTGGTACGCATGGTAGAGGTATCTTTGTTGGTAAATTAAACTCTTATATATGGGAGAATAACAAAATTACTGACATCTCATTAAACGTAAATGAGGCTACAACAAAAAATATTGACATTTCAAATCTATTTAAGAGTAAAGGTACAAAACCTACTGTAACAATAAAAAGTAACAGTAATGAAACTCTAATCAAAACTAATATAACAGGTGATAATCTTAAGATAGATATCAAACCTGATTTAACAGGTGAGGCAATTATTGTTTTTGAAGGTGTTTCTGACGGAAACAAAGCAACTTCTGAATTGAAAGTTACTATTGATTATGACTTAAAACTTAATAAACAAATAAGTGATTTTAATCTTAATCCAAAATCAGATAAAGTTATTAACCTTAATCTGAAAGATATATTTAGCTATACAGATAAACCAGATTTTACTATAAATAGTAGTAAATCTGATTTTGTTACAGCTGTTATCAATGATCCAAATGTTGTTCTTACAATTAAGGATAATACTCTTGATGAATCAACAATAATTATAACTGCTTCAAAATATGGCAAAACTGTTAAATCAGAGTTCAAGGTAATTGTTGACTATAATCTTAAATTACTAAAAACAATATCTGATTATAATATTCTTCTTAACTCTAAAGAGAATATAGATTTAGATCTAACTACAATATTCTCATATGATGAAAAACCAGATTTTACAGTTACGAGTAATAATGAAAGTCTTGTTACAGCAAATCTTATTGATACAGATTTAACTCTTACAATTAAGAAAGATATTGAAGGTGAGTCTACAATAACTGTTACTGCTTCAAAATATGGCAAAACAGTTAAATCAGTATTTAAGATTAAAGTATCTAAGGTTCTTGGTATTAATAATGAACTTTCAACAAAAGTTAAAATCTATCCAAACCCTACAACAGGTGGGTGTAATATAAATCTTCCTGATGGAAACTTCAAGTTACGTGTATTTAACATGTCAGGAAAGCTTGTTATGGTAAAGAATAATATTACCAATAATACAGCTGTAAATATTACTGATAAAGCAAACGGAACTTATCTGTTTGAAATTAGTAAAGACAATGTAAAAACAATTAAAAAGGTTATTAAACGATAACCATTAATCAACTATAATAAAAGGGTCGTTTCTGTTTGAAGCGACCCTTTTTCATCTATTGCCATTTTGATTTTTCAGCCGTAATACGACCCAATTCAATCATATTCTCAATATCCTTTTTATCAAACTTATCAATCTTAAGTGTAAGTTCACTATCAGGTCTAATCAATCTTATATTAATCTTCTTCTTATCTTTAAATACACCATTTTTTGTAAGTTCAATGTTCTCTCTAATAATTTCATTAACCTTCAGTGTTTGACGTATATCATTATTCACAGTCTCATTTGTAACAATATCCATAACACGTGTTATCATATGTGCAATATTTCCATGATCAAAGTTCTGTGCTGAAACATCCATACTTTGACACAGAATAACAACAATATCTGTTGCGCCTTTATCTATAACAGATTTTAAAGGAGCAACCTCTCTCAGTCCACCATCATAATAATAGGTTTTTCCTATTAAAGATGCCGGCATCATGACTGGTATTGTTGTGCTTGCAATTACACCCTCAATCAACTCCTTATCATACTTACTAAACGATTTAAGATTTCCTGAATTAAGATCCACTGCACCAGCAGTATAATCAATATTGCTTTTGATAAAATTATCTACTTCTATTGTCTTATGAACCAAATCTTTCAATGGCTTTGTAGATAATACACTCTCAAATTTACCCCTCAAAAGTTGCCATCCTAATTTAAGTACTGAATTCTTCTTTACAAGCGATTCCGGTTTTGTAATTCCATTAAGCCAAAAATCAACCAATTCATCTCCCAAATCAGTCCATTTATAGTTATTATCATACTTTCCTGTAAGATTAGTTAAAAATGCACCATTTAACGATCCTACAGATATCCCATGAATTATTTCAGGTTCGAAACCTTCTGATAATATTTGCTTAACTGCTCCTGCTTGAAATGCTCCTTTTATCGATCCCCCACTAAGGACTAATGCTTGTTTACCCATAAGTTATAGTTTAGAATTTTAACGTTATCAAAGGTATAAATTCTAAACTATCATCATGAGCTTAATTATAAAATCTCCAGATAAAACCGTATGTTAAAGCAGCCGGAGCAGCCGGATAATAGGGCGTGCGGAAGTACTCGCCATTTGAAAAACTCTCGTTAAGATGAGTATATTTTAGATATATCACCATACGTTTTACTTTGATGTTTAAAAACGCATCAAACCACGGATAACCTCCATATTTCTTTATACGTTGTTGTACATAAACACCCATAGCAGGCTCATAAGCATCAGCATAGTACTCTGTATTATATCTTAAACTTACTCCTATCTGATAATCTAATAGTCCGTCTGTCTTCTTAAAATAGATATCATCCTCCCAGTATAGTTTAGTCTCAGTACTTAACAGCGGAAGACTCAATGCACTCTCATCTGTACTCTGCTGAAAATCTACCAATATATCTGTTCGTAATCCTCCTAACCTAAACTGTTTCTTGGCACGTAATCCAAACACTGCAAACTGTCCGTCGTTTGTTGTTACTCCTAGAGTATCATAACTTATAAAGTTTCCTATCTGATTATAGTATCCCTCCAATGACAATCCTAAATCAGACGAACTTATCACCCCCGATAATGATGTTTTATTCTCACGAGGAAGGGATTCATTCCATTTTATCCTGTTTGAGAAGAAACGACTCTCAAAATAACTTGCACTTGAACTACTAAATGATAAACCTGCATTTGTATGCCATGTATAATCAAACAGCGAAAAATCAAACGTGATATCTCCTGCAAAATAGCTGTCGCCACTCTTTATCCCTCCGCTATAAATTCGTGCTATAAACGATGCATTAAATCCACGATACGGAAACTGTACATTTCCCTCTACAAATCCTCCTGCATCCTTTTTTATATCATCTCCTTTCAGATAATAGGATGGATCAAACATATAATAACGCGATGTATTAACTCCTAATACA